>NZ_JBIURH010000032.1:0-78280 GCF_044740765.1 Kitasatospora sp. NPDC088346
CTACCCGCCTCCTCCACCGTCTTCGCACCACTGCGCCAGTGCTCCGCCATGTCCCGCAGCATGTCCTCGTCGGCCTCCGGCCAACGGGTGCCGGCGAGCAGCATGAGGACCCACTGCAGAGGCTCGGGTAGCTCGACTGCCATGAGATCAGGGCCTTCCAGTGGTGTGCGGTCGCCGGTGCGCTGGTGCGGGCGGGACGGGACGGAGCGGGGCGTACCGGCGCCGAGGGCCGTCGGGGCGCCACCGGACACCGGCCGGAGGGACGTCCGGGGTGGTGTCGTCCACAACACCCCCGACACCACGCATCCCGGCTACCCCACCCTGGTCGACGGAGCGACCCGACATCCCATTGTCTACGCGTGATGATGCCCTGTCAGCAGCGCTTCCTGCCACGATTCCGGACGTACCGGGACCGAAATCACATCTGCGGGGGTCGGCCGCGACCCGGGCACGGGGCCGGAACACCATGGCTGCCGAGGAGTCCGATCACGGGACCGGCCCGGCACCGGCTCACCTCGAAGCCACCGCCGCCAGGGCTCTTGTGGCCCCTGGGGGGCCTGTCCGGTCGATCCGCCGGAGTCGTCGCCTCCGAGGGCGGGTTCGAGCAGTCGGCGAGGCCCCGGCGGCAGGGTTGGGCCAAGGGTTCGGCCCGGGAGACGTGTCCGAGCATGACGGCACCCCCGACAGTCGTGGGCGACGGGCAGGCCGTCCACACGGCTCGTGGTCGGGGGTGCGGCGAATGAGGCGGCGCAGCGCCTGACGGGTCCTGGGCGGACTTCCTATCCCGCCACCTGGACCTTGTCGGCCTGCATGCCCTTCTGGCCCTGCACGGCCTCGAAGGTCACCTTCTGTCCCTCGACGAGGGACTTGAAGCCATTGCCCTCGATCGCCCGGAAGTGAACGAAGAGGTCGGGCCCGGACTCCGGCGTGATGAAGCCGTACCCCTTCTCGTCGTTGAACCACTTCACGGTGCCGTTCTGGCGCTCGGCCACGGTTGCCCCCTCAAGAGCAGTCGGTTGTCGGTGCGGTACAAGCGAGCCGATCATGACATGTGCGAGCGCTGAGTGGTGATCAGACAGCAGCGAGTCACTCCACCGGGTGTCTGTCCGACGCTCCGACGAACCGGCGGGCCCGCCCCGTCCGAGTGGTGGTCGCCCGGAGGGCTCAGGCCGGTGTGGGGGCGGCTGCGGCAGGGGGGTCGCTCTCTCCGTGGCGTCCTTCGGGCCCTTCGAGCTGGTGGATCAGGGTCTTGAGCGTGGCGATCTCGTCGTGCAGGGCCTGCTTGCCCGCCTTGGTGAGGTGGATCCAGGTGCGGGCCCGCTTGCCCTCGTAGCCCTTGTCGATCGTGACCAGACCCGCCTTCTCCAGGACCCCGAGGTGCTGGGAGAGGTTGCCGGCGGTGAGGCCGAGCGTGCTGCGCAGGAACGTGAACTCCACCCGCCGGGCTTCCTTGGCGACCGCGAGGATGCCCAGGCGGACGCGTTGGTGCACGACGTCGTCGAGGCTGCTGGTGGGGTGTTCGGTCATGCGGCCGACCGCCCCTGGACTCGTTGCAGCAGGGCGAGGCCGGCACTGCCGAGCAGCAGCACACCTCCGCTGAGCAGGAGGTTCGGGAGGAAGCCCCACGGCGACGGGTCGGGACGGTCGCCGGAGGCGAGCAGCGCGGCCAGGTACCCGCAGGTGATGGCGAGGAGCGGCCAGCTGCGCTCGATCCGGGCGAGCAGCAGCAGGGCCAGGCCGATCGTGCCGGCCGGGCTCACCACCGTGTCGACGAACAGGGTGACGGGTGACGGTCCGTGGAGCCCGGAGAGGAACCCCGGCTCCAGGGCCGTCCACGCGACGTAGAAGGTGATCAGCACGACCAGGACGATACCCAGCACCAGGTACGGTCCGACCCGGGTGCCCAGGCCGAGGCGGGCGGATCGGCGCAGGTAGAACCAGCTGATCGCGGCGTAGGCGAGCAGCAGTGCCACCGGCCAGTACCACATCGCCGGCGGCAGGCCCCCGTTGTGGTCGCCCTGGCCGTAGCGGACCACCGGCGCCGCGGCGAAGCGAACGACGGCGAAGACGAGGAGCGGGAACCAGGCGCCGCGCTGCTCACGCCGGACGTGGTGGACCAGCGCCCGCCTCATGGCCAGGAGGTGGTGGGGATCGCCGGCGGACGGGACATGATGAGTCGTCATGCCAACTAGGTTTGCATGACAAACTGATTGAGTCCAGAGACCTGTTTGCGAATCCCTGATCGAGTACGCGGGGGGTCGCCGGGGCAGGCCACGGCCTTCCCTCCGGTTAGTCGGCCGTGGCCTGCCAGGGCTGGAACCACGGGTCGGGCCACTGTTCGGCGGCGGCCAGCAGGGGGAACAGGGTGGCGCCGTCGATGGTTTCGCGGATGATGTCGGCGTGACCGCCGTGTCGGGAGGTCTCCTCGATCAGGTGCAGCAGCACCCAGCGGACGGACCAGTTCTTCACGTCGGCGGGGAACCACGGCAGTCCCTGGGGGACGGGCACGGCCTGGCCGAGATCGGCGATTTCGGCGATCACCGCGTCCGTCTCCCGGGTCGCGGCCGCGTACTGGTCCAGCGCGTCCGTCAGCGTCTCCTCCGCGGTGAGCGCGAACTCGGCGGAGTCGCTCTCGTCCGCCGTCCGCTGCTCGCCGCGCTGCCGCTGGAGGATCAGGTCGGTCCAGCCCGCCTCGCACCGTGCGGCGTGCTTGATGAGACCGCCGATGCTGAGCTCGCTGACGGTGGGCGTCATCCTCGCCTGGTCGTCCGTCAGGCCGTGGGCGGTGGCGCGCAGCGCCTGGCGCTGCTGGGTGAGGTAGGCGAGCAGGCCTTCGCGCTCGTCGGCGATCGGCGGTACGTGTGCGGGCATGGGGCTGACCCTCTCTCCTGGGAAAAGGGCTGGTCAAGCCCCCGGTGAAAAATCTTTCAGATCTTTGCGCAAGATGGGGCGCCGCGGCCGGCCTGCTCCGTGGGTGGCGGGGATCGGCTCGGAGCTGGCGGATTGGGTTGATCGGCCCGTGGACGTCGACCGAGGGCGACAGTAGGGTCTTGCTGAAACTTGCTGCAAGAAATTGCACCGCGAGAGGGTCCCGCCATGCCGAGAGTCGTCCCGCCCGTCGCCGATGAGCGCACGGCGCTGACCGCCTACCTGGCCCATCAGCGGCGCGCGTTGCGGGTCACCGCCTACGGTCTGACCGAGGAGCAGGCCCGCCTGCCGGCCTCCGCCAGCTCGCTGAGCATCGGCGGTCTCATCAAGCACGCCGCACGGTGCGAGGGCTTCTGGGTCGACCTGATCCTTCGGCGGCAGTGCGGGACGCAGCGAGAGGCGGACCAGTCGGGCGCGGACGCGTCGGGCGCGGACGAGTTCCACCTGGCCCCGGGCGAGACCCTGGCCGGGGCCCTGGACGCGTATGCGGCGGCCGCCGAGCGGACCGACATGGTGATCAGCGGTGTTCCGGACCTCGGGCAGGCCGTTCCGGTGCCGCCGGGGGCTCCGTGGATTCCCGCGGAGGTCGAGGAGTGGTCGGTCCGCTGGGTCCTGCTGCACCTGATCGAGGAGACGGCGCGGCACGGCGGTCACGCCGACGTCATCCGCGAGAGCATCGACGGCGCGACCTTCGACCCGCTGCTCGCCGCGGCCGAGGCGTGGCCCGACCCGTGGGTCCGACCGTGGGAACCGGCCTCCCCGGGTGCCGACCGACAGTACGTGCCGAACGACTGACGGCGTGGCGGCGCGGTGGCGCGGCGGCGCGGCGGGGAGGCGGGCGCTTACGGGCGCCGAACGGCGGGGCGGCCCGGGCGGCGGTCGAGGATGGCTTCGACGATCCCCATGAGGCGTTCGCCCGCGCGTTCGACGCTTCTGTTTTGTGCGCTCACCTGGGCTCCTTCGAGGACGAAGGTGATCTCCGCGGCCGCATCGTCCGGGTCCGACAGCCCGGCCCGGGTGCACAGGTCGGCGAGGCGGCGGGCCTGGCCGGCCTTGTGGGCTTCGATCAGTTGGCGCGCCGGGTGGGTGCGGTCGGGCAGTTCCGCGATGGAGTTGATGAACGGGCAGCCCCGGTGGGAGATCTCGGGGAGCCCGTCGGCGATGAACCGGGCGATGCCCAGGATCTGGGCCCGGGGATCGTCGGGGTGTGCGGTGCCCAGCCGGTCGAACGCGCTGGTGTAGTCGGCTGCGACGATCCGGAGCCACTCCTCCACCAGCGCGTCCTTGGTCGCGAAGTGGCGGTACAGCGCCATCTTGGTGGTCGCGGCCCGGTCGGCGATCGCCTGGACGCCCACCGCCTTGATCCCCTCGCGTGAGAAGAGCTCCTCCGCCGCGTCGAGGATCCGTTCCCGGGGCGGCAACTTGGCCACCCTGCTCTGCCTGCTGGCTCGCTCCGTCGCCATGCCCGCCGTTCCGCCCTTCGTCCGTCCGGGGGGCGTTGCAGCACCCTGATGCCGATGTTACGGTACCCACCGGTCCCTTGCAATACCGACCGGTATCGAAAGGGACCGGTCAGTCTCGTTCGGGCCCGGCCGGCCCTTCCCCCTGAGGACGACAATGAAGCTCTCCGAGTACGTGACCTACGACGGCGTCGGCCTGGCCGACCTGGTGGCCCGCGGCCAGGTGACTGCGGCGGAACTCGCCTCGACCGCCCAGCTGGCGTCCGAGGCGGTGAACCCGCGGATCAACGCCGTCGTCGAGACCTGGCCCGCACAGGACGAGCCGACCCCCGGCAGTACGCCACTGGCGGGGGTGCCCTTCCTGATCAAGGACCTGGCCGTCGCGATGGCCGGCAAGAGGGTCGAGCTGGGCAGCCGGATCGCCGCGGGAAACGTCGCCGGGGCCGACTCGTCGCTCATGGCGCGCTTCCGCCGCGCCGGGCTGGTGACGCTCGGACGCACGGCGACTCCGGAGTTCGCCTACAGCACCACCACCGAAGGCGTGCTGTACGGCGCCACCCGCAACCCCTGGGACCCGACCCGCACCCCCGGCGGTTCCAGCGGCGGCTCCGGAGCCGCCGTCGCCGCGGGCATCGTCCCGATCGCGCACGCCACCGACGCGGCCGGGTCCATCCGGGTCCCCGCCGCCAGCAACGGCCTGTTCGGCCTGAAGCCGACCCGCGGGCGGACATCCATGGGCCCCGACGCCGACGAGGTCTTCAACGGGCTCGCCGTCCACGGTGTCGTCAGCCGCTCGGTACGCGACAGCGCCACCCTGCTCGACCTCGTCCAGGGGCCCGAGGCCGGCGACCCCTATGCCGCCCCGCGGCCCGAACGGCCCTACGCACAGGAGGTCACCCGCTCCCCGGGCAGCCTCAGGATCGGTCTCCTCATCCGGCCGTGGGGCGGCCGGGCGGTCGACGGCACCGTCGTCGACGCCACACTCCGGGCCGCACGGCTGGCCGAGTCCCTGGGACACCGGGTCGAGGAGGTCCAGGTCGAACTCGGCGTCGGCTGGGAGGAGTTCGTCCTGGCCAACGCCCGACTGTGGAGCACCAACCTGGTGACCTGGATCGACGGCTTCGCCGCGGCCTTCTCACGCCCCGTCGACTCCACCACCGTCGAACCCGAGATGCTGGCCAGCTACGCCTACGGACAGGGGGTCAGCGGGACCGACTTCGTCCACGCGCTCGCGATGCGCAACAGCGTCGCGCGGGCGATCGGCCGGTACTTCGCCGCCTACGACCTGCTGCTCACCCCGACCCTGCCCGAACTGCCCGTCCCCCTGGGCACGTACGCCGAGGGCGCCGAAGGCGTCGACGGCCTCGGCTGGCTCAGGCAGCTCTTCCACCGCTCGCCCTTCACCGCCGCCTTCAACGTCGCCGGCACCCCCGCCATGTCCGTCCCCCTGGAGACCGACCCCGCCACCGGACTCCCCATCGGCATCCAGTTCGCCGCCGGGTACGGACGCGAGGACGTCCTGTTCCGCCTCGCCGGCCAGCTGGAACAGGCCGCCCCCTGGGCCCGGCGGACCCCCACCGTGTGGGCGGGCCGTCACGACGAGGCCTGACACGGCCGTGTCCGTCGGCGACGACGAACAGCCGACTCGGTGGACGTCCGAGCAGGTCGGATGGGAGACTCCCGCGCGTGACCGCCGTGCGAACCCTGGCCGCGTTCGGCTCCACCGCAGCCATCGGCCCGCTGCGCTGCGGCGCGACGCTCGACGACATCGCGGCGGCACTCGGTCCGCCGTGGGACATCGGTCGGCTGAGCAAACGCCGTCGCCGGCCCCATCTGTTCTCGTAGGGAGACGTCGAGCTCTGCGTGTGCCGGTGCCGCCGGGTCACGCTGATCAGCGTGCAGACCTGGCGGGACGTCATCTCGCTTCCCGCCCCGGGAACGACGACACCCGCCATGTCCGCGGGGCCCCTCACGCACGCGCAGGTCACGGCCGAGCTCGACTCGATCGGTTGTCGCTTCGCCCCCGTGACGCTCTGCCAGCCGCCCGGACAGACGGCAATGCGGGTCGAGTCGACGGGCGTCACCTTCACCTTCCGGGCCGAGCGCGGCTCCGGGCTCCTCCTGGACGGCGTCGGCCACTGGATCACCACCCACGCGTGCTCGCAGCCGGGCTCCGACACCCCGGACGACGGCTTCGGCGCGTGATCGTGACCGACCGGCCGACTCGCCGCGCCGGCCGCAGCGCCTCGCCGGTGGTCGGGGTCGGCCCGCTGCCCGTCGTGGTGAACCCGGACCCCTCCCGCCACGCGAACCTCTCGGCGTCGGCACCGAGCCCTGCCTGCGCCCGGTGGTGGCCGGCGGTGCCGTCCCCGGCGGCACCGGCCGCGCGCTGACGGCCCGCCCGAGGATCCTCGGCATCACGGTCCACGACGAGGAGCTGACGTTCACCGTGATCCACCGGGAGCGGCCGCCGCCGAGCACGCGCACCGCCACCGGCCCCCGGCGGGCCGGGCGGTCACGACGCGGCGCTGCTGAGGGCGAAGAGGCTGGAGGACAGGACGAGGGAGCACAGGCCCGACGGCGGCACCTCGATCTCGTGCACGCCCGGGGTGAGCGGCAGGGTGCCGGCCTGCTGGCGCTGGCCCAGGGCGTCGAAGGTCTCCATCCGGAGCAGGCGCGGCGGCCCGGACACCTCCAGCAGGATCCGGGACGCGGTGGAGGCGTTGACGATCGACAGCGTGCGCCAGGCCTCCGCGGGCAGTGGGACCAGCCGGTCGGTGTAGCTGGTGATCACCCGCCGGTTCCCGCGGGCGGCGAGGACCAGCGGGAAGAGCTCGTCCGGGTGCCCGGGCTCGACGTGGCCGTCGAGGAGCACGGCGGACAGCCGGCGCCAGGTGGCGAGCCAGAAGCGCAGGGACGCCCGGTGCGCGGCGGGGAGCGCCGTCAGGTGCGCGGACACCTGCGGCACGGAGTGCAGGGCGCCCTGGAACAGGCGGGCCAGGGTCTGGGGCGCGGAGTCCTGGTCCCAGATCAGCGGTTCGGAGTGCACCGCGGCGCCGGGGACGAGCAGGCCGAGGTCCAGGGTGCGGACCCGCTGGGCGACCGGGTCGGCGGGCGGGGCGACCGCGCGCAGGGCGGGGGCGAAGGCGGCGGGCGCCGGGCCGGGTGCGACCTGGCGGAGTTCGACGCCCAGGTCCGGTACGCGGCCGAGCGCTCGCCGATCAGCAGCGGGGCGATCCAGGCGACGTAGTGCAGTCCGAGCCCGCGGACCGCCCGGACGTGCGCGGCGAAGTCGGGGAAGCGGGCCGGGTCGGGCCGCCAGTCGCCGCAGTCGGCGTACCCGGGGCCGGTGCCGGCCGACTGCCAGCCGTCGTCCAGGAGCAGCCGTCCGAAGCCGAGTTGGGCGGCCAGGGCGGCCTCCCGCTCGACCTCGTCCGCGCGCAGGTCGCCCGCGAAGGCGTACCGGGTGGAGTAGCCGGGGGTGCGGGCGGTCGCCGGCGGTGGCAGGGGCCGCCCGCCGGGTCGGCCGGCCAGCCAGCCGCGCAGCCGCCGCAGGGCGGTGGCCACCGTGTGGCCCGGGGCGGCCAGCCGCAGTCGGCAGGGCCGGCCGGCGGCGAGCGGGAGGCGCAGCCACACCCCGAAGCGATGGCGCTCGGGGCAGACGCCGAAGCGGATCTCGGCCTCCTCGACGGTGCGCTCGGCGGCGAAGGCGAGGAGGCTCAGCCCGGCGTGGTCGTAGAGGCAGCCCACGGGCGCGGAGCGGAGCAGGGAGACGGGCTGCCAGGCCGTCGCGCCGGCGGGCAGGGTGCGGGACCAGCCGGCCGCCGGATGCCAGTACCCGGCGGCGTCGCCCAGCGGTAGGTCGATGCGGACGGTGACGGTGGCCGCGTCGAGGGCGGTGAGCACGGCGTCGGCGCCCTCCGTGTCGTGGTGCTCCAGGTCGAGGGTGACGGCGGCGCCGGCCGGCACCTGCGCGGTGATCCGGGCGCCGAAGGCCCGGAGCGCGTGCTCGCCGTCGGCCCACGGGGCCGGGTCGAGGTCGGCGGGGTCGAGCACAGTGGGGTCGACGGGGTGGCGGAAGGTGGTGTCCACGGGAGTTCTCTCGGCGGGACGCGGGGGCGTCGGGGACGGGTGTGAGGGGGTCGACCGGGCCGTGCGGGACGGTGTGCCCGGGTGGCGGCACGCGTTCGGAGGCATGCCTCAACGGCCGTTCGGGTCAACGGGGTTGTCGCCGGTGGCGCGCGGCAGGTGGGTGGTCGGTGCGGAGCCGGCGGGTCCGGGGCCCGCGCGGCTCAGAGCGCGGCGACGGGCGCGGCGCGGCGGGGGGTCACCCGGTGGGCGCAGCGGCCCGGCGGGACGCGCGGCGCGTCGGCAGGTGTCCGCCAGGGGGCGGTACGGCTCGGTGTGTCGCGCGTCGGGGATCCGGTGGCCGGGGTGGGCCGCCCCGGCGCGCGGCTAGGGAGGGGAGCGGGTCGCGGAGTGGTGCCCGGGTGGTGACCCCGGCGAAGGCGGGGAGAGAGCCGGTGGGTGCGGATAACGCCGAGGAGGGCTGGGTGGGTAGTCCCGATGGCTCGCCGGGGCCGGTGCGGCGTCCCGCTACAGGGTTCCGCCGCACGTCAGCGCGCAAGTGACCCGAGGGTAACCGCAAAGCTCGCCGGAACGCAATACTGGACGAGGTTGCTTATTTGTGGGTAGGTTTCAGTCGTGTTCCCGAGTCACAGGCAGCCGCTGGTCTCCGCGCCCGCCGAAACGGCCATCCTCTCCATGCTGCTGACCGGGGGTCCGCTGAGCAGGGTGGAGCTGGCGCGCCGTACCGGACTCTCGTCCACCGCGATCACCAAGTCCGCGCGGCCCCTGATCGAGGACGGCTACCTCCACGAACTCCCCCCGGAGCGCACCGCACCGGGGGCAGGGCGGCCGGTCAACCCGCTGGCGGTCACCGTGGAGCGGGAGTTCTTCGTCGGCGTCAAGATCAGCGCCGACGCCCTGTGCGCCGTGGTCTGCGACCTGCGGTCCGGCCTGCGGGCCACCGCCGGGCGCTCGCTCGGCGAGGACCGCAGCCCCGAGGCCGTGTGCGCCCTGCTCTGCGAGTTCGTCGAGCTCCTGCTCGACGGGGAGCCCGAGTTCCGGGAGCGCACCCGCCACCTCGGGATCGCGGTCTCCGGTGACGTCGACCGGGCCGCCGGCCGGGTCCGCTACTCGGTACTCCCGGGCTGGCAGGACGTCCCGCTCGCCGACCTGGTGGCGAAGCGGACCGGTCTCACCGTCATCGTGGAGAACGACGTCAAGGCGCTCACCATCGCCGAGCACTGGTTCGGCGAGGGCATCGGCACCGAGTACTTCGCCCTGGTCACGATCGGTGCGGGCATCGGCTCCGGACTGGTCGTCAACAACCGCCTGATCGCCGGCGCGTACGGGGTCGCCGGCGAGCTGGGCCACATCAGCATCGACCCCGCCGGCCCGCCCTGTCACTGCGGCCAGGTCGGCTGCGTGGAGGCGATCGCCTCCAGTGACGCCATCCTCGGCGCCGTCCGCCGGGCCACCGGTCAGGACGGCCTCGACTTCGACGGAGCCGTCCTGCTGGCCCGTGGCGGCGACGTCGCCGCCCGGGAGGTCTTCGCCCGGGCCGGCCGGGCGATCGGCACCGGCATCACCACCCTGGTCAACCTGTTCGGTCCGGAGCGCGTCGTCGTCACCGGCGAGGGGCTCGACACCTACGACCTGCTCGGCACGCACATCAAGGACGCCTACGCCGCCCACTGCTTCAAGGCCGCGGCGAACTGCCCCCTGACCCTGCGCCCGCTCCCCTGGGAGGAGTGGGCCAGAGGCGCCGCAGTCCTGGGCATCCAGGCGCTCTTCCCGTAGAGCACGGCGCCGGCCCCGGCCCCGCCCGTGAGGCAGGCCGACATCCCGCACCACCCGCACCACCCGCACCAGGCCGGGTCGGTGCCCGCCCGAGTCCGGCACCAGCCGGCGGCGGACACCGACCGGGACCCGCTCCGTCCCCCGGGGCCGCACGCGTGGACGGTGGATCCGGGGGTCGCACCACGCCCCTGCTCCCACCCTCCTGGAGTGATGACCCATGAGATCCAACCGAGCCGTACCCCGGCGCGCGAGACTCCTGGCCCGCGGCGTGCTGGCCGCCCTCGCCAGCGCCTCGCTGCTGGTCACCGCCGCGCCCGGCCCGGCCGCCGCCGCTCCCCGGGCCGCGACCTCCGCACCCGTGGCGCTGACCGGGCCGCAGCTGGCCGCGTCGTGGACCGGCCCGCTGAGCACCCGGGGCCGGTACGTCGTCGACGCGAACGGCAACCGCTTCAAGCTCAGGTCCAGCAACTGGGCGGGCGCCCAGGGCACGTACCAGGGCAGCGGTGACGTCAACGACGTCAACAACCACCAGGCCCACCAGAAGTCCGACAACATCCCGCTCGGCCTGGACCGCACCCCGATCAGCCAGATCATGGCCGACTTCCACTCGCTCGGCATCAACAGCATCCGGCTGCCGTTCTCCAACGCGATGATCCGGGACACCACCGCCGTACCGGACGCCGGCGTGGCGGCCAACCCGCAGCTCAGGGGCAAGACCCCGCTCCAGGTGTACGACGCCGTGGTCGCCGCCCTCACCGCCGACGGCTTCGCCGTCGTCCTCAACAACCACACCACCACGTACCGGTTCTGCTGCGCCCTGGACGGCAACGAACGCTGGAACAGCGGCCAGTCCACCGAGCAGTGGATAAGCGACTGGGTGTTCCTGGTCGACCGGTACAAGGCCAACAAGCGGGTGGCCGGCGCGGACCTGCGCAACGAGGTCCGCCGCGACACCTGGGACGACCCCAACTGGGGCTGGGGCGACGAGCACGACCTGTACACGGCACTGGAGCGGGCCGGCAACGCGATCCTCCAGGCCGACCCCGACATGCTGATCGTCATGGAGGGCATCAACTGGCAGGGCATCCCGCAGGGCATGTTCAGCCACGGCCGTCCCACCCTGAGGCCGGTCCGCACCCTCTCGCACACCCTGATCGACTCCAACAAGCTGGTCTACTCGGCGCACTTCTACTCCTACACCGGCTCCCACCACACCGGAGCGGGCGGCGGCTGGCAGAACGGCGAGACCAACGACCCCCGCTACCGGGACCTCAGCCCGGAGGAACTCGTCCGGACCATCAACGACGAGGCGCTGTTCGTCACCGAGGACGGCAAGCACTACACCGCCCCGGTCTGGATCAGCGAGTTCGGCGCCGGAGGCCGTGGCACCGACCCCGCCGACCCGGCGGTGGCCAAGGACCGGGACTGGTTCAAGCGGTTCACCGACATCCTGGTGCAGAACGACACCGACTTCGCCCAGTGGCCGGCCGTCGGCTGGACGGACGGCACCGGTACGCCCAACGACAACTGGGCGCTGATCAACTACGACGCCACCGGCAGGCGGCTCAGCGTCAACGACCCCGGCGACTGGCGCGCCACCGACTGGAACAAGCTGGTGGGCGCCCCCGGCCGGACCGGGCAGATCGCCCCGGTCGACCACTGGAACATGCTCGACCTCGACCACGGCGACTGGAACGTCTCCCGCACCATGCTCGCCAAGCCGGACTGGAGCCCGGGCAACCGCAAGGGCACCTGCCCCGACACCCAGCGCCTGACCGGGATCGGCCGCAGCTCCGGCCGCGGCCTGTGCACCGACGTCAACCAGCCCGTCAAGGCCGCCGGCGCGTGGGAGACGGTCAACAGCGAGCGGTACGTCGCCCAGGACTGGGCCTCCGGCTACAACAAGGTGCAGTGCCCGGTCAACAGCCTCGTGGTCGGGTACAGCATGAACGGCCCCGCCATGGTCTCCGTGCTCTGCGCGCCCTCCGCCACCCCGCTGCCGACGACCGGCCGCACCGTCTGGTTCGACCACGGCGACAACCGGCCCGCCTCGGGCGGCGCCGCGGGCAGCGACTGGGCCGAGGGCGACTACAAGGGCCAGTGCGCCGACAACGAGTACCTCGCCGGGGTCGCCATGACCTGGAAGTGGACCCAGCAGGGCCGGCCCGACGCCCTGCTCTGCCGACCGCTGAGCTGACCCCGTCCCTCCGGACCGCCGGCCCGGGGCACCCCAGCCCCGGGCCGGCGTCTCCAGCCGGTCCGGGGCCGCCGGAGAGGCGACCGGGGTCACGCGGGGGTCGGGTCGAACTGCCGTACCGGTCTGGCGAGCGCGGCCGCGCCGACCAGGCCTGCGTCGGTGCCGAGCTCGGCGGGGAGCACGGCGATGCCGGCCGCGAACGGCAGGGCGGCGTAGGTGTCCAGGTGGCGGCGGAGCGGGGTGAGCAGCAGGTCGCCGGCCTTGGCCACGCCGCCCCCGACGATCGCGGCCTCGATCTCGATCAGGGTGGCCGCAGCGGCGATCCCGGCCGCCAGGGCCCGGCCCGCGAGGTCGAAGGCGTGCAGGGCGTCCGGGTCACCGGCCCGTGCGGCGATCGCGACCGCCGCGGCGCCGGACTCGCCGTGGACGGGCCGCCAGCCGGACTCGGAGGCGGTCCGGGCGATCGCCGTCCCGCTGGCGAGGCCCTCCACGCACCCGCGCGAACCGCACGGGCACGGCCGGCCGTCGAAGTCGACGCTGATGTGCCCGAGGTGGCCGGCGTTCCCGGTGTGCCCGGGGTGCAGCCGCCCGTCGATGATCAGGCCGGCGCCGATGCCGGTGGAGACCACCAGGCAGAGCGCGTTGCGGTACGGGCGGGCCGCGCCGCGCCAGTGCTCGGCCGCGGCCATCGCCACCCCGTCGCCGCCGAGCGCGACCGGCATGGCGCGCACCGCGGGGTGCGCGGCCACCTCGCTCTGCAACGGGAAGGCGCGCCAGCCGGGGATGTTGACCGGACTGACCGTCCCCGACTCGATGTTCACCGGCCCGGCGCTGCCGATCCCGACCGCCCGCACGCCCGCCCACAGCGGGTGCCGGGCGAGTTCGTCCAGGACCCGCCACACCGCCGCCAGGACCGATTCGGCGCTCTCCCGGGCGGGGGTGGGCTGCTGGATCCGGTGCAGCAAGGTCCCGCCCGAGTCGACCAGCCCGCCGGCGATCTTCGTTCCGCCGACGTCCAGGGCTGCCAGGAGCGGCAGGACGGGGGAGGGGTGCTGGCCGACCACGGGGGTCGATCCGTAACTCATGGTGACGTCTCCGGTGGTGTGCGACGGGGGAGTGCCGGCGCCGTCGTCCTGCGCGGCGGTGCCGAACCTGCGGGCTGATTCTTGCGCTCTTTGACAACGTTGTCTAGATTGGTGATCACTCAACTGCCGTCAGCCGCGCCGGCCCCGCCCGGCGCCCGCACCCCCGGAGCCCCGCCATGACCGACCGGGAGCCGACCGTCGATCCGCTCACGAACGACATCCGGCCCCACGCCTGGGGCTCCACCACCGCCATCGCCCGGCTGACCGGCCGCCCCCCGGCCGACGAGCCGGAGGCCGAGCTCTGGATGGGGGCCCACCCGGGCTCCCCCTCCCGGGTGGACCGGGGCGGCGGTCCCGAACCGCTCGACCGGGTGATCGCCCGCGACCCCGCCGGAGAACTCGGCCGCCGGGTCGCCGACCGCTTCGGCGGACGGCTGCCCTTCCTCCTCAAGGTGCTGGCCGCCGAGCGCGCACTGTCCGTCCAGGTCCACCCCAGCACCGCCCAGGCGCGGGCCGGGTACGCCGCCGAAGAAGCCGCCGGCATCCCCCTCGGTGCCGCCCGGCGGATCTACCGGGACCGCAGCCACAAGCCCGAACTTCTGTGTGCCCTCGACGACTTCGACGCACTGTGCGGCTTCCGGGACCCGGGCGCCACCGCGGATCTGATGGCCTCCCTGGAGGCACCCTCGCTCGCCCCGTGGATCCGGATCCTGCGCACCACCGATCCGGGCCCCGCGCTGCGCACCGTCCTCACCGGGGCACTCGGCGCCGACCGGGCCAGGGGCGTCCGGGCCGCCGCCGAACTCGCGCCCGCCCTCGAGCGCGCCGCCACCTCCCCGGGGCCGTACGGCGAGACCTGTGCCGCGTACGCCGCGGCCGCCCGCGACTACCCCGACGACCCCGGTCTGGTCGCCGCGCTGCTGCTCAACCACGTCCGGCTGCGGGCCGGCCAGGCGATCTACCTCGGCGCCCGCGTCCCGCACGCCTACCTGCGCGGCACCGGCATCGAGATCATGGCCAGCTCCGACAACGTGCTGCGCTGCGGACTCACCCCCAAGCACGTGGACGTCCAGGCCCTCGCCGGCGTCGTCGACTTCCGGCCCGGCAGTCCCGCCCTGGTGCCCGGGGTCCCGGGCCTCGGCGGCGAGACCCACTACCCGGCGCCCGTCGCCGAGTTCGCGCTGTCCCGGGTCGACCTCGCGGGCCGCACGGCGGTCGCCGCGGACGGCCCGCAGATCCTGCTCTGCACCGAGGGCTCCGCAGTACTCGTGCGATCCCCGCGGAGGCCGCTGACCCTGCGGCAGGGTGACAGCGTCTTCCTCCCCGCCGCCGGCGGACCGGTCCACCTGACCGGCACGGCCACCCTGTACCGCGCCCGGGTGCCGGAGCGGCGGGCCGCGTGACGGCGGCCCGCGGCCCGCGCCGGCGCACCGGACCGCGACGGACGCACGGGCACCGCGACGGAGTGCACCGTACCCCGACGAAAGCCCGCCCGGCATCGTTGTCTACGCTGGCGGACCTGCCATCCTGGTGGTAGTTGAAGTTCGAAAGGGGCAGCCGGAGCCATGCCAGTCGAAGCGGAACGCGTGATGTCGGAGGCCGCCGCCGCGCGGCCGACCATGAAGGACGTGGCGGCGCTCGCGGGCGTGGGGCTCAAGACCGTGTCGCGGGTGGTCAACGGCGAGGCCGGGGTCCGGGAGGAGACCGCCGCGAAGGTACGCGGCGCCATCGAGCAGCTCCGCTTCCGGCGCAACGACGGCGCCCGGCTGCTCCGGCAGGGCAGCCGGACCAGGTCGGTCGGGCTGATCCTGGAGGACCTCGCCGACCCGTTCTACGCGCAGCTCAGCCGGGCGGTGGAGGACGTCGCCCGGGCGCACGGCTCGCTGCTGCTGATCGGGTCGTCCGCCGAGGACCCGGTCCGCGAACGGGAGTTGGCGCTGGACTTCTGCGCGCGCCGGGTCGACGGGCTGATCATCGTGCCCACCTCGGGCGACCACGACTACCTGACCGCCGAGCTGGCCGCGGGCACCGCCGTGGTCTGCGCGGACCGCCCGGCGGCGGGTCTGCCGGTGGACACCGTCCTCGCGGACAACCGCAGCGGCGCGGCCGACGGGGTCAGCCACCTGATCCGCCAGGGACACCGACGGATCGGCTACCTCGGCGACGCGCCCGGGATCTACACCGCGGCCGAGCGCCTCGACGGCTACCGGCAGGCGATGGCGGCCGCCGGGTACGGGATCGGCGAGCACTGGGTCGCGATGGGCAGGCCCGACCCGCTCGGCGTCCGGTTCGCCCTGGACCGGATGCTGTCCGGTCCCGAGCCGGTGACCGCGCTGATGTGCGGCAACAGCCGCACCACCGTGGCCGTCCTGCGCGACCTGGTGGGCCGGCCTTCGAGCCCGGCCCTGGTCGGGTTCGACGACTTCGAACTCGCGGACATGCTGGCCACGCCGGTGACCGTCGTCGCCCAGGACGCGACTGCGATGGGGCGGATGGCGGCCGGCCTGCTGTTCCGGCGGATGGAAGGCGAGCAGGCGCAGCCCCAGCGGCTCCAGATCCCGACCAGGCTGATCCAGCGCGGGTCCGGAGAGCTCCCGCTCTGACACCGGCCGCGGGCCGCCGAACCGTTGGGCGCCGCCGTACCGCCGCGCGCCGGCCGTACCGCGGCGACCGCGAGCTACTCGGTCCCGGGTCCGGCGGACAGGGAGGCCACCACCCGCGTCCCGGCGGGCGAGGGGAAGGCCAGCCACCACAGGCAGTGGTGCCGCACCACCTCCAGGCCGTGCCCGCCGGTGGGGGCCCGGTCCTCTCCCGACGGGGGCGCGGCCCAGCGGTTGCGCCACGTGCCGGAGTCCTGGACCTCGACGGTCAGGGCCGCGCCGTCGAGTTCGACGGAGACCGAGACGTCCGCGCTGCGGCTGTGCAGCACCACGTTGGTGACCAGCTCGCTGACCACGAGCTCCAGCCGGCGGACGGCCTCGGCGGGGACGCGCCACTGCCGGGCCGTCTCGCCGGCGAAGTGCCGCAGGGCGGGGACGGCGGCGGGTTCCGCGGTCGCGCCGCGGGTGGCGGACACCCGGTGCCCGGGCGGCGGGACCGCGGCGGGCGAGTCGTCCGGGGCGGCGGTCCCGAAGGGAAGAGATGCGATGGCCATGTCAGCTCCTGAGGCGTCCCGTCCGTGGTGCATGCGCGGGGTTGTCTCGACCGTGCCTGTTCTCGACCACGCCGGACAATCAGGGGCGGCCGGACTAGGTGTACGTATTCGGTCCGGCGCGGCCGCATACGCGTCAGGGCCCTTCCACCAGGTCGCGCAGGGCGCCGCGCACCGCCTCGCGCCTGGTGCCGAGCTTCCTCAGGACCCGGGCGACGTGCTGCTCCACGGTCCGCGGCGACAGGAACAGCGCGGTGGCGATCTCCTGGTTGGTGGCCCCCCGGGTGAGGTGCTCGGCGACCTCGCGCTCGCGCGGCGAGAGCCGGTCGCCGTACCCCCGGCGCCCGGGGGCGAGCGGCGAAGCCATCCCCAGCTCGCGCAGCAGCCGCTGGCAGCGCGCGACGTCGGCCGTCGCACCGAGCCGCGTGTACGTCTCCAACGCCTCGGTCAGTGACGCCCGTTCGGTGCCGGGCCGGACGGCCGCCGCCAGTCGCCCCATCCGTTCGGCGGCCCGGGCGGCCTCGTACGGGCGGCCGATCTCCCGCCATCCGCGGTGGGCCCGCGCGAACCGCTCGGCGGCCTCGGCCGGCGCGGTGTGGCGCAGCAGGAGGCCGCGGGCGAGGAGGAGTTCGGCGTCGGCGGCGGGCGTCTCGCGGCCCGACAGGCCGCGCTCGGCCTCGTCCGCCAGCCGTTCGGCGGCGTTCCGGTCCCCGACGGCCAGGGCCGCTTCGACGACGGCCGGCAGCAGCCCGGCGCTCCTCGGCCAGGCCCGGGTCCCGCGGAGCAGCGCGACCGCCGGCGCGGCCGTGGCGGCGGCCTCCTCGGCCCGCTCGCCGGCCAGCCACAGGCCCACCGGCCCGGCCGCCGCCCGGAGCGCCACGCTCACCTCGGAGTGCCGCTCGCCGTACGCCGCCGCCGCGCGGAAGTGCTCGAAGGCCCGGCCGCCGCGTCCCTGCGCGGCGGACAGCGCGCCGAGGAGCAGGGTGCGCTCCAGGCCGACCAGGTCGAGGTCGGGGTACTCGTCGGCGAGCGCGGCCAGGCGCTGCTCCAGGCCGGCCCAGTGGCCGCCCAGGTAGTCCAGACCGAGCAGGACGGAGCGGCCGTACACCCCCAGGTACGGAATGCCGGACCGGTCGGCGCGGACCTGGTTCCCGGCCAGCAGCTCCCGGGCGCGGGCGTCCTGGCCCAGCTCGGCCATCAGGGTGCCGGCGTTGTGCAGGGCCCGCGCGGTCTGCTGGGCCACCGCCTGGTCCTCGGGCCTCCGGGGCACCTGCTCCAACCGCTCCCACAGCCCGGGGTCGCCCTCCCGGGCCATCAGCGTGATCCGGGAGGCGCGGACGGCCGCCCGGATGCCCTCGTCCCGGCTGTCGCGGACGGTGGCCTCGGCCCGCGCCATCCAGCTCTCGGCCCGGTCCGCCGCGCCGTCCCACTCGTTCAGGGCGAGCGCGACCATCGCCCGGGCCGCCCGCTCCGGACACCCGGCCAGCTCGGCGGCGGCCCGCTCGATCTCGCGGAAGCCGGACCGCTCGCCGGCGTGGGTGACCAGCAGCAGGCCCAGCCCGAGCCGGACCTCGCCCCGGGTGGTGTCCGGCAGCCCAGGATCGGCGAGGATCCGGTGCAGCAGGGCGGCTGGCTGCCGATGTGGAAGAACGTGACCGAGACCAACATCATGGTCGGCACCAACGCCGACTCCATCATCGCCGAGGCCGTCAACAAGGGCTTCCACGGCTTCGACCTCGACCTCGCATACCAGGCCGTCCGCAAGGACGCGACGACACCCCCGGACAAGGACGCCACCACCTGGTACGGCGACCGCCAGGAAGGCACCCCCGTCGAGGCCAGAGCCGGTCTGACCACCTACCTCAAGAACGGCTGGGTCGCCGCGGACAAGACCGCCGAGGCCGGCGCGCGCAGCCTGGACTACGCGTACGAGGACTGGGCCGTCGCGCAGGTCGCCCGGGCCGCCAGCCACGGCGCGGACGCGGCGACCTTCCTCGACCGCAGCAGGAACTACACGAAGCTGTTCAACGCCACGACCGGGTTCATGCAGGCCCGGAAACTCGACGGCTCCTGGGCCGACGGAGCCTGGACCGAGGGCGACCAGTGGGTCTACACCAACGGCGTCCTGCACGACGTGCCCGGCCTGATCGCCCTCAAGGGCGGTGACGCCTCCTACAGCGCCTGGCTGGACACCTACTTCGCGGGCGGGCACAACAACCACACCAACGAGCCCAGCCACCACGTCCCGTACCTGTACGACTACGCGGGTCGTCCGTGGCGGACCCAGCAGCTGGTCCGTCAGATCGCCGCGAAGAACTACCACAACGCCCCCGGCGGGCTGTCGGGCAACGACGACTGCGGCCAGATGTCCGCCTGGTACCTGTTCTCCGTGATGGGCTTCTACCCGGTGAACCCCGCCTCCGACCAGTACGCGGTCGGCAGCCCCTTCTTCGAGAAGGTGACCGTCGACCTGCCCGGCACCAGTCGTCCCCTGGTCATCTCGGCGCCCGCCGCGGCCGGCAGCCCCTACGTCCAGGCGCTCAGCCTGAACGGCAAGAAGATCACCAAGCCCTTCCTCAGCCACCGCGACCTGACCGGTGGTGGCGACCTCGCCTTCACCATGAACAGCGCCCCGCAGGCCTGGGGCGCCAGCACCACCCCGCCCGAGCCGCCGGTGGCGAACCTCGCACTCGACAGGCCGGTGCAGATGCTCAACGGGACTCCCGCGGCGGAGTGGGGGAAGCCCGCCGGCAAGGCCGTCGACGGCGACCCCTCGACCATGGCGCAGTCCACCACGGGCGCGCCCTGGAGCCTGCGGGTCGACCTGGGCACGACCGCGACCGTGGGCCGGGCGGTGGTCGATCCCGACTGGGAGAACTACCCGGTGAGCTACGACGTCAAGGTGTCGACCGACGGCACCGCATGGACCACGGTCGTCGGCCAGGCCTCGGCCGGGGGCACCGACGGCTGCGCGGGGCACGGTGTGGCCACCTGCGGCCAGTCGCGCACCCACACCTTC
Source organism: Kitasatospora sp. NPDC088346 (assembly GCF_044740765.1). Taxonomy (NCBI): domain Bacteria; kingdom Bacillati; phylum Actinomycetota; class Actinomycetes; order Kitasatosporales; family Streptomycetaceae; genus Kitasatospora; species Kitasatospora sp. NPDC088346. The sequence continues at coordinate 19,706 of NZ_JBIURH010000032.1, forward strand.
ACCCCGGTACGGGCCCGGTACGTGCTGCTGAGCGTGAACAACTGGACCAACGCCCGGACCGGCAAGCCGGCCGACGACTACGGCTGGGCCCTCAGGGAGTTCGAGGTCTACCCGGCCGCGGGATCAACCGACCGCAAGCCGCCGACCACCAACGCGAGTTCGGCCCCGGCGAGCCCCGACGGCCGCGCCGGCTGGTACACCGGGCCGGTGACCGTCGGCCTCACCGCCTCCGACGAGGCAGGCGGCAGCGGCGTGGCCCGTACCGAGTACCGCCTCGCCGGCGCCGGCGCGTACACCCCGTACACGGGTCCGCTGACCCTGAAGGCCGCAGGCAGCCACACGCTGGTCTACCGCTCGGTGGACAGGGCGGGGAACGTCGAGGCGGACCGTACCGCCACGGTGCGGATCGACGGCGTCGCGCCGACCCTCACGGTCGACGGGGTCGCCGACCGGGGGGTGTACGGCGACAGCGGCTCGCTCCCGGTGACCGTCACCACCGCTGACGTCGGCTCCGGCGTCGGCGGCGTCGGAGCGACCGTGGACGGACGGCGGCTCGCGCTCCCGACGGCGCCGCTGACGCTCCGCCGACTGCGACTCGGTGGCCACACGGTGGTCGTCACCGCGGAGGACCGGGCCGGCAACGCCACCGTGGTCGAACGGCGGTTCGCCGTCACCACCTCGCTGGCGGACGTGCGGGCGATCGTCGAGCAGGCGGTGGCCGCGGGGCGGCTCGACCGCTCCGGTGCCGACAAGCTGCTCGCCAGGATCGGTCAGGTGGCGGCGGCCGAGGGCCGCGGCCACCGGAAGCAGGTGGTCACCCAGCTCGGGATCCTGCTGCGGATGACCGGCGGCACGTCGGGCGTCCGGTTGAGCACCGAGGACCGGGACCTGCTCGCCCGTGACATCCGGTTCCTGATCGTGGCGGCCGGCGGGACGGCCGCCGACGCCGGACTCGCCACGGCCGCCTACCGGACCGTCGCCGACCAGGTCGCCTCCGCGGAGGGCGCCCACTCCTGACGGCCCGCAGGCGTGACGCCGGTGCCGGGGGCGGGTGGCCGACCACCCCCCCCGGCGCCGGCTGCGCCGTGCCCGCGCGGCCCCGGTGGCGAACGGCCACGAGGTGGTGTCGGACACGGTGGCGAACGGCCACGAGGTGGCGTCGGACACGGTGGCGAACGGCCACGAGGTGGCGTCGGACACGGCGGAGCCGCTACCTCCCGGGCGGGGGCACCTCGCCGGACCCGCGCGGCAGGAGCGCGGTGGGCAGCCGGACGGTCCTGGCCGCGCCCGCGTCGCCGCGCAGGCGGTGGAAGAGCAACTCGGCGGCGGTGCGGCCCATCAAGGGCGGGTCCTGGGCCACCACGGTCACCGGCGCGGCCAGCAGGTCGGCGAGCTCGAAGTCGTCGAACCCGACCACCGCGGGCCGTCCGGCCGATGCGGCCAGCGCGCGGACCACCGCCACGGTGACCCGGTTGTTGCCGCACATCAGCGCGGTGACCGGCTCCGCCCCCGACAGCATCCGGTCCAGGGCGAAGCGGATGCCCACCGGTTCGGGCGTCGCCATGTCGATCCAGGAGCCGTGCACCTCGTACCCGGCCGCCGCCATGGCCCGCCGGTACCCGGTGAGGCGCTCGGCCGCGGTGAAGATCTCGGGGAGGTCGCCGAGGTAGCCGATCCGGCGGTGGCCGTGTCGGATCAGGTGGGCCACGCCGCTCGCGGCGCCGCCCGCGTTGTCGGTCAGGACAGTGTCGACGTCCAGGCCGGGGGTCGGCCGGTCAACGGCCACGACGGCTGTGCCGGCGGCGAGTTCGGGCAGTAGGTAGCCGTGGTCGGTGCCGGTGGGGACGGTCAGCAGCCCGTCGACCCGGCGTGCGCAGAAGTCGGTGGCGAGGTCCCGCTCGCGGCCCGGGTCCGCCGCCGACGACCCGCTGAGCAGCAGGGCGCCGTGGGCCCGCGCCACCTCCTCCACCGCCTGGCAGAGCTGCGCGTAGAACGGGTCGGACACGTCCTCCAGGATCAGGCCGACGCTGCCGGACCGTCGTCCCTGACGCAGCAGCCGGGCGCCGTCGTGGCGGCGGAAGCCGAGTTGTGCGATGGCCCGGCGGACCCGGGCGGCCGTCGGCTCGCCCACCCCGGACTCGCCGTTGACCACCCGGGAGACGGTCTTGACGGCGACGCCCGCGACGGCTGCGACGTCCTTCATCGTCGGTCGTGCGGGGGAGCCCGTGGAGCGGTGCCCGGTCTGCATGGCGGCGTCCCTCTCTGGTGGCGTCGGAGGCTGGTGAGGGCTGGGTGCCGACAGCCTCTGACAACGTAGGTACGGACTATAGATCCACCTGCTGGTTCCGGGGAGTGGGAATGCGGTCCCCATCCGTGCCGGGAGTGTCGTGACCGCGCCCTCCGGCGGGGTCACGATCTGGGAACGCCAAGGCTGCGAAACGGGGTTGACGGCGGCCTCGCGGCATGCGCGCGGAGGCCGGGCCCCCTCATGGGTGCTCCCCTCCACCCGTCCGGAACTGCGGCGATCGCTCCGAGTCAGCGCACGGTTGCGCTGCCGGTCGATCCGGGCCGGCCGATCCCAACCCCGCTGGGGCGGTGCGGACTTGACGCGCGATGTCTTGACAGTGACTCCGAGGGCGTGAGTTGATTCCCCCCACATAGACAACGTTGTCTTTCTGGACGACGACGCGAAGGGCCGGGAACCGGCCGAGGTCGGAAACGACCGTCGAACCCGGTACGGCGGGCGTCAGGCCGCGGAGTGCCGCGGGGCTCCCGTCCGGGGTGAACATGCAAGGAGGAACGGTGCCAGAACCACTGCTTGAGGCACGTGGGCTGATCAAGACGTACGGGCAGGTCCAGGCCCTGCGCGGGGCGAACTTCACGGTCTTCCCGGGCGAGGTGGTGGCCCTGATCGGCGACAACGGCGCGGGCAAGTCGACCCTGGTGAAGTCCCTCGTCGGCGCGGTGGCCCCGGACGGCGGCCAGGTCGTGCTGGACGGTGCGCCGGTCACCTTCAACGGCCCGCAGAGCGCGCAGGCCGTCGGTGTCGAGACCGTCTACCAGGACCTGGCGCTGGCCATGGACCTGGACGCCGCGGCCAACCTCTTCCTGGGGCGCGAGAAGCTGCGCAGCGGTCCGCTCGGCATGCTCGGCATCCTCGACAAGAAGGCGATGCGGGCCCGCGCGGTCGAGGCGTTCGCCGAGCTCGGCGTCCGGCTCAAGGACGTCAACGCACCGGTGGCCACGCTGTCCGGCGGCCAGCGCCAGAGCGTCGCCATCGCGCGGTCGGTGGCCTGGGCCTCGCGGGTGGTCTTCATGGACGAGCCCACCGCGGCGCTCGGCGTGGTGCAGCGCGGCCGGGTCCTGGACTCCATCCGCCGGGTCCGCGACCGGGGTGTGTCGGTGGTGCTGATCAGCCACAACATGCCGGAGGTGCTGTCGGTGGCGGACCGGGTCGAGGTCCTGCGCCTGGGCCGGCGGGTCGCCCGCTTCACCACGGCGAACACCTCGCTGGACGAACTGGTGGGCGCGATGACCGGCGCCGTCGAGAACGAGGGAGAGGCGGCATGAGCCAGATGCGCGACACCGGGGGACGCCCGTCGGTCGACGTGGAGCCGGAGGGCGCCGCTGCGGGCCTCCCGCTCTCCGATCCGGCCACCGAGGAGCAGGCCGGGGGCCGTTCCGGCGCCGGGGCACTGGTCTGGCGGCGGCTGCGGGGGCAGAACACGTTCTGGACCTTCCTCGTCCTCGCCGCACTGGTGGCGGTGTTCTCCGCGCTGCGCCCGGACGCCTTCGCCACCACCTTCCAGTTCCGGAGCATCGCGACCGAGTCCTCGATCCTGGTCCTGCTGGCCGTCGGGCAGACGTTCGTCATCATCACCTCGGGCATCGACCTCTCGGTCGGCTCGGTGCTGATCTTCTCCGGTGTGGTCGCGGTCAAGACCATGAACGCGATCGACAGCAGTCCGCAGGCCGGTTGGGGCGTGGTCGTGGCCGGCTTCGCGGCCGGTGCGGCCGCCGGCGTGGCCTGGGGGGCGCTGAACGGGTTCCTGGTCGCGAAGGCGAAGGTGCCGCCGCTGATCGTCACCCTGGGCACCCTCGGGATGGCGCTCGGCCTCGCCCAGATCGTCACGCACGGTGTGGACGAGGGGACCGTGCCCGCGAACCTCACGGAGACGGTCGGCAGCGGCAGCATCGCCGGGGTCCCCTGGCTGATCGTCATCGCGGTGCTGGTCGTGGTCGTGGCGGCGCTCATGCTCAACACCAGCAGGTTCGGCCGGTACACCCTGGCCATCGGGTCGAACGCCGAGGGCGCCGGCCGGGTCGGCATCAAGGTCGACCGCCACCTGATCAAGGTGTACGCGCTGTCCGGACTGCTGGCCGGCTTCGCCGGTGTGCTCAACCTTGCGCACTTCAGCAGCACCACGCTCACCAGCAGCACCCAGTCCAACCTGAACGCCATCGCGGCCGTGGTCCTCGGCGGGACCAGCCTCTTCGGCGGTGCCGGCACGGTGGTCGGCACCGTGATCGGCGTCTTCATCCCGGCCGTCCTCCAGAGCGGCTTCACCATCCTCCAGGTGCAGTCCTTCTGGCAGACCGTCGCCGTCGGCGCGGTCCTGGTCGCGGCCGTCTACTTCGACCAGTTGCGGCGCCGCCGGCGCAACAGCAGCTAGCCACACCGCAGGTCCGGTGGGCGCCACCCCGCCCGCCGGGCCCGACAGCTACCCCAGATCCGAAACCGTGGAAAGTGTGGGAAACACCGTGATCGTCAGAGACCTCGCCAACCGTCGTGCCGTCGCCCTCGCCGCCGCCGCCACCGCAGCCGTGCTGCTCGCCGCGACCGGCTGCTCCAGCTCGGGCTCCTCCGCCTCCGCCGGCGGGTCCGCGGCCTCCGGCAAGAACCTCACCTTCGTCGCCGGCAAGACCGGTGACCCCTTCTACATCACCATGAAGTGCGGTGCCACCGCCGAGGCCAAGAAGCTCGGCTACTCCTTCAACGCGACCGGCTCGGCGGACTGGAGCGTCCCCGAGCAGGTCAGCTCGGTGAACAGCGTCACGGCCACCCGGCCGAAGGGGGTGCTGATCTCGCCGGTCGACCCCAACTCGCTGGCCGCGCCGATCAAGACGCTGCAGAGCGCCGGCGCGAAGGTGGCGATCGTCGACACCTCGCTGACCGACGGCTCGATCGGTGTCACCCACATCTCCTCCAACAACCAGCAGGGCGGTCAGAAGGCCGCCGAGACGCTCGCCAAGCTGACCGGCGACCAGGGCGAGGTGGTGGTCCTCACGCCGGACCTCACGACCGTGACCACCAACGCCCGGATCGACGGTTTCAAGCAGGAACTCACCGCCAAGCACCCCAACGTCAAGATCGTCGACATCCGGCAGGTCGGCGACAGCGCGCAGGGCGCGGCCTCGGCCGTCAGCGCGGTGCTGGCCGCCCACCCGGGCCTGGTGGGCGTCTTCACCGCCAACTCGCAGACGGGCGAGGGCGTCAGCACCGGCCTGAAGAACGCCGGCAAGCAGGGGCAGATCAAGGTGGTGTCCTTCGACGCCGGCCCGCAGCAGGTCCAGGCCCTGAAGAACGGCGCGGTGGACGCGCTCATCTCCCAGGACCCGTACGGCATCGGGCAGCAGGCGGTCGACCAGCTCGACGCCGCGCTGACCGGCAAGCAGGTCACCGCCACCCTGCAAACGGACCTGGCCGGCATCACGCGCGACAACCTCGACGACCCGAGCATCGCCCGCTTCCTCTACAAGGCGGACTGCGGGTCCTGAGCCCGGGGCCGGCCCGTCCGTCGGCTCCACCGCTCGACCCCGCCCACCGGCTCCGCCCGGCACCCCGACCTCGTGGTGCCGGGCGGACGCCGTACCGACCCTCTGAGGGTGAGGGCCCGGTACGGCAGACGGCCATCGGCCATCCGCAGCCCGCGGGTGGCCCTCTCGATGCCGACCGCCGTCCCGTGGGGCCCTGCGACAACCTTGTCATTCTCGTGGTTCCGATTCCGGCCAAGTCAAGTCCAGGTAATGACATGTGCGCGTCAGTCATGTCACTCTTCCGAGGACGGGCGCTGTCGAGAGCGGGCCCCGCCCCGCGCCTCCCGAACGGTCCGCTGACGCACCGCCGTACGACGCACCAACGCATCTCCGGTTCGATCCGGCCGGCAACCCGGCCGTCCGGCTGTCGCCGGCCCCCATCCGGGGCCGCCCCACGAGGAGTTCCGTTGTTACGTTCCCCGCACAAGGTCGCGGCCGTGAGCGCCTGGATCGTCGGCGCCGCCCTGATCGCCGTCACCCTGCCCACCGGCACCGCGAGCGCCGAGCCCGGCCGTTCCGCGCGGACCGGGGCGGTCGCCGCCCAGCCCCGGGCCGGTGCACTGCCCGCGTCGCTCGGTCCCGCCGACCGGTCCGCCCTGCTGTCCGCCGCCGAGTCCGCCGCCGCCCGGACCGCCGCCGCGTTGCAGCTCGACGCACGCGAGAAGCTCCAGCCGCGGTCGGTGCTCAAGGACGCCGACGGCACCGTCCACACCCGCTACGAGCGGACCTTCGCCGGCCTGCCGGTCCTGGGCGGCGACCTGGTCGTGCACACCGCCCCCGACGGCGCCCTCAAGGGCGTCGACAAGGCCACCGAGGCCGCGATCGCGGTGGCCTCCACCGCTCCGGCCCGCACCGCCGAATCCGCCCGGGGCCCGGCCGTCGGCCGGGCCGAGGCCCAGGGGGCCCGTTCGGCGCGGGCCGAAACGGCGCGGTCCGTCGTCTGGGCGGCGACCGGAAACCCGGTGCTCGCCTGGGAGACGGTGGTCGGTGGTCTTCAGCCCGACGGCACCCCCAACGCCCTGCACGTCATCACCGACGCCACCACCGGAGAGAGGCTCTTCGAGTACCAGGCGATCGAGACCGGCAGCGGCACCGGTCAGTACAACGGCCAGGTGACCATCGGCACCAGCAGGGCGGGCGCGGACTGGACCATGACCGACGCCGACCGCGGCAACCACCGGACGTACGACCTGAACGGCGGGGCGGACGGCACCGGCTCGCTGTTCACCGACCCGGACGACGTCTGGGGCACCGGCCGGCAGAGCGACCGTCAGACCGCCGGCGTGGACGCCGCCTACGGCGCCCAGGCCACCTGGGACTACTACAAGGACGTCCACGGCCGCAGCGGCATCAGGGGCGACGGCGTGGGGGCGTACTCGCGCGTCCACTACGGCGACGCGTACGTCAACGCCTTCTGGAGCGACGACTGCTTCTGCATGACCTACGGTGACGGCAAGGGGAACGACAACGCGCTGACCTCGCTGGACGTCGCCGCCCACGAGATGACCCACGGCGTCACCGCCGCCACCGCGAAGCTCAGGTACTCCGGCGAGTCCGGCGGCCTGAACGAGGCGACCTCCGACATCATGGCCGCCGCCGTGGAGTTCCACGTCGACTCGGCCGCCGACCCCGGCGACTACCTGGTCGGCGAGAAGATCAACATCTTCGGCGACGGCAAGCCGCTGCGCTACATGGACAAGCCCTCCAAGGACGGCAGGTCCAAGGACAACTGGTACGCCGGCCTCGGCGGGATCGACGTCCACTACTCCTCCGGCCCGGCCAACCACTGGTTCTACCTGGCCTCCGAGGGCAGCGGCACCAAGGTCGTCAACGGCGTCGCGTACGACAGCCCGACCGCCGACAACCAGCCCGTCGCCCCGATCGGGCGGGCGGCCGCCGAGCGGATCTGGTACCGCGCGCTGACCACGTACATGACCTCCACCACCGACTACGCCGCCGCCCGCACCGCCACCCTCCGGGCCGCGGCCGACCTCTACGGGGCGAACAGCCCCACCTACGTCGACGCCGCCAACGCCTGGGCCGGCATCGCGGTCGGCCCCCGGATCGCCGACGGGGTCACGGTGGTCAACCCCGGCACCCGCACCAGCGTGGTCGACAAGCCGACGAGCCTTCAGGTGCAGGCCACCAGCACCAACCCCGGCGCGCTCGACTACGCCGCCACCGACCTGCCGGCCGGCCTGTCGATCGACGCCGCGACCGGCCTGATCTCGGGCACACCCACCGCCCTCGGCACCAGCAGCGCGACGGTCACCGTGACCGACACCGAGGGCTCCCGCTCCACGGCGACGTTCACCTGGAACGTCGTCACCAGGATCAGCACCTTCGAGAACACCACCGACGTCCCGATCCCCGACCGCGGCGCGGCCGTCTACTCGGACATCCCGGTCAGCGATCTCCCCGGCAACGCGCCCGCCACCCTCACGGTGGACGTCGACATCAAGCACAGCTGGCGCGGCGACCTGGCCGTCGACCTGGTCTCCCCCGACGGCACGGCCTACCGGCTCAAGGACCCCAGCTCGGGCGACTCCGCGGACGACGTGATCGCCACCTACACGGTCGACGCGTCCGGCGAGACCGCCGAGGGCACCTGGCGGCTCAAGGTCCAGGACGTGTACGCCGGCGACACCGGCTACATCGACAGCTGGAAGCTGACCTTCTGACCTTCTGACCGCCCGGCTCCCGGGCCGGTGAGTCCGAGCGGCGCGCCGGGGGCGCGCCGCTCACGCCGAGGTGGCCCCGGCCCGTTCGCCCATCGTCCTGCGCAGTTCGAGCGGCCCCATGCCGTGCCAGCGCTGCACCGCGCGGCGCAGCGCCCGTTCGTCGGCGAACCCCACCCGCCGCGCCACCTCGCGCAGCGTCGACGGGGAGCGGCGCAGCAACTGCTCGACCTGTTCGCGGCGCACGCCGTCCACGATCGCCTCGTACGTCGTGCCGCACTCCGCGATCCGCCGCCGGAGCGTGCGCTCACTGGTCGAGTGCCGCTGCGCCTGATCGGCGAGCGAGGGCACCGTCGGCAGGCTCCGGGTGACGGAGACCTCCAGGACCTCCAGCAGGTCCTGCTGCTCCCGGCGGGACGAGAACGCCTCGGCCATCAGCGTGAGGATCGTGGCCAGGGTCCGCGGGTCCCGGTTGGGCATCGGGGTGCGGGCCCACTCGCGCGAGACCACGAGCCGGTTGGCGTCGGCGCCGAAGTGCAGGGGACACCGGAACACCTCCGTGTGCAGCTCGGTGCCGGCCGGACGGGGATGGGCGAACTCGACCAGCTCCGGAGCGAAGGCGTCACCGATGCCCGGCCGGATCAGGGCGACCGTGCTCGACAGTGCCTCGTCGACCAGGAAGACCCCGACCGCGGGGTTCAGCTCCGGGTCGGGCATGTCGACGCGCACCTCGAAGCCCGGGCGCGGTCCCGCCACCCGGTGCATGGAGAACTCCAGCATCGCCCCGGCGAGGTTCTGGTAGCGGACCCCCAGCTCGACGGCGTCCTCCAGGGTGTCGCTCGCCAGGAGGGCGAAACCGAGCGGGCCCCAGGACGAGAGGTTCTGCACGGAGCCCACGGCGAGGCCGAGGCAGGGGTCCCCGGTCAGCTCCAGGGCCCGTTCCACGACCTCGTACCCCTGCCGGTAGGAGACCCGGAGCTCCGGGGACTCCAGGACGGCCCGGTCGAGGCCCACGGACGACGGTGCGGGGTTCAGGTCGACGCCCCGCTCGCCGGCGACCGCGTCAGGTACCACAGGATGCTCGGTCGGATCGTGGCCGAGGTGCTGCGGTGCGTCCCGGGGAAACGTCGCCGGCTCGAAACTGCCAGTAGTCATGGTCCACCACTCCCGACGCTGTCCCCTCAACCGACTATGGGGAGAAATGGCCGCCGAGGCCCCCTGCTCGGCCTGCCAGGACCTGCCACCGGGGCGGGGACTCTCCGTAGCGTCGGTGGGGTCAACCCGAGCCGCACGCTACGGGGACGGGGGCCGGACGGACGGTGCGGCTCGGACGCCCGTCGAGTCGGATCCGTCCGACCGCACCAAGAACGGGGACCTGCCATGCTCCTGGTCAACGAGGTGGGAGAACGCGCCCGCCCGGCCCAACGCCCCCGCCCGCCCGCACCCCCCGCCACCGCGCCCGCACCCCCCGCCACCGCGCCCGCCCGCCGCCCGGCGTGCGGGGTCCGGGCACTGCTCAGCCTGCACAGCGTGGCCGGGCGGGTGCTGCTGGTCGAGCTGGCGATCGTCCTGCTGCTGGTGAGCGCCGCCCTGACCGCCATGGTGCTGCAGGCCCGGTCCAGCACCGTCAGTGACGCCCGCCGGGTGACCAGGGGGGTCGCCGAATCCTTCGCCCACGCCCCGGGGCTGGTCCAGGCCCTGGACGGCCCGGACCCGTCGGCGGTGCTGCAGCCGCAGGCCGAGGCGATCCGGCGGGCCACCGGGGTGGACTCCGTCGTCGTGATCACCGCCGGCTTCGTCCAGCTCACCTCGCCGCACCCGTCCTACGTCGGCCGCCCCTACCAGGCCCCGCCCGAGGTCGTCCGGGACGTGGTGCCGCAGCTGCTCGCCGGGCACACCGTCACCTTCGACCTCCAGGAACCCAAGCCCCGCTACCGCTCGATCGCCACCGCCGTGCCCGTGTTCGCCGCGGACGGCACGCCCAAGGGCGCCGTCGCCGCCAACATCACGCTCGGCCGGGTCGACTCGATCATCGGCGCCCAGCTCCCGGTCCTGCTGGGCGGTGCGGCGGGCGCGGTGGTGCTGGCGGCCGTCGCCACCGCGCTGGCCGGCCGGCGGCTGCTGCGCCAGACGCGCGGCCTCGGCCCCGGCGAACTGGCCCGGATGTACGAGCACCACGACGCCGTCCTGCACGCCGTCCGCGAGGGCGTGGTGATCGTCGGCGAGGGCGGCCGGGTGATGCTCGCCAACGACGAGGCCCGACGGCTGCTCGACCTGCCGGCCGACGCCGAGCAGCGGCACCCGGACGACCTGGGCCTGGACCCGGCGACGGCCGCCCTGCTCTCCTCCGCCGACGAGGTGACCGACGGCATCCACCGCACCGGCGACCGGCTGCTGGCGGTCAACAAGCGCCCCACCGCCCCCTTCGGCGGTCTCCCGGGCAGCGTGGTGACCCTCCGCGACTCCACCGAGCTGCACGACCTCACCCGCCGCGTCGAGGCCGCCGGAGAGCGCCGACAGCTGCTGTACGACGCGGGCATGCGGATCGGCGGCACCCTGGACATGACCCGGACCTGCGAGGAACTCGCCCACGTCGCGCTCGGGGGACGCTTCGCCGACACCGTCGCGGTCGACCTGACGGAAGCCGTCACCCGCGGCGAGGAACCGGCCACGGCCGGGCGCCGGCTGCGCCGCACCGCCCTGGTCGGAGCGGCCGGGGCGCCCGGGGAGCCCGCGGTCGACACGGCTGTCACGGTCGGCGACCACTCGCCGCAGGCCCTCAGCCTGGAGGGCGGCCACGCCGTGCCGTACGGCGGCGCCACCCACCACCGGCCCGCGCCGGCGGGGCCGACCGCCTCCGACGGGACGCCGCACTCGGCGATCGTGGCTCCGCTGCGGGTCGGCGGCGGGACGGTGCTCGGCCTGGCCGAGTTCCGGCGGGCGCCGGGCAGCGACCCGTTCGACGCGGACGACCTGCTGCTGGCCGAGGAACTGGCGGCCCGGGCCGCCGTGTCGATCGACAACGCCCGCCGCTTCACCCGCGAACACGGGACCGCCGCCGCCCTCCAGCGCAGCCTGCTGCCCCGCACCGTCCCCGAGCCGACCGGCCTGGACGTCGCGCACCGCTACCTGCCCGCCAGCGCCGGCGTCGGCGGCGACTGGTTCGACCTCATCCCGCTGCCGGGCCTGCGCACCGCGCTGGTCGTCGGCGACGTCGTCGGCCACGGCATCAACGCCGCCGTCGCCATGGGACGGCTGCGCACCGCCATCCGCACCTACGCGTCGCTCGACCTGCCCCCGGACGAGGTGCTGGGACGGCTCGACGAGCTGGTCGCGCAGACCGACGAGGAGTGCGGCACCTTCGAGATCACCGGATCGACCTGCGCCTACGCCGTCTACGACCCGGTGTCCGGGATCTGCACCCTGGCCCGCGCCGGGCACCTCGGGCCCGCGCTGGTCCACCCGGACGGCACCGTCGAGTACCCGGACGCCGCGCTGGCACCCCCGCTCGGGGTCGGCGGGCACCCCTTCGAGACCACCGAACTGAAGCTCGCGGAGGGATCCAGGCTGGTGCTGTTCACGGACGGCCTGGTCGAGACCCGCGGGAACGACCTCGACCACGGCCTGGAGCGCCTGCGCGCCGCCCTCGGCGACGACGGGCTCCGCAGCCCCGAGGACACCTGCGACGCCGTCATCGACGCCATGCGGAGCCCACACCCTGCGGACGACGTGGCGCTGCTGGTCGCCCGGACCGGACGGCTGGCACCGGACCAGGTGGCCGAGTGGGACGTCCCCGCGGACCCGGCCGCCGTGGCGCCCGTCCGCAACGCCTGCGCCCGGCGTCTCGCCGAATGGGGACTCGACGAGCTCGGCTTCACCACGGAGCTCATCCTCGGCGAGCTGATCACCAACGCCCTCCGCTACGGGCGCTCGCCGGTCCGGGTGCGGCTGCTGCGCGACACCAGCCTGGTCTGCGAGGTCTCGGACGGCAGCAGCACCGCACCCCACCTCCGCTGGGCCGCCACCACGGACGAGGGCGGCCGGGGCATCTTCCTGGTCGCGCGGCTCGCCCACCGCTGGGGCACCCGCTACACGGACGAGGGAAAGGTCATCTGGTGCGAGCAGCCGATCGAGGCCCCCGAATGAACGGCAGCGCCCGCAACGACAGCGCTCGGAACGACGGCGCCCGGAACGACGGCGCCCGGTACGGCGGCGCCCCGAACGACGGCCACCCGAAGGGGCGGGCGGCCGTGTGCAGCCTGCCGGTGACGCCCGCCGCCGACGCGGACATGCGGCACTTCGCCGCGCAGACGGCCCGCCGGTGGAGGATCCCGCCCGAGGTCGTCGAGGCGCTCTGCGGGGTGGTCACCGAGCTGGTGGGCAACGTCGTCGTGCACAGCGGCAGCCCCGAGGTCACCGTCCTGCTGACCCAGCGCGCCGGGTGCCTCACCCTCCAGGTGAAGGACCTCGGCCGGTGGCGGCGGCGCCCCGCACCACGCCACCTCACCGCGGACGCCGGCCCGGCCCACGGGCGCGGGCTGCGGCTCGTCCGGCAGGCCACCAGCTGTCGGCTGGCCGTCCTCGCGCCGACCGGCACCCGCGTGGTGGCACGCTTCGCGGTGGCCGCCGGCGGGCCGGCCTGAGCGCGGCCGGCCCGCCGCGACGTCGCACCGGGTCCAACGGCCGCGCACGACGGTTCGTTCCCGATCAGGATGTGACGTTCCGCTCGGCCCGGCGGTCTGTCGTCGACGCCCACGACGGCCTCATACTCCAGAACCTGACGGTCCGACGGGTGGAGGAGCACGGTGAGCGAGGCAGCGGCGGCAGGGACGTGGAGGCTCGGCGACCTGGAGGTGAACCGGGTCGGCTACGGCGCGATGAGGCTGACCGGCAACGGCATGATGGGGAACTCGGCCGGCGTGCCGGTCGGGCGCGAGGCGGCCGTCCGGCTGCTGCACGGCGCGTTCGACCGGGGCGTCAACCACGTCGACACGGCGGCCTTCTACTTCTCGCCGCTGCGGTCCGCGAACGAGCTCGTCAACCGGGCGCTGTCGACCTGGCCGGGAGAGGTGGTCGTGGTGACCAAGGTCGGGCCGGGCCGTGACCCCTCCGGCGAGTGGTTCACGGCCCGGCCCGACCAGTTGCGCGGCCAGGTCGAGGAGAACCTGCGCCAGTTGGGCCGGGACCATCTGGACGTGGTGAACCTGCGCCACATCGGCCCCGTAACGGCCTCGATCGCCGAGCACTTCGGTGCCCTCGCGGACCTGCGCGCAGCGGGCCTGGTCCGGCACCTCGGGCTCTCCAACGTCCGTCCGGAACAGCTGGCCGAGGCCCGGGCGGTCGCGCCCGTGGTCTGCGTCCAGAACGCCTACGGCCTGGACTGGCGCACCGCCGACGAGAACGGGCTGGTGGACCTCTGCCGGGAGCAGGGCATCGCCTTCGTCCCGTTCTTCGCCGTCTCCGGCCTGCGGCGCGAGGCGGCCGCGGCCCGGGAGCAGGACGCCCGCGTCCACACCGTCGCCCGGGCCCACGGCGTGACGCCGGCCCAGGTGCGGCTCGCCTGGACCCTGCACCGCGGCCCGCACGTCCTGGCCATTCCCGGCACGACGAACCCGGCGCACCTCACCGAGAACATCGCCGCCGGCGCGCTGCGCCTGACCGGGGAGGACCTGGCCCTGCTCGACACCCCGGCCTCGGCGTCCGCCTGAGCCCCGGCGGGCACCCGGGCCGGCCGTCCTACAGCATGACGAGCAGCCTGGTGCCGGGGACCAGCTTGCGGTTGACGGAGGTGGACTGGACGAACACGGTGTACGAGGGGTTGTCGCCGGGCTTGACCGTGGCCTCGGACTGGGGGAGGCCGAGCAGCCGGCGGGCGGCCGGGCCGGAGAACACCTTGCCGGTCGTCCGGCCGGTGGCAGGGTCCTTCTCCGCGACGGCGAGCTGCTTGGTGCCCTGGATCTTCTCGCGCTTGGAGAGCTCGTAGAACGCGCAGCCGCTCTTGTAGGGGTGTCCGGCGGTGGTGACGAACTCGCGGATGGGCGCGGCCCGGTCGACCGGGACGAGGATGTACCGGCCCGGGTCGAGGGCGTCGAGGTTGGCGGTGACGTCGGCGGTGCTGAGGTCCTGGCCCATGGTGAAGAGGTTCCTGGTGCCGCGCACGCCCTTCTCGCGGCCGCGCAGGAAGCCGGTGGCGGCGGCCTTGACGGTGCCGATGGCCTCCTCGACGCCCTTGCTGGAGTCGGCGTCCCAGATGGCGATGTTGCCGGCGGGGAAGCCGTACTCCTGGGCGGTGCGCTTGGCCAGGGAGTTCGGGACGAGGATCGCCGACGTCCAGTGGTCGGGGAGGCCGTCCATGGCGCCCTGGATGCGGTCCATCCAGGTGCGCAGGACGGCGGTGCCGCGGCCGCCGTTCATACGGGTGTGCATCCCGCCGGTCTCCGAGAAGCCGGAGGCGTTCTCCTCGCCGTCGGTGACCACGACCTGGAGGAAGGAGTGCTCGCCGTAGCCCTCCCAGATGTTCCTGAGGTCGTCGACGGACTTCACGGCCGCCTCGATCAGGGCCGTCGCGCCGTTGTTGACGCGGTAGAGGCCCTTCAGGGACGGCAGGTGCTTGACGTCCATGTCCCAGACCAGGTTCTGCACCTCGTGGTCGAAGGCGTAGAGGCTGATCCGGGTCTCGTGCCCGAGGCGGTCGGACTCCTCCTGGAGGCCCTTCACGAACTCGTCCACCACCCGGACCAGCTGCCCCTCGTGCTGGCGCATCGAGCCGGACCTGTCCACCACCAGGGAGACGTGGTTGACCTTGTGCTTGATCCTGTTCGCAGACATTCCCCTACCCATTTCCCGCGCTCTTCCGACGCCTTTTCCGGCGCCCCCTCCAACGTTGATTCCAGAGTAGGGGGAGGCACTGACAGTGCCTCACGGCCCAGGTGGCGGGGGGCTCCCGGCGGTCGGCAGGGGAGGCGGTAAAGCCGGGCGGAAATACCACGGCCTGTTTCACCGGTTCCTGCTCCGCCGAATTCGGGACGTTCTCGCGGGACGGCGGACGCCGGGCCGGAACGAGGGCCGACCACCGGTGGTCGGCCCTCGCCCGAGTCGTCCGCCCGGTGTCAGTGCAGGGCGGTGTGGGTGGTGCTGAAGGGGCGTCCGTCGAGGGACCAGTGGGGGTCGGGCGCGATGCCGAGGGCGGCGTAGACGTGGGCGGCGACGTCGGCGTGCCGGAGGTCGACCGGGGGCGGGCCGGCGGGGATGTCGGGGCCGCTGGCGGCGATCCAGGCGGTGAGTTCCTGTTCGGAGCGGCCGCCGTGGCCGCCCTCGTCGCGGTGGCCGTGGTCGGTGACGACGATGACGGTCCAGTCCTCCCGGCCGTGGGAGGGGCGTTCCCGGAGGGCGTCGAGGAGCCGGCCGAGGCGCCGGTCGGCGGTTTCGACGGAGGCGCGGTACTCGGGGCCGCAGGCGAGGAAGTGCGCGGTCTCGTCGACGGCGCCGAGGTAGACGAAGGCGGCGTCGAGGTCGGGGACGGTGGTGAGGGTGCGGGCGGCCTCGACGGTGACGTTCTCGTCGCAGTCCTCCCAGGCGGCGGGGGTGTCGGCGGTGGGGGCGATGTAGCTCAGGCGGCTGGGGGCGGTGAACATCGGGCCGCCCTCGCGGGCGAGGAACATCGGGGTCCAGCCGCCGATGGCGAGGGTGCGCAGGCCGTGTTCGGCGGCGAGGCGGGTGGTGAAGTCGGGGAAGACGTCGAAGCGGTTGCCGTGGAACCGGTTGCCCCAGACGCCGTGCTTGGCGACGCCGACGCCGGTGGTGACGGTGGCCCAGCAGGGGCCGGACATGGTGGGGGTGGTGGCGTCGATCTCGACGCGGCCGAGGAAGCCGGCGGCGGCGACCCCGTCGAGGTGGGGGATGTGCAGGGCGGGCAGCAGGTCGAGGCGGACGCCGTCGATGCCGACGACCAGGACCTTGCGGGCGTTCATTGCTGGCGGACCTCCGTGGGCGTGGAACGGGAGCGGTGGTGGCCGGACCGGCAGGCGGTCAGTCGAGGCGGCTGAGCCGGATCAGGCGGCTGGCGTGGTCCCCGGCCGGGAGGAGCAGGTCGAGGCCCCGGTGCCGGAGGGCCGCGCCGTCGTACTCCTCGCCGGTGTCCGGGTCGCGGTAGCGGGCCGCGCCGTCCAGCGCCGTCAGGGGGAGAGGGGCGGGCCGGTGGCCGAAGCGGGCGGTCGGGCGCCAGGCGAGCAGGGCGTGCTCGGAGCCGTCCCCGGCGGACTTCTTCGCCCGCGCCGAGGCCGAGTACCCCGACGCGCCGGTGTGGGTCGGCGAGCTCTACCTGGAGTTCCACCGCGGCACCCTCACCAGCCAGTTGCGCACCAAGCAGGGCAACCGGCGCAGCGAGCACCTGCTGCGTGAGGCCGAGCTCTGGTGCGCGGCGGCGGCCGTCCGCACCGGTCACCCCTACCCGTACGAGGCGCTGGACCGGCTGTGGAAGACGGTGCTGCTGCACCAGTTCCACGACATCCCGTTCGACCTGCGGGCCGACCACTCCAGCGCCGAGATCCCGTTCGGCCACGTCCAGCGTCCCACCCACACCAACACCAGCTGGGACGCCGCCAAGTTCGAGTTCTGTGCCCACCGCTTCCTGCACGTCGGAGAGCGCGACCGCGGCGTGGCCGTGGTCAACGACTCGACGTACGGGCACGAGGTCACCCGGGACGTGCGCGCGGACGGCGGCACCACCACCACCGTCCGGCTCACGCTGCTGCGGGCTCCCCGGTTCCCCGACCCGGACGCCGACCAGGGCCGCCACCGGCTGCGGTACGTGCTCGTCGTCGGCGCGGAGATCGCCGACGCCGTCCGCGAGGGCTACGCGCTCAACCTGCCCGAGCGGGCCGTGCCCGGTGCCGGCGCGGTCGCACCGCTGGTGGCCACCGACAACGAGGCCGTGGTGGTCGAGGTGGTCAAGCTCGCCGACGACCGCTCCGGCGACGTGGTCGTCCGCCTCTACGAGGCCCTGGGCCGCCGGGCCAGGGCCCGGGTGAGCACCGGCTTCCCGCTGGGACGGGTCGCCGTGACCGACCTCCTGGAGCGCGAGGTCGCCCCGGCCGAGGCACCGGCCGCCGAGCGGACCGGCCCCCGGCAGGTCGGCCTGACGCTGCGTCCGTTCCAGGTCCTCACCCTGCGCCTGGGGGTCGGCGCCGACCACTGACCCCGCGCGGCGGAGGCCGCCCCCGGACGGGTTCCCGACCCCGTCCGGGGGCGGTCTCGTTCGTGATCCCGGACGCCGGTCGGTCCGGGTCGCCGGACGTCGGCCTCGATCGGCGTCCCGAAGGTCGGGAACGTCAGGGTGGCACTGTGCCCGAGGTGAGTCCCAACGGTGGCGTCCCCGCCGACGAGGCCTCCCACTCCGCCCAGGGTGTTCACTTCCGGTGGCGATGGTTCATATCTATCTCGATGCGTGGGCTCGATGAATCTGATCTAAAGCCTTGACGGGTAAGGATCCAGCGCCCAGACTCGTGCACCTCAAGGTGGCGCAGCTCACAGGTGGCGGCTGCCCGCACCGGTGGCGGCGGACCAGGCAGTGGTCGGTCCTTGGCCGGTGGCCGCATGCGGACGATCTGGTCGGTTCGAGTCGCAAGGGTTGAATACATCAGATCTATCCATCCGGCCTCTCGTGCAGTCCAGAGACGACGTGCCCATGCGTTCCCGCCCGTTTCGCGACACGAGGTGACAGCAGGATGAGGAATCGAAGAAGCGCTCTTGCCGGCCTGTCGGCGGCGGTGGTCGTCATGGCGACGGGCGTGACGGTCCCGGCGGCGTCGGCCGCCGGTGCCACGTACACGATCCGGGCCGGTTCGCTGCGGATCGCGCTGAACGGCGCGGGGACGGTGACCGGTCTGGTGGATGCGGCGAGCGGCCGTGACTACGCGAGTGCGGACCACCGGTCGCCGCTGATCAAGTTGGTGGCGGACGGTGCGCAGCAACTGCCCACCTCGCTCTCGTACGACGCGGCCTCGTGTACCTACGCCTTCGGGTTCGCGGGGAAGGGCATCAAGGTCGGCGTACGGGTGGTGAGCAGGTCGGCGTACGCCACACTGGAGGTGACGAGCGTCAGCGCCCCGGCCGGAGTGGACGTCCAGACCCTGCTCTGGGGCCCGATCACCACCGGCATCACGCAGACCGTGGGCGAGACGGTCGGTGTGGTGCGCGACAGCACGTTCGCGATCGGCATCCACGGGCTCAACGACAAGACCGTCGGCGGCTGGCCGGACGAGTTCGACAAGCTCAGCCATCCCGACGGTCCGCGCAAGGCGGGCGTGTCGCCCTGGCCGTTCGGGTGGTTCAGCGCCTCCCAGACCGACTGGGGCAGCATCCTCCAGGCGTACACCTACGACTACACCAGGACCCGCCACCGCTCGGTGGGTTGGGACGACATGCACGAGCCCGACGTGGCGGTCCCGCCGCTGAGCGGCGACGACGCGGTGATCAAGGGCTCCAGGATCGCCCTGTTCGGCACCGCGCCGGCGAACGTCCTCGGCACCCTGTCCGGGATCGAGACGGGCGAGGGCCTGCCGCACACCACGATCGACGGGGAGTGGGGGAAGACCTCGCAGGGCGCCTCGCAGTCCTTCCTGGTGCTCGGCGACCTGAACACCGGCAATTCCGCCAAGGCGAGCGAGTACGCCCGGAAGGCCGGGATCCGGTACCTCTACTCGCTGCCGAACGCGGTGGGCCCCTGGAAGTCGACCGGCCACTACCAGTTCGACGGCTCCTTCGGCGGTTCGGACGCCGGTGCGGCCGGGCTGGCCCGCACCGCGGCGGCCGGCGGCACGGCGGTGGGCGTGCACACCCTGTCCAACGCGATCGACACCAACGACCCGTACGTGACGCCGGTGCCCGACCCCGGGCTCGCGACCATGGGATCGGTCAGGCTGACCCGGCCGCTGGACGCCTCGGCCACGGTGGCCTACGTCGACGGCGACACCGTCTTCACCGGCGGGCGCGGGAACGCGCTGCGGACCGGCAACGAACTGCTGAAGTTCGGCACCGTGACGAAGGTGCCCGGCTCGTCGACCGAGTACCAGGTGACCCTCAGCGCCCGTGGCGGCTGGGGCACCACCGCAGCCGCCCACCCGGCCGGCGCCGACCTGGCCCGCATGCAGTGGTACGCCTATGACCAGTTCGACGCCGGCATGTCGATGCTCCCGGGGCTCGCCAGCCGCTTCGCGCAGATCTTCAACACCACCGGCCTCAAGGCGATGTCCTTCGACGGCCTGGAGACCGCCACCCTGGCCGGCTACGGGACGTTCGGCACCAACAAGCTCTTCAACGGGATGTACCGGCAGCTGCACAACACCGACGACTTCATCTCGGAGGGCAGCAACGTCCTGCCGGGCGTCTGGGACGCCATCGGTCGCGCGAGCTGGGGCGAGGGATCCCACGGGACGAAGTACCCGGAACTCGTCGACCACCAGGCCTACTACCAGCGCAACTACCTTCCCGACATGATGGGATGGGTCACCTACCACCCGACCGACTCGGTCCTCGAGCAGGAGTGGCAGCTCTCCAAGATGGCGGGCTGGAACGCGGGCGCCGGACTGCAGGCCAGCGTGTCCGGGTTCAACGGCAGCGGCAACACGGCCGGCGTCCTGGAGGCCTGGAAGCAGTGGGAGGCGGCCCGCAACGCGCACGCCTTCACCGACGCGCAGACCACCGCGATGAAGGACGCGGACTCCCGCTGGCACCTGGAGAACACCGTGCCGGGCAAGGAGTGGAACCTGTACCACGTCGACTACCCGAAGGACGCACTCGGCGCGGCGGGCGACGGGACGACGAGCACCTGGCAGTACACCAACTCCCAGCAGGCGCAACCCCTGCGGTTCCAACTGCGAGCTTCCGGCGGCACCGTCACCAACCCCTCGGTCACCCTGAACGGCCGGACGGTCGCCTTCACCACCACCGTGCC
This sequence comes from Kitasatospora sp. NPDC088346, assembly GCF_044740765.1. Classification (NCBI taxonomy): domain Bacteria; kingdom Bacillati; phylum Actinomycetota; class Actinomycetes; order Kitasatosporales; family Streptomycetaceae; genus Kitasatospora; species Kitasatospora sp. NPDC088346. The sequence goes on from NZ_JBIURH010000032.1 coordinate 40,154, forward strand.
CGACGGCGGCTACCTGGTCGCGGACGGGACCAGCACCGCGACGGTGTACGACGGCACCTGGCACCAGCTCGCCACCGTCACCCCGAGCGGCTCGGCGGACTACACCGCCGGTGCCCAGACCATCGCCTACCGCGACGCGGGGTCCGGCGGGACGGCCAGGATCCGGTTCCTGACCCTCGGGGCTCCCCAGAAGGTCAGGGCCCCGATCACGGTCACCGCACCCACGACCACCGGCCGCGGCGCCGCCGCCACGGTGACCACCACGTACACCAACACCGGCACCGCCGCGGTGAGGAACACCACCATCGGCCTGAAGGCACCCACCGGTTGGACGGCCACGCCCACCGACCCCGCCGCCTTCGGGAGCATCGCCCCGGGCCGGACGGTCACCGTCAGGTGGCGGGTCACCCCGCCCGCCGACGCCACCGTCGGCGACGTCCCGCTGGTCGCCCACGAGATGCACACCGGCGCCCGGTTCAGCTCGGAGGCGACCGCCTGGACCACCGTGCCGAACCCGCTCTCGGTCCGCGGCCCCGCGGTCGTCGCACCGGGCACCAGCACCACGGTGACCACCACGTACGTCAACAGCACCGCGCGCGCCCTGTCGGACCTCACCCTCACCCTCACCCCGCCGCCCGGCTGGACCGCCCGGGCCACCACGCCGGCGGGCTTCCCCTCGCTCGGCGCGGGCCGGACGGCCACCACCACCTGGCAGTTGACCGCCCCCGCGAACGCCGCGGCCGGTACCGCCGAGTACCAGGCCGGCGCCGGCTACCGCGGCGCGCCGGTCAAGGACGGGGCGAGCGGCCGGCTCAGCGTGCCGTACACCTCGCTCGCGGCCGCCTTCGACAACCGCGGGATCAGCGACGACGCCGCCCAGGCCGCGGCCGACCTGGACGGCGGCGGCCGGAGCCTGTCGGCGCAGACCCTGGCGGCGGCCGGCCTCGGCCGCGCGGCGACCTTCACCCACGACGGCCTCTCCTTCCACTGGCCCGACACCGCCCCCGGCAGCAACGACAACGTCCGCGCCAACGGCCAGATGATCGCGACGTCCGGATCGGGCGGCAGGCTCGGCCTGCTGCTCACCAACACCGGTGGCCCGGGGTCCGGATCGGGGACGGTCACCTACACCGACGGGACCACCCAGGCCTTCACCCTCGCGGTCTCCGACTGGTGGGACAACAGCCCGGCGGCCGGGGCCGACATCCTCGCCACCCTCCCGCGCCGCAACGCCGGCCACGGCGGCGTCACCGACCACCCGGTCAGCATCTACTGTTCGACCGTCCCGTTGCAGGCGGGCAAGACCGTCGCCTACCTGACCCTGCCCACCACCGGCGACCAGACGCACGTCTTCGCCACCGCCATCGGCTGACCCGCCTCCCATCCCGGCCCGGCGGCGCCGCGGTGCCGCCGGGCCCCTGCCCACCGCCGCCCGTGTGTTCGCCCGTGAGACAAAGCAGTTGCGCCGCCCCGGACCCTTCACTACGGTTACGGACATCCAGTGATCGACACCGAGGAGTGCCAAGAGGCGAGACGAACAGCGAAGAACCGTGATCAGCAGCTCTGCTGACGACTGATCAACGGTTGAGAGGGCCGACGACGGCCGGAGTCGGACGAGATCCGACCACCCCATCTCCGCTGCCAACGACAGGCGGCGTTCTTCAGCGAGTTCGTTCTGCGTACTCCCACTCCGGGCGATGCCGCGTATCGCGGCGCCGCTCCTCGATCACAAGGACTCCCTCGTGACCTCCCGCTCACGTGAACCCGGCGCCTCTGCCGCACCGGCTCCGTCGGCCAAGACCCATACGGTCGTCCTGACCCTCATGGCGGCCGTCTTCCTCTCCCTGCTCGACTCCCAGATCGTCGCCACCGCGCTGCCCCGCGTGGTGAGCGACCTGGGTGGACTCGACCGGTTCGCCTGGGTCACCACCGCCTACCTCATCGGCGGGAGCGCAGCCGCCCCCGTCTTCGGAAAGCTCGGCGACCTGTTCGGACGCAAGCGCGTCTTCCTCGCCTCCGTCACCGTCTTCCTCGCCGGATCGGCGATCTGCGGCCTCGCCCGGACGATGGATCAGCTGATCGCCTTCCGAGCCGTTCAGGGTGTCGGCAGTGGTGGCCTGTTCATCTGCGTCCTCGCCCTCCTCGGCGAGATGTTCTCGCCACGAGAAGGCGCCCGCTACCACGGGTGGTTCTCCCTCACCTTCGGCGCCGCCTCGCTCGCCGGTCCCGCCCTCGGCGGCATCCTGACCGACCTCGTCGGCTGGCGATGGGTGTTCTACGTCAACCTGCCCATCGGCGCCGTGGTCCTGATCGTCGTCTCCTCGATGCTGCGGCTGCCCGCGCAGTCCACGAAGGCCCGCATCGACTACGCCGGCATCGTCCTGCTCGTCGTCGCGATCGTCGCCCTGAACCTGCTCACCGGCTGGGTCGGCACCACGTACGCCTGGAACTCTCCGATGACCATCGGCCTCGCCGCGGGATCCGTCCTCGCGGTAACGCTGTTCGTCCTGTCCCAGCGGCGCGCCGCCGACCCCGTGATCCCGCTCCGGCTCTTCGGCAACCGCACCTTCACCATCGTCGTCCTCCTCGGCTTCGTCGCCGGTCTCGTCGGCCCCGGGCTGATCAACTACCTGGTGCTGTGGTTCCAGACCGTCCTCGGCCTGGACGTACGGACATCCGGCTACCTGCTCACCGCAATGATGCTCAGCGTCGTCCTGGCCTCCTGGGCCAGCACCAAGGTCATCGGGCGCACCGGCTCCTACCGCTGGTTCCCGGTGCTCAGCATGGCGCTCTTCGCCGTCGCCGCCCTGCTGTTCCGTACCGCCGGTCCCCGGACGGGCCTCGCCCTCACCACCGGATACGTCCTGCTCCTCGGGACCGCCGCCGGCCTCAACTCCCAAGCCCTGAGCCTCGCCGCACGCAACACCGCGGACAGGCGCGACATCGGCGCCGTGCAGGGCACCGCCACCCTCGTCCGCCAGCTCGGCACCGGCATGGTGTCTCGACCTTCGGCGCCCTGATGTCCAGCCGCCTCGGCACCGGACTCCAGGAGCACCTCGGCGGTCGGTCCGGCGACGGCCTCGACGAGGACGGCTCGCTCTCGCCCGACGTGCTTCGCCACCTCCCGGACTCCGTCCGACTCGAACTCGCCCACGTCTACGCGGACTCGCTCCACGCCGTCTTCCACGCGGTGATCCCGGTCGTCCTCGTCGGACTGGTGATTGCCCTGCTCCTCAAGGACACCGAGCTCGGCGGCGGCCACGACCACGGCCGCTCCAGGCCCGAGCGGTCAGGCGAGGGCACGACGGCCGTCGACCCGTCCGCCGCCCGATCCCGGGCCTGACCCGCCACTCGCACCCGGCTCCCGCAGGGCTGCACAGCCCCGCGGGAGCCACCCCGACACCCTTCGCGCATCCCAAGGAGATCCACGCATGATTCTCGTCACCGGCGCCACCGGCAACGTCGGCAGCGAACTCGCCGCCCAGCTCGCCGCAGCAGGCGTGGCCGTACGGGCCATGACCCGATCGCCCGGGAGGACCGACTTCCCCGCCGGCGTCGAGGTCGTCCCCGGCGACTTCGACAAGCCCGAGACCCTTCCCGCCGCACTCGACGGCATCGACCAGGTCTTCGTCGTCCCGCCCGGCTACGGCCCCGAGGGGCCGGTCCAGGAACGCACCCTCGTCGAAGCCGCCCGCAACGCCGGCGTCAAGCACCTGGTCAAGCTCTCCACCAGCGGCGTCACCCACGGCGCCACCGACCCGCTGAGCACCGGCCACCGCCGGGGCGAGCAGGTCGTCCAGGACTCCGGCCTGGCCTGGACCATCCTGCGCCCCGGCACGTTCATGGTCTACCTCCACGGCCATGCCGACACCATCGCCAAGGAACGGACCATGTACGTCACCGAGGGCGACCCGGTCTCCGCCATGATCCACCCACGCGACATCGCCTCCGTGGCCGCCAAGGTCCTCACCACCTCCGGCCACGAAGGACAGACCTACACCCTCACCGGCGGCGAAGCCGTCAGCCCGCAGTGCCAGGGCGAGATCGTCGGCGCAGCCCTCGGCCAGCAGGTCGAGGTCGTCGAACGCACCAGGGCCCAGACCCGAGCCGAGTTCGACCGTCTCGGCTGGGGCGGACCTCGCCTCGAAGCCCTGCTCGAACTCAAGCGCCAGTCGGCCGCCTGGGACTGGAAGATCTCCGACGCCGTCGAGGCGATCACCGGGAAAGCCCCGCTGACCCTGCGCGACTGGGTCGACGAGAACATCCACATCTTCGGCTGAGCCGATCTCCGGTCTCGGTTCCGGTCGCCGGCCGACCAGGTTCAGCCGCTGCCCACCGGCGAGTTCGCCCAGCGCGCCGAGCTTCGCCCCTACCCCGGCCGGGCCCCGGAAGGAACCGTCCGGGTAGCGGTAGGTACCGAGGGACGTCCGGTGCGTGGTCGCCGGGAATCCCGGCGCGGTGGGGCCCGGTGGTGCCCCCGCCCGAGGACCACCGGCGTCACGGATTGCCGGTGCCGCGGCAGCGACGGACATGCGGTGACGGCGGGCCGACGAGTCTCTGGTCAACCGACCAGGACGACCTCCAGCCCGCGCGGTCCGTGCACGCCCTCCACCCGGTCGAGCTCGATGTCGCTGGTGGCCGACGGTCCGGAGATCCAGGTCTGCGGCCGGGTGGGGTCCAGCAGCGGCAGGGCCCGTGGCAGCGAGGCGACGACCTGGTCGGCGCGGACCACGCAGAGGTGGTGGTCGGGGACGAGGGTGAGGACGCGCCGGCCCTGGGCGGGGCCCGCGTCGAGCACGACGGTGCCGGTCTCGGCCACCGCGAGCGTGCAGCCGGTGAGCACGCTGTCCACCGCGTCCAGCCGCCCGGCCGTCAGCTCGGCGGAGTCGGTGACGACCTGGATGTCATGGAGCGCGTCCAGCCATCCGGGCGGCAGGTCGGCGGGGACCGCCACCGAGCGGCTCCCGTGTGCGCGCAAGCGGTGGGCGATCAGCCCGGGCAGGTCGGCGGCGGTGCTGCGGTGGACCACGGCCCGGTAGTCGGTGAGGTTCTCGGCCAGCACGGTGAGCAGGGTGGCGCGGTCCTCCGGGATGTGGGCCGGGAGGTAGCCGCGCCGCACCGGCGGGTCGGAGGCCGCCAGCGGGACGTCGGCCAGCGCGGTCCGGATCCGGGCCAGGACGCGTTCGCGGGAGCTGCTCATCGTGGGTCGTTCCCCTCGGCGCGGTTCTTCTTCCACCAGTCGCGGAAGGTCTGTTCGGGCATCTCGGGCAGGTCGCGGGTGTCGCTCCAGGCCTTGGCGGGGCCGGGCAGCGGCAGGCTGCGCGGGTGCAGCCGCCGGGTCAGCGCGGCGGCCCGGGTGGCCGCGGTGTACGCCGCCGGGTGGTCGAGCAGCCAGGTCGCCGCCCTGACCGCGGCGCGCTCGACGCGGTGGCCGGTGCCCTGCCCGACGACCCGTTCCCGGAGGTGCACCAGCACCTCGGGGATGTCGATGGCCACCGGGCACACCTCGTAGCAGGCCCCGCACAGCGAGGAGGCGTACGGCAGCGAGGCGTCCACCTCGCTCTGCAGCCCGCGCAGTTGGGGGGTGAGGATGGCGCCGATCGGCCCCGGGTAGGGCGAGCCGTAGGCGTGGCCGCCGGCCCGCTCGTACACCGGGCAGACGTTCAGGCAGGCCGAGCAGCGGATGCAGCGCAGCGCCTGGCGGCCGACCTCGTCGGCGAGGGTGTCGGTGCGGCCGTTGTCGAGCAGGACGAGGTGGAACGCGCGCGGCCCGTCCCCGCCGGTCGTGCCGGTCCAGATCGAGGTGTACGGGTTCATCCGCTCGGCGGTGGAGGAACGGGGGAGCAGCTGGAGGAACACCTCCAGGTCCCGCCAGGTGGGGACGGTCTTCTCGATGCCGACGACGGAGATCAGCGTCTCGGGGAGGGTCAGGCACATCCGGCCGTTGCCCTCGGACTCGACGACCACCAGGCTGCCGGTCTCGGCGACGAGGAAGTTGGCGCCGGAGACGGCGACCTTGGCCCGCAGGAACTTCTCCCGCAGATGCAGCCGGGCCGCCTCGGCGAGGTCCGCCGGTCGGTCGGTCAGGCCCTCGGGGGCGGCCCGTCCCCATCTGCCCATCGCGGCACGGAAGATGTCGCGGATCTCGGTGCGGTTGCGGTGGATCGCCGGGACCAGGATGTGCGAGGGCAGGTCGTCGCCCAGCTGCACGATCAGCTCGGCGAGGTCGGTCTCGTACGCCGTGATGCCCTCGGCGGCCAGTGCCTCGTTGAGGCCGATCTCCTGGGTGGCCATGGACTTGACCTTGACCACCTCGCGCTCGCCGGTCGCCTTGACCAGGTCGGTGACGATCCGGTTGGCCTCGGCGGCGTCCGTCGCCCAGTGCACCGTCCCGCCGGCCGCGGTCACGGCGGCCTCCGCCCGGAGCAGGTGGTGGTCCAGGCGCAGCAGCGTGCGGTCCTTGATCTCCTTGCCGGCCTGCCGCAGCTGCGCCCAGTCGTCCAGCTCGGCGACCGCTGCGGCCCGCTTGTCGCGGATGGTGCGGGTGGCGTGGGTGAGGTTGGCGCGCAGCCGCGCGTCCCGGGTGGAGGCGGCCGCGGCCTCGGGGAAGGCCGGCATGCCCAGGTAGGTGCCGCTCACACCGCTGCTCCGTCCGTGGTGGAGGCGAGGATCTCCGCCAGGTGGACGGTCCGCAGCGGGGCGCCCAGGCGGCGCAGTGTGCCGTCGAGGTGCATCAGGCACGAGTTGTCGGCGCCGCACAGCACCTGCGCGCCGGTGGACCGCGCGTTGCGCACCTTGTCGGCGCCCATCGCGGCGGACACGGCCGGGTTCTTGACCGAGAAGGTGCCGCCGAAGCCGCAGCACTCCTCCGCGCCCGGGAGCTCCACCAGTGTCAGCCCCCGTACGGCCCGCAGCAGCCGCAGCGGCCGGTCGCCGAGGCCGAGCATCCGCAGCCCGTGGCAGGACGGGTGGTAGGTGACGGTGTGCGGGTAGTGCGCGCCGACGTCGGTGACGCCCAGCACGTCGACCAGGAACTCGGTGAGCTCGTACACCCGGTCGGGCAGGTCGCCGGTGCCGGCCCCCTCCAGCCGGGGGTAGTTGTCCCGGACCATCGCGGCGCAGGAGCCGGACGGGGTGACCACGAAGTCGTACCCGGCGAAGGCGGCGGCGGTGCGGCGGGCCAGTGGGACGGTCTCGGCGCGGTAGCCGGTGTTGTACTGGGGCTGGCCGCAGCAGGTCTGGGCGGCGGGGAAGTCGACGTCCACGCCGAGCCGTTCCAGCAGCGTCACGACCGCCCGCCCGGTACCGGGGTAGAGGGTGTCGTTGACGCAGGTGACGAAGAGTGCGACACGCATCGCGGGCTTCCTCGCGTCTCGGGACAGAGCCTTGCGGCTTTGGTCTGACCATGTATTTCGCGACACTCTACAGGGAGGCCGACCCTTTGGTCAGACCATTCATGCGTCGGGCTAGGATGAGGCGATCGAGCGTACGAGACGGGGAGGGCCCGACATGGCGGACGCGGCATGGGAGCCGGTGCCCCGTGCCCGGACGTACGAGCTGGTGCTGGCGCGGATCGAGGAGCAGTTCCTGTCGGGCCGGCTCGGCGTCGGCGACCGGCTGCCGCCCGAGCGTGAGCTGGTCGAGCTGCTCGGCGTCAGCCGGGCCGCCATCCGGGAGGCGCTGCGGGTGCTGGAGGCCCAGGGCGTGGTGCGCTCCCGGGTGGGAACCGGCCCGGACTCCGGCACGGTGATCGCCGCGCTGCCCAGCGAGGGGCTCACCCAGCTGCTGCGGCTCCACCTGGCGCTCGCGAACTTCCCGCTCGGGGACGTCTTCGAGGCCCGGGCGAGCCTGGAGCGTTCCAGCGCGCGCCTGGCCGCCGGGCACGCCACCGCCGAGCAGTTGGCCCGCCTGCGGGAGCCGCTGCTGCGGATGGACGAGGCCGGGCTGACCCGCGAGGGGTTCAACGACTGCGACACCGCCTTCCACGTGGCGCTGGCCGAGGCGGCCGGCAACCGGCTGATCGCGGACCTCACCGTCGCCGTCCGCAACGCCGTCCGGCACACCATCCTCACCGCCTTCCACCGGCTCCCGGACTGGGAGGCCCAGGCGGCCCGGCTCCGCGCCGAGCACCACGCCATCTACGAGGCGGTCGCAGCCGGGGACGCGGACCGCGCGGGGGAACTCGTCGAGGCCCACATCCGGGCCTTCCACCGGGTGATCGCCGCGGCACCGGCACTCGGCCCGCCTGAGCCGGAGGGCCTGAACGGGCCCGCCTGAGCCGCCCGGTCGCGACCGCCGCCCGGAGCGCGACGACGGTGCCGGAGAGCCGGGCCCGTTCGGCGGCGGTGTCGAGGCGGGGGGCCGCTCGCTGCGGACGTCGTCCAGCTCGACGTGCCGCCCGTCGCCGGTGAGCTGGCCGCGGACGAAGGAGTGCGCGACGCGGTGGTGGCCGACCGGCTCCAGGTGCCGGTCTCACCCGGCAGGATGGGGATCCCCGGTCGACGTACCGTCCGACCGGGGCCCGCCGGCCGGGCGGCGGCCACCGGAGCGCCGGATCAGCAACAGCACCGGCGCACCAGCCGCCACGGCGGCCCCAGCCCCGATCAGCTGCCACGCGGTCCGGCGCATCTCCTCCCGCTCGCCGGTGCACCCCGGGTTGAACTCGGCCGAGTAGCCGGGGCCGCGGAAGCCGGCACCGCAGAAGAGCTTGCTGTGCCCGTCGTTGCCGTACGGGTTCGGGTACAGCCCCACCCCGGCCCCCGTCAGCACCGTCAGGACCCCGACCCCCAGCACCGCGCCCACCACTCGACGCATGGCACGCCCCCGTTCGCTCCACCACCCCGCGCGCCGACCTGACGACACGGGTCCTGACCACCTGTCACGTCAGGCGCCACGATCGCAGACGACTCTCCGGGCCGATCGGTTGCGGTGTGGTCGCCCACCGGCACCGGCCCGGCGGATCCGGTGCGGCCGCTGTGCGGCGGCCGGCGCCGGCCGGTCCTTCGCCGGGCGGGGTCGGGGGCGGACCGGACTCAGCGCTGTCCGCCCGCGAAGTAGGCGGCCAGCTCCGGGTCGACGGGCGCGATGTCGACGGGCCTGCCGCCGTCGCGCAGGGACGTGGTGGCCGCGTACCCGGCGGCCACCGCCTCGCGGGCCGCCACCGGGGAGGTCACCGTGCTGCCGCCCTCCCGGACGAACCGCAGGAACTCCGCCACCAGCACCGGGTCGGCGCCGCCGTGGGTGCCGGCCGGGGTGTGCACGCGGACCGTCACGTCGGGCTCGGCGCGGTAGTCGGACCGGCGGTTCCAGACCCGCACCTCGGCGCCCTCGGAGTCGCCGAAGTTCTCCAGCCGTCCCTCCGTCCCGATCACCGTGTAGTTGCGCCAGTAGTCCGGCGTGTAGTGGCACTGCTGGTAGCTGGCGAGCACGCCGTTGTCCAGCTGCATCTGCATCATGCTGAGGTCCTCGACGTCCACCACCGGGTTGAGTCCGGTGAGGCTGAGCGGCGGCCAGTTCTCGGTGGACAGCCACTCGGTCATCCGCTCCCCGCTGCGGTCGCGGTGCGAGGTGATGTCGCCGTAGACGGTCAGACCGCCCAGGGCGTTCACCCGGCGGGTGCTGCCGCCGGCCAGCCAGTGGATGACGTCGATGTCGTGGGCGCCCTTCTGGAGCAGCAGGCCGGTGGTGTTGCGCCGGTCGGCGTGCCAGTCCTTGAAGTAGAAGTCCCCGCCGTGGCCCACGAAGTGGCGGCACCAGACGGCTTTGACCTGCCCGATCGCGCCCTGTTCGATGAGCCGGCGGATGGCGACCACGACCGGCATGTGCCGCATGTTGTGGCCGACGTACAGCGGGGTCCGGTGCTTGTGGGCCGCCGCGAGCAGCCGGTCGCAGCCCCCGGTGGTGATCGCCAGCGGCTTGTCCAGGAAGACCGGGACACCGGCCGCGAGGAAGTCCAGCCCGATCCGCTCGTGGGTGTGGTCGGGCGTGAGCACGAAGACCCCGTCGAGCCCGGCGTCGAGCAGCTCGCGGTGGTCCTGGGCGGTCCGCACCTGCGGCCCGAACCGCTCCCGTGCGCTCGCCAGCAGGCGCGGGTCGAGGTCGCAGACGGCTGCCACCGTCGAGCCCTCGCCGGGCCGGTGGGCCAGCTCGACCAGGTCGCTGCGGATGCCGAGGCCGATGACGCCGAGCGTGATGTCGTCCAATGCCGGTGTCCTTTCGAGGAAGTGTGGGGCTGGGGCCGGTCGTCCGGGCCTCAGCCCTTGCTGCCGGTGAACGCGATCCCCTGGATGAAGTGCCGTTGCAGCAGGACGAAGGAGACGATCATCGGTGCGGTGGCCATCAGCGCGCCGGCCATCAGGACCGAGTAGTCGGTGAAGTGCTCGCCCTGGAGGGTCGCCAGGCCGGCGGACAGGGTCATCTTCTCCGGGTCGGTGGCGATGACGAGCGGGTACATCAGGTCGTTCCACGACCAGAGCGTGGTCAGGATGGTGAGCGCCAGCAGGCCCGGCCGGGCCAGCGGGAGCGCGACGTGCCGGAAGACCTGCCAGGGGTTGGCGCCGTCCAGCCGTGCGGCCTCCTCGACGTCGTGCGGCAGCGCCATGAAGAACTGGCGCAGCAGGAAGGTGCCGAAGGCGCTGAACATGCCGGGGACGATCAGGCCCGGGAGGGAGTTCAGCCAGCCGAGGTCCTGGATGATCATGTACTGCGGGATCAGGAAGACGAGACCCGGGACCATCAGCACCGACAGGAACAGGCCGAAGAGCAGCCCGCTGCCGCGGAAACGCATCCGGGCGAAGGCGTAGCCGGCCATCGCGGAGAAGACCACCTGGGCGACGGTCCGTCCGGCCGTCATCAGCACGGTGTTGAGGAACATCCGCCCGAACGGCAGCGATGTGAACACCTTGCCGAAGTTCGACCACTCCCAGTGGTGCGGCAGGAAGGTCGGTGGCAGCCGGGTGGTCTCGGCGAACGGTTTGAGCGCCGTGACGAGCTCCCACACGAACGGGCCGATCATCACCGTGGCCATGGCGATCAGCGCCGCGTGGGTGGCCACCGACCGGGCACGCAGCCGCGGGGCGCGGACGGGGGACGAGGTGTCAGGCATAGTGCACCCACCGCTTCTGGAGGCGGAACTGGACGAACGTCATCAGCACGATGAATCCCACCAGGACGAAGGCCACCGCGGCCCCGAAGCCGGTGTCGTGCTCGACGAAGGCCTTTTCGAAGAAGAGGTACGAGATCGACCGGACCCGGGGCAGGGCCGGGTTGGCCCCGCCGGCCGCGGCCCCCGGGGTGCTCATCATCATGTAGGCGAGGTCGAACATCTGCAGTGAGTTGATCATCGTCAGCACGGTGACGAAGAAGATGTTCGGACTCAGCAGCGGCACGGTGATGCGCAGGAACATCCGGACCGGACCGGCCCCGTCCATCCGCGCGGCCTCGTAGTACTCGGCGGGGATCCCCTGCAGTCCGGCCAGGAAGATCACCATGTTGTAGCCGAGCGACATCCAGATGCCGATCGCGGCCAGCGAGTAGAGCGCGACGGCCGGGTCGGAGGCCCAGTGCGGGCCGTGGATCCCGGTCGTGGCCAGCAGGTTGTTGACGAGGCCGTAGTTGCCGTCGTACATCCAGCGCCACAGCATCGCGACGGCCACCGGCATGGTCACCACCGGGAGGAAGAAGACCACCCGGTAGATCGAACGGCCGCGCAGGTCCTTCTGGTTGAGCAGTGCGGCCACCAGCACCGCGAGCGGGATGCCGGCGAGCTGGAGCACGGTGTACAGCAGTGTGTTGAGGAGTGCCTGCCCCACCGTCGGCTCGTGGACGAGGGCGGTGTAGTTGGCGGTGCCGGCCCAGGCGTGCCCGCCGAACGGGCCGGAGTCGGTGAAGCTGTAGTAGAAGGTCTGCGCGATGGGCCACAGGTAGAACACCGACAACCCGATGGTCGTCGGCGCGATCATGAGATAGGCCCAGGTCCGTTCGCGGCGGCGCCCGGGGTGCCGCGCCCGTCGCGGGGCGGGGGCGGACCGGGCCGCGGGCCGGGTGGCCGCGGTCTGTGTCATGAACTCACTTTTCCTTGCTCAGTGCCGTGTTCATCACGCCGGCCATCTCCTTCGCGGCCGCCGCGAGGTCGGCCGACCCGTCCCAGACGGGGGCGAAGACGGTCGCTTCCTTGCTCTGCCACGCGGAGGTGTTCCTGGACGTGGGGTACGGGACCGAGTACGCAACCTCGTCCAGGAAGGACTGCAGGTGGAACTGCGGGGTCGCGCTCAGCCACGCCTGCTGGGTGTTGTTGAAGGCCGGGATGACCCCGGCCTCCTTCGCCCCGATCTCCGCGGCGTCCTTGGAGCCGAGGAAGGCGAGGAAGGCCGCCGCCTCCTTGGGGTGCTTGGTCTTGGCATAGGCGACGTTGGCCAGGCCGTGGATGACCCCCGCGCGTTTGGTCCCCTGCGGCAGCACCGTGACGTCCACGTTCCCCTGGAGGTTGGGGTTCTTGGAGAACTCCAGCGTGTTCCAGCTGCCGCCGTAGTACATGGCGATCTTGCCGGAGTCGAAGAGCTGGCTGGGGTAGGTGTCGGTCATCGACTTCAGCGACGGTGAGGCCCCGGCCTTGATCAGGTCGGTCCAGAACTTCAGGCCCGTGACCGCGGCCGGCTGGTCGAAACCGGAGGACGTCCCGTCCGGCGAGATGATCGTGCCGCCGGCCTGGAGGATGGTGTTGTAGTAGTTCTCCTGGTTGAACGGCGGTGCCAGGATGCCGTACTGGCCCTTGGATGCGTCGGTCAGCTTGACGGCGGCGTCCTGGAGGTTCTGCCAGGTCCACGTGTCGTCGGGGTACGTCACCCCGGCCGCGTCGAACAGCTTCTTGTTGTACCAGAGCCCGACGGTGTCGAAGTCCTTGGGGATGCCGTACTGGGTGCCCTTGTAGCTGTACAGGCTGACCAGGCTCTGCGGGTAGTCGGAGAGGTTCACCTTGGTGGCGGCGAGCCTGTCCGTCAGCGGCATCAGGATGCCGTTGGCCTCGTAGAGCTGGGCGTTGGGGCCGTTCATCCAGAAGACGTCCGGCGCGCTGCCGCTGGTGGCGTCGGCCTGGAGCTTGGTCCAGTACTCCGCGCTGGCGGTCAGCTGGACGGTCACCTTGACCGAGGGGTTGGCGGCGTGGAACGCGTCGACGACGTGCTGCATGGCGGGCTGCTGGTTGGCGTCCCAGATCCGGTAGGTGAGCTCGACCGGACCGCTCGCGGAGCCGTCACCGCCGCCGCTGGAACAGCCGGCCGCACCGAGGATCAGGCCGATGGCCGCGCCGAGTGCCGCGGGGCGTCTGCCGGCCCGACCGGTGTGTCCGCCGCTACGCCGAGTGTACATAGGAGCATCCCATCTGGAGGGGGAGGTTTGCGGGGCTGATAGATCTGATACATGTCACGATCTCGGTGGTGGGCTGGGCCGACTTTGCGGGAGTGTGCGGCAACTGCCGGGCTCGGGGAGGGGGCGTCCGATGGCGGCCCGCGCTCGCATGGCCGGAGGAAACGGCCCAGCTGGGATGGGGAAGAGTCTGCGGGTGCCGGATCCTGGCGTCAAGGGTTTGGATATGCTTCACTGAACTGCAAGCAGCCTGATATATATGAAACATGGAGCGCCGACGCGTCGAGGCGGGACCGCCCCGACCGGCGGCCTCCCGAGCGAAAGTGGGGGAGCGTCGTGACTCGCTCAGAGAGCGGCTCCGCATCCGCGCCGGCGGCCCCGGTGAAGGGCTACCGCCCCGGTTACGAGGTCGCGGCGGAACGGATCCTCGAATACGTCGTCCGCTCCGGCCTCCGGCCGGGAACCCGGCTGCCCACCGAGAAGGACCTGGCCGACGAGGTCCAGATGAGCCGGACGGTGGTCCGGGAGGCGGTGAAGATCCTCTCCGCCCTGGGTCGGCTGTCCGTGCAGAAGGGGCGCGGCATCTACGTGGCCGAGCCGGAGGAGTCCTCCTGGCAGAACTCGCTGGCGAGCTTCCTGCCGGCGGACCTGCGACAGGTCGACGAGCTGTTCGAGTTCCGCCGGCACCTGGAGACCACCACCGCCAACCTGGCCGCGCAGCGGGCGACCCCCGCGCAGGTCAGGGCGGTGCGGGACGCCGCACAGCGGTCCGCCGAGGCGGCGGACCGCTCCGACCTCGACGCCTTCACCCTGGCCGACGAGGCGTTCCACCTCGGCATCGCGGCCGCCGCCGCGAACATGTTCTTCGCCTCCACCGTCGACGCGGTGCGGCGACTGCAGCGTCAGGTGACCGCGATCGGCCTGGCCGGTATCGCGGGCGGGTCGCTGAGAGTGGCCGCCGGGCAGCACGAGGCGATCGCCGAGGCCGTCGCCGCAGGCGAGGCGGGCCGGGCCGAGGCCCTGATGGCAGAACACATCGACATGACCGCACATCAGTTCCAGCGCGAGATCTGGCGCCGCGTCGTTCCCGGCGACGACGCCGACTCGTAGCGATGCCGGCTCGTGGCGACGGCGACCGGTCCTCGCGCCGCCGGCTCCTGATTCCGTACTTCCAGCCGTGAAGGACTTCGATGCGAATCACCGACGTGACCCTTGAACTGGTCGACCTGCCCGCCCAGCCGCCCTTCCGGTGGAGGGCCGGGCTGCCGGGCTCCGAGCCGGCGGTGGTCGGCGGCATCCTGCGCGTCCACACCGACGAGGGCCTGGTGGGCGAGGCCCACACCAGACGCGGAGTGATCGTGGCCGACCTGGTGGCGCGCCGGATCCGTGAGGACCTGATCGGCCGCGACCCGCTGATGCGTGAACTGCTGTGGCAGCGGCTGTGGGAGCTGGACCGGATCGAGGAGCTTCCGATCTACGCCCTGGGCCTGGTCGACGTGGCGCTCTGGGACCTGGCGGGCAAGGCGTCCGGGCAGCCGGTCCACCGGCTGCTGGGCACGTACCGCGAAGCCGTCCCGGCCTACGCCAGCACGGTCACCTTCGACACCGTCGAGGAGTATCTCGACGTCGCCGACCAGTGCCTGGAACTGGGCTACGTCGGCATCAAACTGCACGCCTGGGGAGACCCGAAGGCGGACGCGGACCTCTGCGTGAAGTTGCGCGAGCACGTGGGCGACGACGTCCCGCTGATGTACGACGGATCGGCCGGCTTCGACCTCGCCGACTCGATCCACGTCGGGCGCGCCCTGGCCGACGCTGGCTACCTGTGGTACGAGGAGCCGATGCGCGAGTTCAGCGTCACCTCCTACCGCTGGCTGGCCGAGCAGGTCTCGGTCCCGCTGCTGGTCGCCGAGACCTCCGACGGCGCGCACCTGAACGTCGGCGACTTCGTCGCGGCCGGCGCGGCGGGCCGGGTGCGCACGAGCGCGCAGTACAAGGGCGGGATCACCGGGGCCCTGCGGATCGCGCACCTGGCCGACAGCTACCAGCTGCGCGCCGAGGTGCACGGCACCGGCGTGGTCAACGCCCACCTGTGCATGGCGATACCCAACACCACCTACTACGAGTCCCTGGTGTACACCAACCCCGTCGTGCGCGAGCCGTCGGTGGGCGCGGACGGTCTGGTGCAGGCCCCGACGGCCCCCGGCATCGGCTTCGACCAGCCGGGCTGGTGACGGACTCCGGCCGGCTCCCCGGGGCGGAGCCGGCCGGGCCCGGCGGTCCACCGCGGGCACCCGCCACGGGTGCCCGCCGCTCGTCACCCATCGCGGAAGGAGACGGCACCGTGCCCGTCCAACGCTTCGCGGCGGTCATCCGCCTGCGGCCGGAACTGGAGGCCGAGTACCGCGCCCTGCACGCGGCGGCCTGGCCCGAGGTCCTGGCGACCGTCAAACGCGCCAACATCGGCAACTACTCGATCTTCCTGCGCGACGGACTGCTCTTCAGCTACCTGGAGTACACCGGCGACGACTACGCGGCCGACACCGCACGGATCGCCGACTGCCCGGTCACCCGCGAGTGGTGGGCCCGTACCGACCCCTGCCAGCAGCCGCTGGACGGCGCCGCGGACGGTGAGTGGTGGGCGCCGGTGGAGGAGGTGTTCCACCTCGAATGACACCGGCTCGACCGGCACCCGCGCGACCGGCACCGGTCCCGGGCACCACGGAGGGGGCGGACGCCACGGCGTCCGCCCCCTCCGCCGTGGCGGCCCGCGGCTACAGGCGGTAGACCCGGGCGGCCGTGCCGCCGAGGATCTCGTCCTGCTCGGTCTCCGGCAGGTCCGCCAGGAGCTCGCGGGTGGTGGCGAACACCCGGTCGTACGTGGCCGCCAGCGTGCACACCGGCCAGTCCGAGCCGAACATCAGCCGCCGGGGGCCGAAGGCGTGGAGGGCCGTCGCGACGAACGGCCGGAGGTCGTCGGTCCTCCAGTGGTCCAGGTCGGCCTCGGTGACCAGCCCGGAGAGTTTGGCCGCGGTGTTGGGCAGCGCGGCCAGGGCGTGCAGGTCGGCGGCCCAGGTGTCCGGTCCGCGTGGGCGTACCGGAGGCTTGCCCAGGTGGTCCAGGACGAAGGTGAGTCCGGGGTGCCGCCTGGCGGCCTCGGCCGCCGACGGCAGCTGCTCGGGACGCAGCACCAGGTCGTACGCCAGTCCGGCGGAGGCCACGGCCGCCAGGCCGCGACCCACGTCGGGGCGCAGCAGCCAGTCGGGATCGTCCTCGCCCTGCACCTGGTGACGGATGCCGACCAGGCGCTCGCCCCCGGGCATCGCCCGAAGCGTGCCGAGGGTGTCGGCGACGGCGGGTGAGGTCAGGTCGGTCCAGCCGACGACGCCGGCCACCAGCGGGTCGGCCGCGGCCAGGGCGAGGTACTCGGGGGTCTCCTCGGGGACGCAGATCGTCTGCACCAGCACGCCGGCGGCGACGCCGGCGGCGGTGGCCTGCGGGCGGAGCTCGTCGAGCGTGAAGTCGCGTCGCAGCGGCTCCAGTCCGGGGCCGGCGAGCCAGTCCTGGGCGCGGACCGACAGGTCCCAGACGTGGTGGTGCGCGTCGATGGCGGCGGTCACGGCCGCCTCCGCGGCGGGGTGTTCGGGTCGCTCGCGCGGGTGTGCGGCGCGGATGCGGGCGTCGGGGGCGCCCCTCGATGGTGGGGATCGGCAGGCAGCGGGACGTCCCCGGGCAGCAGGCCCGCGGACCGCAGGGCCGCCCAGAGGGCCGGAGGGACGGGCCGGGTGAACATCGCGGCGGCGTCCGCCACCTCGTCGGGGCTGCGCGCCCCGAGCAGGATCCCGGCGACCGCCGGATGGCTGAACGGGAACTGCAGCGCGGCCGCGCGCAGGGGGACGTCGAACGCCTCGCAGACGGTCTTCAGGGCCAGGGCGCGCTCCAGCAGCCGTGCGGGGGCCGGGGCGTAGTCGAAGGTCGCGCCCGGACCGGGATCGGCCAGCAGGCCCGAGTTGAACACGCCGCCGACCAGCACGGACACCCCTCGCCGGGCGGCCTCGGGCAGCAGCGTGGCCAGCCCGCTCTGGTCCAGCAGGGAGTAGCGGCCGGCCAGCAGGACGACGTCGACGTCGGTCTCGCGGACGAACCGGGTCAGCATCACGGTCTGGTTCATGCCGGCGCCGATCGCGCCGACCGTGCCCTCCGCGCGCATCCGCTCCAGCTCCGGGTAGGCGAGGTCGAAGGCGTCCCGCTCATGGTCGTCCGGGTCGTGCAGGTAGACGATGTCCACATGGTCCAGCCCGAGGCGGGTCAGACTCTCCTCGATGCCGGCGCGGACACCGCGTGCGGTGAAGTCCCAGACCCGCCGGTGGGTGGCGGGCACGGCGAAGCCGTTGTCCAGGTCGGTGCCGTGCGCACCGGGGCGGGGACGCAACAGGCGGCCGACCTTGGTGGAGATCGTGTACCGGTTGCGCGGTCTGTCGCGCAGCGCGGCGCCGAGCCGGCGTTCGGACAGGCCCAGCCCGTAGTGCGGGGCGGTGTCGAAGCTGCGGATGCCGCGGTCCCAGGCGGCCTCGACGGTGGCGGCCGCGTCCTCGTCGCTGACGGCGTGGAACAGGTTGCCGAGCGGGGCGGCCCCCAGGGTCACCTGGCTGACGGCGATGCCGGTGCGCCCGAGCGGTGTGCTGCGCATGGGGTTCAGGGTTGCCTCTCGGTAGGGACCCGGCCGGGGCCGGCAGGGAGTGTGCGGGCCCGGCCGGGTGCACGGGGCCGCTCCGGCCGTCAGGAGGTGGCGCGGCGCGGTCGCAGGCCGGCCATGCCGCCGTCGACGGCCAGGGCGGTGCCGGTGGTCGACCGGGCGAGCGGGCCCGCCAGGTACGCGATCGCGGCGGCGACCTCCTCGGCGGTGACCAGCCGGCCGTGCGGCTGACGGGCCGCCAGGGCGGCGCGCTCGGCGACGGGGTCGGGCGAGTTGTCCAGCAGCCGGGCCACCCACGGGGTGTCGACCGTCCCCGGGTTGACGCAGTTGACCCGGATGCCCTCCTGGAGGTGGTCGGCGGCCATGGCCAGGGTGAGGGCGAGCACGGCCCCCTTGCTGGCCGCGTACAGGGCGCGGCCCGGCAGGCCCGCGGTGGCGGCGATCGAGCAGGTGTTGACGATCGAGGCGTGCTCCGAGCGCCGCAGGTGGGGGAGGGCCGCGCGGGTGGTGCGGACGAGGCCGAGCAGGTTGATGTCGAGGACCCGGTGCCACTGCTCGTCGGAGTTGTCCTCGACGGTGCCCGCCGCGCCGACGGCGGCGTTGTTGACCAGGATGTCGAGGCCGCCCAGCGTCTGCGCGGCGGCCTCGACGGCGGCCCGTACGCCGGTGTCGTCGCCCACGTCGGCGGTGAAGCCGACCAGGGGCGGGGGCAGCCGGCCGGGAGCGAGGTCGAGCACGGCCACCCGCGCGCCGCGCTCGGCCAGCAGCCGGGCGGTGGCCAGGCCGATGCCCGAGGCGCCGCCGGTCACCACGGCCCGCAGGCCCTGGAGTTCCGTCATGGTCCGTCCTCCCCTCAGGCCGTCTCGAAGGTCTGGCGCTGGCTGCCGAGTCCGTCGATGCCGAGCGCGACCGTGTCGCCGGGGCGCAGGTACGGCTGGCCGGGAAGGCCCAGCGCGACGCCGGCCGGCGTCCCGGTGTTGACCACGTCGCCGGGCTCCAGAACCATGTACTGGCTGAGGAACCAGAGCAGGTGGGCCACGTCGAAGATCATGTTCCCGGTGGTGCCGCTCTGCCGCGGGGTGCCGTTGACCGTGGTGGTCAGCCGCAGCTTCCGGGGGTCGGGGATCTCGTCCGGGGTGACCAGCCAGGGGCCCAGCGGGTTGAAGGTCTCGCAGGACTTGCCCAGGTCCCACTGGCCGGAGTACTCCAGCTGGAACTCCCGCTCGGACACGTCGTTGCTGATGGTGTATCCGGCCACGCAGCCGAGGGCCTCCTCGGGGGAGGCGAGGTAGCGGGCGCGGCGGCCGACGACCACCGCGAGCTCCACCTCCCAGTCGGTCTTCAGCGACCCGCGGGGGATCAGCACCGGGTCGTACGGGCCGACCACGGTGGACGGGTCCTTCATGAAGACCACCGGCCGGGTCGGGACGGCCGCGCCGGTCTCCTCGGCGTGGTCGCGGTAGTTCAGCCCGATGCAGACCACCTTGCCCGGCCGCGCCACCGGCGCCCCGGTCCGGAGGCCGGTGACGTCCAGCTCGGGGAGGTGTCCGCGGCGCAGGGCCGTCCGGGCCCGGGCGGGGCCGTCCGACGACAGGAAACGGCCGTCGATGTCGGCGGTGACCGGTGAGAGGTCCAGGACCCGCCCGTCCTCCGCGAGCAGCGCGGGCACCTCGTGGCCGGCGGGTCCGACCCTCATCAGTTTCATCGGAAGCATCCCCTCACGCCTCGGATCTTGATGCTTGACCGGACTCTAGGAGGTTTCGACGGGGTGGCGCAAGAACTAGATCAGAAATATGTGCTCGGGCGAACGGGGTTGGGGCCGGGAATGTGCAGGTTGGGTGCTCGCCGTTCCGGCCTGTCGGCTCGATGAATCAGATCTATCGGGTGAAGCCGCTTGTCTGCCGTGGTGGCTCGTGCCTACAGTCGGTCAGGAGCGTGCCGGCGGGCCCGACCGGCTCCGCACACGTCACGTCCCCGGACCGGGGCAAGGTCAGCACTCGGTGTGGTAGAGGTACTTGGCGAAGTCGGGATTGCCGATGTCCTCCTTGGTGATGGCGGCCATGGTGGTGGCGATCTCCGGACTGACACTCCTGCCCTCGAACGCCGCGGCCAGCTGGTCGACGGCCTGGGTGCCGATCCCCGCCGGGTCCTGCGCCACCAGGACCTGGACGGTGCCCGCGTTGAGCGCGGTGACCTGGTCCGGCCCGGCGTCGAAGCCGACGACCTTCACGGTGCGCTGCTTGCCGGCCTGGGTCAGCCCGGTGGCGATGCCCTGGGCGGTGATGGTGTTGCCGGCGAACACGCCCCGCAGGTCGGGGTGGGCGGCCAGGGCCGACTGGACCTGCGCGGCCGCGGTGGCGGGCTGGTTGTCGTCGTACAGCGTCGGCAGGACCGTGATGCCGGGATGGCGGGCCATCTCCTCGACGAAGCCCTTGATCCGGGCGTCGGTGGTGGTGACGCCGGCCTTGACGCTGATCAGCAGCACCGACCCCTTGTCGCCCATCTGCTTGGCGAGCGCCAGGGCGGCGAGGACCCCGCCGGTCTCGTTGTCGGAGGAGATGCGGGTGATGCCGACCGCGCTGTCGCCGACCGCGGTGTCGACCAGGCCGATCTTGGTGCCGGCGGTCTGGAGCCGCTTGAGCGAGGGGGTCAGCGCGTCCTGGTCGACCGGTGAGACCAGCAGGCCGTCCGGCCGGGACGCGGCCGCCGAGTCGATCAGCGGGCGCTGGACGTTGACGTCCCACTGCGCGGAGCCGTCCACGGTGAGGTCCATCTTCAGCAGTTGGGCCTCGGCCTGGGCGGCGCAGGTCATGGTGACGTAGAACGGATCGCTCTTCAGGCCGGTGATCAGGGTGACCTTCCGGTGGGCCGCGCTGCCCTTGTTCACCGCCGGCTCGTCGCCGCCGATCGCCGAACACGCCGTGGGGGCCAGGGCCAGCACCGCGCCGGCGGCGCTCACCAGCCGGCGCTTGTCGCGAACGCTCCACATGATCTGCACTCCTCGTTGGCGGCGCGCCGGGGCGCCACCGGGGTCGGGCTTCCGCGAACTCGCCGACCGGCTCGGGGTCCCTGGGGGTCGGACGTGGCGCGAGGACCCGGCGGTGGCGTCCGGAGGTCGCCCGGGCGTGCCGACCTCCCGGGGTGGGTGTCGTCTGACAACGTTGCCACGCCGATGTTGGCGATCAGTCTGACGCAGGAGTAGCCGCAGGAGAAGGGGTGGAGCGCAGATCGTTTCGCACGGTTCGTCCCGGTCCGGGTCGGGTCAACTCCCGCGCGGAGACGTCGATTCGACGTTCCTGCTGCTGGGAGGCGGCCGCCCCGGCCGCCCCGGGGGCGGGGCGGCGCGGTGACGGGTCACCGGGGGCCGGGGCTCCCCTGACCGGCGGTCATCCGGTCGCGCAGCAGGGCGATCACCTCGGCGGCGCGGGCGGTGAGGTAGAAGTGGCCGCCGGGGAAGACCCTGAGCTCGAACGCCCCGGTCGTGTGCGCCTCCCAGGCGGCGGTCTCGGGGACGGCCGCGCGGGGGTCGTCGTCGCCGACCAGGGCCGTGACAGGGCAGGAGAGCACGGCGTCCGGGCGGCTGCGGTAACGGCCCACGGCCCGGTAGTCGTTGCGGACCGGCTGCAGGATCATGTCCAGCATCTCCGCGTCCTCCAGCAGGCCGGCGCCGGTTCCGTCGAGGCTGCGCAGGTCGGCGATGATCTCGGACTCGGTCAGGGTCATCAGGTCGGTGGAGCCCAGGGAGGGCGACTTACGGCCGGACACGAAGAGGTTGGCCGGGGGGTGACCGTCGCGTTCCAGTCGCAGCGCGACCTCGAACGCGACCAGGGCGCCCATGCTGTGCCCGAAGAGGTCCAGCGGGGCCCCGCGCCACGGGTCGAGGGCCCGGGCGATCTCGTCCGCGAGGCGGCCGATGTCGCCGATCCCGGGCTCCAGGCGCCGGTCCTGACGGCCCGGGTACTGGATCGCGAGCACCTCGATGCCCGGAGCGAGCGCGGCGGAGACGGGGTGGAAGAACACGGCCGAGCCGCCCGCGTGCGGGAAGCAGACCAGTCGTCGGGTGGCCGAGGGGGACGGGTGGTAGCACCGGCACCACAGTCCGCTGTCCGCGAGGGGTGCAGTCATCGGGGTCCTTCCGGGTCGCGAGGGGGCGGCGTGACGGGAGCGACAACTTGTCATGCCTTACTCATTGCGGTGCGAACCAAACCTGCGAACGGCGAAATCGCGGCCTTTGGCTCGTTCCGGTTCATTCCTCCGGCACATGCCGCCAGCCTGTTGTTGGGAGACCGGAGGGGACCTTAGATTCACGGGTGATCCAGCCAGCGGCGTCGGGGGGCCAGGCCGCGGCTGTCCTCGGGCCGGCGCGTCCGCCGCCACGGCCTGTCGCCCTGTTCTGCCGCCACGAATCGAGGCCGCCTGTGCAGTTCAGTATGCTCGGCCCGCTGTCCATCCGGGTGGACGGAGGGGAGCGTGAGGTGTCCGCTCCCCGGCAGAGAGTGGTGCTCGCCCTGCTCCTGGTCAACGCCAACCGCGTGGTGTCGGTGGACCGGATCGCCGCGGCGGTCTGGGACGGCGGCCCGCCGCCGAGCGCCGCGGCCACCGTCCGCACCTACGTGATGAGACTCCGTCAGGTCCTCGGCGGCCAGGCCGGCAGACGCATCCTCACCAGGGCCCCCGGCTACCAGATCGAGCTGGACGAGGACGAGACCGACCTCGGACGTTTCACCGCACACCGTACCCGGGCCGCCGCCCACGTCCGGGCCGGCGAGCTGGAACGGGCCTCGGCGGAGTACACCGCGGCGCTCGACCTGTGGCGCGGGGAACCGCTGGTCGACATCCCCTCCCGCACCCTGCGCGACGTCGAGGGCCGCTACCTCCACGAACTGCGGCTGCAGACGGTGGAATCGCGCCTGGACGTCGACCTCGCCCTGTGCCGGCACGCCGAGATAATGCCCGAGCTCTGGCGCGAGGTCCAGGAGAGCCCGCTGCGCGAGGCCCTGGTCAGCCGGCTGATGCTGGCCCTGTTCCGGGCCGGCCGGCAGTCCGAGGCGCTCGCCCTGTTCCAGCTGACCCGCACCGCCCTGATCGACCAGCTGGGCGCCGAACCCGGGCCCGAGCTGCGGGAGATGCAGCGGCGCATCCTGGCCGCCGACGACCCGGCGTCCTCGGCCCGCCCGAAGGGCGACACCGCGGGGCCGGAGCCGCAGCGCCCCGGCCCGTACCGCGCCGAGCCGCGCTGGCCCCGGCCCGCCCAACTGCCCGCAGGGCCAGGCGGGTTGGTCGGCCGGACCGCGGAGGAGCAGGAACTGGCCCGGCGGCTGCTCGCCGAGGTGCCGGCCGGTGCGACCGCCGCGGCCACCGTGATCACCGGCAGCGGCGGCATCGGCAAGAGCGCGCTCGCCCTGCGGGTCGCGCACGGCGTCCGCGACCGGTTCGGCCACGGGCAGCTCTACGCCGACCTCGGCGGCACCGGCAGCCCCGCCGAGCCCGGCGAGGTGCTCGGCCGCTTCCTCACCGACCTCGGGGTCCCGGCCGACGAGATCCCCGGTGATCCGGAACAGGCCGTCCTGCTGTACCGCTCGCTCACCGCCGACCGCCGGGTCCTCGTCGTGCTGGACGACGCGAGCAGTGCGGCGCAGGTCCGGCCCCTGGTCCCCGGCTGCCGCGCCGGCCGGGTGGTCGTCACCAGCCGCGACCGCCTCGCCGACCTGGACGGCGCGCACACCATCACCCTGCGACCACTGGACGAGGCCGCCTCCCTGGAACTGCTCGGCTCCATCGTCGGCCGCCAGCGCGTCGAGGCCGAACCGCACGCCGCCCGCGCCGTCGTCCGCCGCTGCTCGGGCCTGCCGCTCGCGGTGCGCATCGTCGGCGCCCGCTACCTGGGCCGCCCGCACTGGGACCTCGGCCGGCTGGCCGCCCGGCTCGCCCGGTCCGCGCACCTGCTGGACGAACTGCGGGTCGGCGACCTCGGCGTCCGGGTCGGCCTGGAGAGCGGCTACCGCGGCCTGCAGTGCGGCTCCCGGCACCTGCCCTCCTTACCCGACCCCGCCGCCGCCTTCCGGATGCTCGGGGCCGTCGGTGCCGAGCACACCGACGCCGACATGGTCGCGGCCCTGCTGGAGTGCCAGGTGGACACCGCGGAAGCCGTCCTGGAGACCCTCGCCGACGCCCACCTGCTGCACGCCCGCGGCTGCGGCCGCTACCACCTGGACCACCTGCTGCGTGCCTACGCCCGCGAGCGGGCCGAGGCCGAGGACCCGCCCGAGCGCCGGGCGCAGACCCTGCACCACCTGCTCACCCACTACCTGCGGATGGCCGAGGACACCCTCGCCCCGTCCGCCGGCCTGGCCGGTACCGGCCAGGCCTGCGACCCGGCGGCCCACACCTGGGCGCCCGCCTCCTCCTGCCACCCGAACGCCCGGGACTGGTGGCGCGCCGAGCAGGCCAACCTCAGGTCCGCGCTGGAACTCGCGGCCACCGCCGGGCTCGACCGGGTCGGCCACCGGCTGCGCTCGATGCTCGGCCGGACCGTCAGCAGCGCCCTGTGAGGCGGGCCCGCGGCCGCGCCGGCCCGCCCAGCCCCTCCGCGCCCAGCCCCTCCGCGCCCAGCCCCTCCCCGTCCAGCCCCTCCCCACTGACCAGCCGTCCGGACCGGGACGCGCACCGCCGACAAGGAGACCCATGGCCCAGCAGGTGACACCCACGCAGGAACTGCTCGACTACGTCCGGGCGACCTCGCTCCGGGACGACCCGCTGCTGGCCGCCCTGCGGGCCGAGACCGCCGAACTGCCGGCCGGCGAGGCCATGCAGGTGATGGCCGAGGAGGGCCAGCTGCTCGCCCTCCTGGTCAAGTTGACCGGCGCCCGGCGGATCCTGGAGATCGGCACCTTCACCGGCTACAGCACGCTCTGCATGGCCCGCGCCCTACCGGCCGACGGGGAGCTGGTGACCTGCGACATCACCGACCGCTGGCCCGCCATCGGGGCCGGGTACTGGGAGCAGGCGAAGGTCGCCGACCGGATCGAGCTGCGGATCGGCGACGCCGTCGGCACGCTCGCCGCCCTGGCGGCCGAACGCGGGCCGGAGTCGTTCGACTTCGTCTTCGTCGACGCCGACAAGGCCAACTACCGCCGCTACTACGAGGACTCGCTCGCCCTGCTGCGCCCCGGCGGCCTGCTGGTGGTGGACAACACGCTGTTCTTCGGCCGGGTCGCCGATCCGGCCGCGCAGGACCCGGACACCGCCGGCGTCCGCGAGCTGAACGCCGCGCTGCACGCCGACGACCGGGTGGAGATCTCACTGCTGACCGTCGCCGACGGCATCACCCTGGCCCGCAAGAAGCCGTGACACCGCGGCCGGGCGGCCACCCCCGCCGGGGGCGGCCGCCCGGAGCTCAGGGCCCGGCCACCCGGTCCCCGGCGGGCCGACCCGCGCCGACCGCGGCGGCGACTCCGGCGGGGATCCCCGCGGTCGGGCCGGCGGCGAGGTCCGGGGCGATCAGGCGGACCGTCGGTGAGACGGGACGCGGCGAGGGCACCAGGTGCAGCACCTGCACGTCCTCAGCTGCCCCGCCGTCTGGCGCGTCCCCCGCGGTGCAGCCGCAGTCCTGCTCCTCGAACCCCGCGAAGCGGTACGCGATCTCCATCATCCGGTTGCGGTCGGTGGCCCGGAAGTCCGCCGTCAGGTGGACGCCCGCGGCCGCCGCCCGGTCGATCAGCCAGTCCAGCACCGTCGAGCCGGCCCCGAAACTGACCACCCGGCAGGACGTGGCGAGCAGTTTGAGGTGCCAGCGCTCCGGCCGCCGCTCCACCAGCAGCACGCCGACCGCGCCGTGCGGACCGAACCGGTCGGCCATGCTCGCCACCAGCACCTCGTGCCCGGGGTCGGTGAGCAGCTCGCGCAGCCGACGGTCCGAGTAGTGCACCCCGGTCGCGTTCATCTGGCTGGTGCGCAGGGTGAGTTCCTCGACCCGCGAGATGTCCTCCCCGGTGGCCCGGCCGATCCGCATCACCAGCTCCAGGGACCGCAGGAACTCCGCGTCCGGAGCCTGCGAGTTGGCCCGCTCCTCGTCCCGGCGGAAGCCCGCCTGGTACATCTCGCGGCGCCGCCGCGCGTCCGCGGTGACCACCGCGGGCGTGAACTCCGGCAGCCCCGCGAGGTGCGCCGCCTGCTCGGCCGGGTAGCAGCGCACCTCGGGAAGGTGGAACGCCACCTCGGCGCGCTCGGCGGCCCGGTCGTCCACGAAGGCGATGGTCCGCGGGGCGAACCCCAGTCGCTCCGCGATCCGCCGCACCGACTCCGACTTGGTGCCCCAGCCGATCTGCGGCAGGACGAAGTACTCGGCGAGGCCCAGCTGTTCGAGCTTCGCCCAGGCCAGGTCGTGGTCGTTCTTGCTGGCCACCGACTGGAGGATGCCGCGGGCGTCCAGGTCCAGCACCACCCGGCGGATCCCCTCCGCCAGCCGGACCTCCTCGTCCTCCAGCAGGGTGCCCTGCCAGAGCGTGTCGTCCAGGTCCCAGACCAGGCACTTGACGGTCGGTTCGGTCACCGTTCCCCCTTCGGCGCGACGGCCAGCGCGTGGTCGGCCAGCAGCAGCCGGCACAGCTCGCTGCTGCCCTCGATGATCTCCATCAGCTTGGCGTCGCGGTACGCCCGCGCCGCCACCCCGCCGTCCCGGGCGCCCGCCGAGGCCAGCACCTGCACGGCGGTCGCCGCGGCCCGGGCGGCCTGCTCGGACGCGACCTGCTTGGCCAGCACGGTCGCGATGACCTGCTCCGCCGAGCCGTCGTCCCAGCAGCGCGAGGCGTGCTCGCAGACCCGGGTCGCCACCTGCTCCGCCACCAGCAGGTCCGCCAGGTGGCCGGCCACCAGTTGGTGCCGCCCGATCGGCCGTCCGAACTGCTCGCGGGTCGCGGCGTGCCGGGACGCCGCCGCGAGGCAGGCCCGCAGGATCCCGACGCACCCCCAGGCCACCGACATCCGGCCGTACGCCAGCGCGGTGGTCACCAGCAGAGGCAGCGGCAGCGCCGCGCCGCCGAGCAGGTGTCCGGCGGGCAGCCGCACCTGCTCCAGCCGGACGTCGGCGTGCCCGGCCGCCCGGCAGCCCAGCGGGTCGGCGACCGGCTCCACGTGCACCCCGGGCGCGTCCGCGGGCACCAGGACGGCGGCCGCGCCGTCCTCGTACCGGCCGAACACCACCAGCAGGTCGGCGTAGCGTGCCGCCGTCATCCACACCTTGTGCCCGTCCACCAGCAGCTCGTCCCCGCTGCGCCGGACGGTGGTGGACATCGCCGCCAGGTCGCTGCCCGCGCCGGCCTCGCTGAAGCCGACCGCCGCCAGCCGGCCCGCGGCCAGCCCGGGCAGCCAGGCGCGCTGCTGCCCGGGCAGCCCGAACCGCTGCACCGTCCAGGCCGCCATCCCCTGGGAGGTCTGCACGCTGCGCACCGAGCTGCACAGCCGGCCGGTCTCGGCGGTCAGTTCGCCGTTGTGCAGGCTGCTCAGGCCGAGCCCGCCGAACGCGTCCGGCAGTTGCGCGGACAGCACGCCGGCGGCGCCCAGTTCGCGCAGCACCGGCAGCGGGAGCACCCCGGCGAGGTCCCAGTCGCCGGCCCGGTCGCCGATCCGGTCGCGGACCCCGGCGACGGCGATGGCCAGGGCGTCAGCCATCCTGGCCACCGGCGGCCAGCTGGAGCCGGCGCACCATCGCGGTCATCACCGTGACGGTACGGAAGTTGTCCAGCCGCAGGTCGGTGCCGCGGATGCTGATCCCGAAGGACTTCTCCAGGTGCACCACCAGTTCCATGGCGAACAGCGAGGACTGCCCGCCGTCCGCGAACAGGTCGGTCTCCGGCAGCCAGGACGTCCTGGTCCTGGACTCCAGGAAGCGCAGCAGTTCCTTCCGCACGGTGTCGGCGTCGTCGGCGGTCCCGAACGGGCGGGCGTCCTCGTTGGCAGGGGCGGTCATCGCATGTCCTCCTCGTAGGTGTAGAAGCCCGCGCCGCTCTTGCGGCCGAGCGTGCCCGCGCGGACCTTGTCCAGCAGCAGGTCGCAGGGGCGGCAGCTCTCGTCACCGGTGCGTTCCAGCAGCACCAGCAGCGAGTCGACCAGGTTGTCGATGCCGATCAGGTCGGCCGTGCGCAACGGCCCGGTGGGGTGGCCCAGGCAGCCCTGCATCAGGGCGTCGACCGCCTCGACGGAGGCGGTGCCCTGCTGGACCACCCGCGCGGCGGTGTTGATCATCGGGTGGAGGATGCGGCTGGTGACGAAGCCGGGGGCGTCCCGGACCACCACCCGCTCGCGGCCGAGCGTGCCGAGCAGCGCGTCGACGGCGGCCATCGCGGCGTCCCCGGTCCGGGCGCCGCGGACCACCTCGACCGTCCTGATCAGGCTCGGCGGGTTCATGAAGTGGGTGCCGAGCAGGTCGGCCGGGCGGACCACGGCGTCGGCCAGCTCGTCGATCGGGATGGACGAGGTGTTGGAGACCAGCAGCGTCCCCGGCCGGACCGCCGCCGAGACCTCGGCCAGCAGCTTCGCCTTCAGCGCGGCGTCCTCGGTGACCGCCTCGATCACGGCGCTCGCCCCGGCGACGGCCTGCGCCGACCCGGTGGTGTGCAGCCCGCCCGGCTCGGTGCCGGCCGGCAGCCGGCCCATCAGCTGGGCCAGCCGCAGGCCGTCCGCGATCCCGGCGCGGGCCCGGACCAGCTGGTCCGGGTCGGTGTCGACCAGGGTGACGGCGACGCCGTGGCCCAGTGCCAGGGTGCTGATGCCGGTGCCCATCACCCCCGCCCCCAGGACGACCAGCCGATCGGTGGGCCGTGGTGTCAACGTCATGCGCCCTTCCCCTCCTCGTTCCCGGTGCCGTCCAGGACGGTGTCCAGCCAGTCCTGGACGGCCTTGCCGGTGGTCTCCACGTGTTCCTCCATCAGCGACCAGTGGTCGCCCGGGACGTCCAGCACGGTGTGCGCGCCCGGCCAGGACGCCCGCCAGTCGGCGCCCCCCGGCGCCGGCTCGGCCAGCGGGCTGGACGCCCGGACCAGCAGCACCGGCGCCTCGATCGCCGGCGGCCGCCAGCCGTCCAGCAGCTGGAAGTAGCGGCCCATCGCGGTCAGCCGGGCACCGTCCATCGGCGCCGCCCGGTCCTCGCGCTCGAACATGCCGCCCACCAGGACGTCCTCGAACTGGGTCATCGCGGCGTCCCCCGACAGGTAGGTGTCCAGCAGGACGACCGCCGCCACCGGGTGGGCCAGCTCCTCCAGCCGGGCCGCCACCGCGTGCGCCAGGGTGCCGCCCGACGACGAGCCGAGCAGCACCGGCGGCCGCCCGCCCGCCGACCGCAGCACCGCCCCGGCCTGGAAGGCGACCAGCGCCGCCAGCCGGTCCGGCAGCGGCTCGTCGGCCGCGAAACCGGGTGCGTCCAGCGCGCTGACGCCGTACCGGCCCTTGAACAGCGAGCCGAACCGGGCGTACTGGTGCGCGCCGCCCAGCGCCACGATCGAACCGAAGCAGACCAGCTCCGGCCCGGCCTGGCGCCCCTCGGGCGGCTCGACCAGCCGCAGTGGCCGCGGGCCGTCGCCCGAGGCCAGCAGCTCCTCCCCGGAGGAGAACTCCGGGCGCAGCGCCGCGGCCGTGCCCAGCAGCGCGATCCCGGTGTCGATCCGGCCCAGCTCGCAGGCCTGCCGGAACAGCGCCCCGACCGGGTCGGCGCCGCCGGAGGGCCCGTCCGCACCCGGCCCCTGGGCGGCCGGCCCGCCGTCGGCCAGCGCGTCCAGCAGACGCCGGGCCAGCCGGTCCGGGGTGCCGGCCTCGAAGACCAGGGTCGGGCGCAGCCGCAGGCCGGTCGCCCCGGCCAGCCGGTTACGGAGCTCGACCGCGGTCAACGAGTCGAAGCCCATGGCCAGGAACGCCGTCCCCGCGGACACCGCGTCCGCGCCGGCGTGTCCGAGCACCTCGGCCGCCTGCCGCCGGACCAGGTCGAGCAGCAGCGCCTCCCGCCGCGGCCCGGTGGCCTCGGCGAGCCGCCGGCGCAGCGCCGCCCCGTCCTCGCGGGCGCCGCGCGCCGCAGCCGTCGCACCTGCCGCACCCGCCGGTGCCGGCCGGACCAGCGCCCGCAGCAGCAGCGGGACCGGCCCGTCGGCGGCCGACGGCAGCTCCAGCCGTACCGGGACGGCCGTGGTGGCGGCGCCCTCCAGCGCCGCGTCGAACAGCGCCAGCGCCTCGGCCGTCGGCAGCGCCCCCGCTCCCGCCCGGGCGATCCGTTCCAGCTCCGGCCCGGCGAGATCGGCGGTCAGCGTGCTGCGCTGCTCCCACAGCCCCCAGGCCAGCGACCTGGCGGGCAGCCCCTGCCGGCGCCGGTGCGTCATCAGCGCGTCCAGGCCGGCGTTGGCCGCCGCGTACGAGCCCTGGCCCGGGCTGCCGAACACTCCGGCGGCCGACGAGAAGACCACGAACGCGGTCAGGTCGGCGCCGGCCGTCAGTTCGTGCAGCAGCCGGGCGCCCTCCAGCTTCGGGCCGAGGACACCGGCCAGCCGCTGCGGGGTGAGCGACTCCAGCACGCCGTCGTCCAGGGCGGCGGCGGTGTGCACCACCGCGCGCAGCGGGTGGCGCTCCGGGACGGCGGTCAGCACCTCGGCCAGCCGCCGGCGGTCCGTCACGTCGCAGGCCGCCACCGTCACCTCGGCGCCCTCGGCGGTCAGGTCCGCGACCAGCTCCGGCAGGCCCGGCGTGTCGGCGCCCCGGCGGCCGAGCAGCAGCAGGTGCCGGACGCCGTGCGCGGTGACCAGGTGCCGGGCCAGCAGACCGGCCAGGGTGCCGCCCCCGCCGGTCAGCAGCACCGTCCCGGCCGGGTCGAAGCGGTCGGCGGGGGGCGCGTCCGGGCCCGGGCCGGCGGGCCGCACCAGCCGGGGCGCGGACAGCACGCCGTCGCGGACCGCGAGTTGCGGCTCCTCGCCGCGGAGTGCGGCGGCCATGGCCCGGGCCGTGCCGGCGGGCCCGTCGGTGTCCAGCAGCACGAACCGGCCCGGGTGCTCCAGCTGCGCGGAGCGCAGCAGCCCCCAGACGGCCGCACCGGCCAGGTCCACCGGTTCCGCCGGTCCGAGGTCGACCGCGCCGCGGGTGAGCACCACCAGCGGGGTGCCGGCGGCCACCGGGTCGGCGAGGTGGTCCTGAACGGCGGTCAGCACCCCGCCGACCACCGCGAGCAGCTCCTTCGGCCCGGCCCCGGCCGGCACCGGCGGGCAGGGCAGCAGTAGGAGCTGCGGGGCCTCGGTCGGCAGCCCCTCCGCCGCGGGCCCCTCCGGCAGCAACCCGGCCGTCCGCTCGTCGATCCCCCCGGCCGGTGCCCAGCGCGGTACGGGGAGCGGGGTGTCGGCGATCCGCGCCCAGGCCAGCTCGAACATCGACCGCCCGGGGGTCCGCAGCGAGTCGAAGGAGGCGGTCCGCATCACCAGCGAGCCGACCTCGGCGACCGGCCGCCCGGCGGGGTCGGTGATCCGCACCGACACCGCGTCCGGGCCGTCCGGGACCAGCCGTACCCGCAGCACCGGCTCCTCGCTGCGGGTCACGCTCACCCGCTGCCAGGAGAACGGCAGCGGCACGCCGCCCGGCTGCGCCCCCGGCTCGTCGGCGCGCAGCCCGACGGTCTGCAACGCGGCGTCCAGCAGCGCCGGGTGGACGCCGAACCCGGCCTGCGGCGCGATGTGGTCCGGCAGGGCGACCTCGGCGAACACCTCGCCCCCGCGCCGCCAGGCGGCCCGCAGCCCCCGGAACGCCGGCCCGTACGTGATGCCCCGGGCCTCGAAGCCCCGGTAGCAGTCCGCGACCGGCAGCGGGACGGCGCCGGCGGGCGGCCAGGCACCCGGGTCGTCGGCGGATCCGCCGGGGGAGTCGTCAGCGGGGGCCTCCGCGGCCGGGGCGAGCAGCCCGCCCGCGTGCCGCCGCCAGGGCTCGCCGGGGCCGCCGTCCTCCGCCCGGGAGTGGAACTCGACCGCGCGGCGGCCCTGCCCGTCCGGGCCGCCCACCGACAGCCGCAGCTGCACCGGCCCGCCCTCCTGCGGTAGCACCAGCGGCGCCGCCAGCGTCAGCTCCTCCACCAGCGGGCAGCCCAGCCGGGTGCCGGCCGCGGTGGCCAGCTCCAGGTAGGCGACACCCGGCAGCAGCACGGTGCCCGAGACGGCGTGGTCGGCCAGCCACGGCTGCGCCGCCGGGGACAGCCGCCCGGTGCACACCACGCCCTCGCCGTCCGGGAGTTCGACCAGGGCGGTGAGCAGCGGGTGGCCGAGCGCGTGCTGCCCGGCGGAGGCCGGGTCGCCGCCGGCCGGCGGTGCGTCCAGCCAGTAGCGCTGCCGCTGGAACGGGTACGTCGGCAGGGCGAGCGGGCGGGCCGGTACGTCCGCGAACACCGGCCGCCAGTCGACGGCGAGCCCCCGCACGTGCGCCTCGCCGAGCGCGCACAGCAGCCGGCGCGGCCCGCCGTCGTCCTTCCGCAGGGTGGCGAGCACCACGGCCTCGCCGGCGGCCGCGTCCGCCACGGTGTCCTCGATGCCGAAGGTCAGCGTCGGATGCGGGCTGACCTCCAGGAAGGTCCGGTGGCCGGCGGCCAGCAACTCCTGGACGGCGGCGTGGAAGTGAACCGTGCCGCGCAGGTTGCGGAACCAGTACTCCGGGGTGAGGTCGCCCGCCCCGACCGGGCCGACGTCCACCGTGGAGACCATCGGGACGCTCCCGGCCCGCGGCGCGATCCCGTCGAGGTCGGCGCACAGGCCCTCGCGCAGCGCGTCCACGGCCGCCGAGTGGGACGCGTAGTCGACCGGCATCCGCCAGGCCAGCACGCCGTCCGCCGCCAGCTCCGCCTGGAGCCGGCCGACCGCCCCGGCCTCGCCCGCGACCACCGCCACCCGCGGCCCGTTCACGGCCGCCAGCGACACCGCGCCGCCGTACGGCGTCAGCCGCGCGGCCAGTTCCTCGGCGGGCAGCAGCACCGTCGCCATGCCGCTGCCGCCGGTGGCCCCGGCCAGCGCCCGGCTGCGCAGCGCCACCACCCGGGCCGCGTCGGGCAGCGACAGCAGCCCGGCGACGCAGGCCGCCGCGACCTCGCCCTGGCTGTGGCCGACCACGGCGGCCGGTCGCACCCCGTGCGCGATCCACACCCCGGCCAGTGACACCATCACGGCGAACAGCACCGGCTGGAGCACCTCCACCCGCTCCAGCGGGTCCCCGGTGCGCAGCACGTCCGTCACCGACCAGTCCAGGTACGGTGCCAGGGCCCGTTCGCAGTCGGCCATCCTCGCGGCGAACTCCGGTGAGGAGTCCAGCAGTTCGGCCGCCATCCCGGGCCACTGGGCGCCCAGGCCGGGGAAGACGAACACCGGCCGGCGACTGCCCTGCGGGGCGGTGCCCCGGACGGTGGCGGGGGCGCCGTCGTCCTCGGCGAGCGCCGCCAGCGCGGACAGCAGGTCCGTGCGGTCCTCGCCCACCAGGACGGCCCGCTCGGCGAAGGCCGGCCGGCCGAGCGCCAGCGCCCGGCCCACGGCGCGGGCGCTCTCGGCGGGGGCGCCCTCGGCGGGGGCCCCGCCCAGGTGGGCGTGCAGGCGGGCGGCCTGGGCCCGGAGCGCGGCCGGGGTACGGGCCGACAGCAGCCAGGCCGCCGGGCCGTCGGCCGCCGCCTCCCGCGCCGCCTCCCGCCCCGGCTCCTGCGCCCCGGCGGTGGGCCAGGCCTGTTCGAGCACCAGGTGGGCGTTGGTGCCGCTGGCCCCGAACGAGGACACGCCCGCCCGGCGCGGCCGCCCGGTCTCCGGCCACGGCCGTGCCTCGGTGAGCAGCTCCACGGCGCCGTCCGACCAGTCCACCCGGGTGGACGCCCGGTCCAGGTGCAGGCTCCTCGGCAGTATCCCGTGCGCCATCGCCAGCACCGTCTTGATCACCCCGCCGACGCCGGCGGCGGCCTGGGTGTGCGTCAGGTTGGACTTCAACGAGCCGACCAGCAGGGGGAGGTGCTCGGGGCGGTCCTGGCCGTAGGTGGCGAGCAGGGCCTGCGCCTCGATCGGGTCGCCGAGCCGGGTGCCGGTGCCGTGCGCCTCCACCGCGTCCACGTCGGCGGCGGTCAGCCCGGCGTCGGCCAGGGCGGCCCGGATGACCCGCTGCTGGGACGGCCCGTTGGGTGCGGTCAGGCCGTTGCTGGCGCCGTCCTGGTTGACGGCCGAGCCGCGGACCAGCGCCAGCACCGGGTGCCCGAGCCGGCGGGCGTCCGAGAGCCGCTCCAGCAGCAGCAGGCCGACGCCCTCACCGAACCCGGCGCCGTCCGCGCCGTCCGCGAAGGACTTGCACCGCCCGTCCGGCGCCAGCCCGCGCTGCCGGCTGAACCCCACGTACAGGCCGGGCGTCGACATCACCGTCACCCCGCCCGCCAGCGCCAGCCCGATCTCGCCGGCCCGCAGCGCCCGGCAGGCCAGGTGGATCGCCACCAGCGAGGACGAGCAGGCGGTGTCCAGGGTCACCGCCGGACCCTCCAGGCCCAGCGTGTACGCCACCCGCCCGGACGCGATGCTCGGCACGCTGCCCGTCCCGAGGAAGCCCTCCAGCTCCGCCGGAATGCTGGTCAGCCGGGCCGAGTACTCGTTGTACATCACGCCCGCGTACACCCCGGTGGCGCTGCCGCGCAGCGACAGCGGGTCGATGCCGGCCCGCTCGACCGCCTCCCAGGCCGTCTCCAGCAGCAGCCGCTGCTGCGGGTCCATGGCGAGGGCCTCGCGCGGCGAGATCCCGAAGAAGCCGGGGTCGAACTCGGCGGCGTCGTGCAGGAACCCGCCGTACCGGGTGTAGAAGGTGCCGGGCGCGTCCGGGTCCGGGTCGAACAGCCCGTCGACGTCCCAGCCCCGGTCGGCCGGGAAACCGGTCACCGCGTCGCGCTCGGCGGCCAGCAGCTCCCACAGGTCCTCCGGGGAGTGCACACCACCGGGGTAGCGGCAGCTCATCGCGACGATCGCGACCGGCTCGGCGGCCCGGTCGGCGAGCGCCCGGTTCTCCTCCCGCAGCCGTTCGTTGGCGAGCAGCGACGCCCGCAGGGCCTCGACCACCTGGTCGGTGTGCATGGTGCTCCGTTCGTTCTCCGGCTGGGGACGGGGGGAATCAGGCACGGTCGCCGTCCAGCGCCATCCGGACCAGGTCCTGGACGTCCATGGACTCGATCCCGGCGCCGGTCGCCGACCCGGCGGCGACGTCCGGACCGGAGGTGTGCGGCCCGGCACCGTGCGGGGCGGGCCCGGCCAGGGCCAGCAGGCGGTCCAGCAGCCCGGCCTCCCGCAGCCGCTCCATCGGGATGCCGGCCAGCAGCCGGCGCAGCTCCGGGTCGCGCCCGGTGGGCCCGGCGGGCGCCACCGGCCCGGCCGGGACCAGCCGCTCCGCCAGGTACGCCGCGACCGCCACCGGACTCGGGTGGTCGAACACCAGCGTCGCGGGCAACCGCAGCCCGGTCGCCGCCTTCAGCCGGTTGCGCAGCTCGACCGAGGTCAACGAGTCGAAGCCGACCTCCTTGAAGGCCCGCTCCGGGTCGACCGCCTCCGGCCCGTCGTGGCCGAGCACCTCCGCCACCCTGGCCCGCACCAGCTCCACCACCGCCGCCGCACGGGCCTCCACGCCCAGCAGGGCGAGGCGCCGGCGCAGCGAGTCGGCCTCGGCCGCGTCCGCCGCGGCCGCCACCCGGCGCGGCGCACCGCGCACCAGCCGCCGGAACAGCGCTGGCACCCCGTCCGGCCCGGATCCGGCCCGCAACCGGGCCAGGTCCATCTTGACCGGCAGCAGCAGCGCGTCCGCCGAGCCGAGCGCGGTGTCGAACAGCGCCAGGCCCTCCTCGGCGGAGATCGCCGCGACGCCGCCCCGGCCGAGCCGCCGCAGATCGGTGGCGTCCAGCGTCCCGGTCAGCGCGCTGCGCTGCTCCCACAGGCCCCAGGCCAGCGACTGCCCGGCCAGACCGGCCGCCCGGCGCCGCTGGGCGAGCGCGTCCAGGAACGCGTTGGCCGCCGCGTAGCCGCCCTGGCCGGCGCTGCCGACCGTTCCGGCCGCCGAGGAGAACAGCACGAACGCGGACAGCTCCAGACCCCGCGTCAGCTCGTCCAGGTGCAGCGCCGCGTCCACCTTGGGCCGCAGGACGGTGTCCAGCCGCTCGGGCGTCAGCGACCCGATCACGCCGTCGTCCAGCACCCCGGCCGAGTGCACCACCGCCGTCAGCGGGTGCGCGTCCGGTACGGCCGCGAGCAGCCGCCGCACCGACTCCCGGTCGGCGACGTCACAGGCCGCCACCGTCACCTCGGCGCCCAGCGCGCCCAGTTCGGCGGCGAGCGCGACGGCCGCCGGGTCCCCGGTCCCGCGCCGCCCGGCCAGCAGCAGGTGCCGCACGCCGTACGCCGTCACCAGGTGCCGCGCCACCAGCGAGCCCAGCACCCCGCCCGCACCGGTCACCAGCACCGTGCCGCCCTCGGCGGGGACGAACGGCCGCGG
Organism: Kitasatospora sp. NPDC088346; assembly: GCF_044740765.1. NCBI lineage: Bacteria > Bacillati > Actinomycetota > Actinomycetes > Kitasatosporales > Streptomycetaceae > Kitasatospora > Kitasatospora sp. NPDC088346. The sequence continues at coordinate 76,704 of NZ_JBIURH010000032.1, forward strand.
CTCGGCCACCGCGGCCCGCACCAGCCTGGCGGCCAGGACGGTGCCCCGGCGGACCGCGAGCTGCGGTTCGCGCAGCGCCACCAGCGACGGCGCCAGGGCGGCCAGGCCGTCCGGGTCGTCGGTGTCGACCAGCACGATCCGGTCCGGGTGCTCGGACTGCGCCGAGCGGACCAGACCCCGGACGGCCGCCGCCACCAGGTCGTCCACCCCCTCGGCGGGGCCCGTCGCCACCGCCGACGCGGTCGCGACGACCAGCGTCGAGCCGGCCCGGTCCTCGTCCGCCAGCCACGCCTGGAGCAGCCGCAGCGCCTCGGCCAGCGCCGCCCGCACCGCCGCCGGCCCGGCCTCGCCGGCCCGCTCGCAGCGCACCAGCACGGCCGTCGCGGTGTCCCGGGGCAGCTCCTCGCCCAGCGCGACGCCCACGCACGACCCGCCGGCCGCCACCGGATCGACGGGCTGCCACTCCAGACGGAACAACGAGTCGCCCCGCCCCGCGCCGGCGGCCCGCAGCGCGTCCAGCGCGACCGGCCGGATCACCAGCGAGTCCACCGAGGCGACCGGCCGCCCCTCGGGGTCGGCGGCCTCGACCGAGACCGAGCCGGTCGCGTCGTACGCCAGCCGCACCCGCAGCGAGGTCGCACCCGAGGCGTACAGTCGCACCCCCGTCCAGGAGAACGGCAGCCGGGCCGTCCCCGGCTCCTCCCGCTGCTCCTCGCCGTCCTTCGGCACCAGCCACAGACCGTGCAGGGCCGCGTCCAGCAGCGCCGGGTGCAGGCCGAACGCGGCCGCCTGGCCGTGCTGTTCCTGCGGCAGCCGCACCTCGGCGAACACCTCGTCGCCGAGCCGCCAGGCCGCCGTCAGACCCCGGAATGCGGGGCCGTAGCCGTAGCCGAAGGACTCGAAGCGCTCGTACAACCCGTCGACGGGCACGGGCACCGCGCCGACGGGCGGCCAGGGCTGATCGGCCGTCTCCCGCTCGGGAGCGGCCGGTTCGGGGGCCAGCACACCGGTGGCGTGCGGCGTCCACGGCTCGGTCGAGCCTTCCGGCCGCGAGTGGATGTCCAGTGTGCGGTGGCCGGTGGGGTCGGGGGTGGTGGTGCGGATCTGGAGGTGGAGGGGGGTGGTGGTGGGGAGGGTGAGGGGGGTTTGGAGGGTGAGTTCTTCGAGGTGGGGGGTGTCGGTTTCGTCGGCGGCGCGGAGGGCGAGTTCGAGGAAGGCGGTGCCGGGGAGGAGGGTGGTGCCGTTGACGGTGTGGTCGGCGAGCCAGGGGTGGGTGTGCAGGGAGAGGCGGCCGGTGAGGAGGGTTTCGCCGGTGTCGGCGATCTCGACGGCGGCCCCGACCAGTGGATGCCCCGTACTGCGCAACCCGGACGCGACCACGTCCCGGCTGTTGGTCGGCGCATCGAGCCAGAACCGCTGCTCCTGGAACGGGTAGGTGGGGAGCTCGGTGTGCTGGTGCCCGGTTCCGGTGAGGCGCCAGTTGATGGGGAGTCCGTGGGTCCAGGCGTGGGCGAGGGAGTGGAGGAGGCGGGTGGTGTGGCCTTCGTTGCGGCGGAGGGTGGGGATGGTGGTGGCGG
>NZ_JBIURH010000033.1:0-76874 GCF_044740765.1 Kitasatospora sp. NPDC088346
TGCAGGGGGGACCCTGTGGGAGAGTAGGACGCCGCCGAACAATCTTTCAGAGAAGCCCCTCCCGGGTCACCCGGGAGGGGCTTTTCGCATTCCCGCACCCGATCAGTCGAGGCCCTGGAGGAACTGGATCAGGGCCTCGTTGACCTCCTTGGGGCGTTCCTGCTGGGTCCAGTGGCCGGTGCCGGGGAGCCAGAGCGTCTCCTGCAGCCGGGGTACGTGGTGGTGGAGTTCGGCGAGGGCGGCCCGGGTGCGGGGGTTGGCGACCACCAGGTCGTGCTCGCCGGCGACGAGCAGGGCGGGCGGCTCGATCCGGGCGCCGTGCCAGGCGGCGGTGAGCTCCCAGTTGCGGTCCAGGTTGCGGTACCAGTTCAGCGGTCGCGCGAAGCCGTGGGCGGCGAACTCGGCGGTGTAGAAGGCGATGTCGGCCTCGGTGAGCCAGTCCGGGAGCTCGGCCGGGTCGTCGAAGACGTCCAGGAATCCGCCGTCCTCGGGCACCAGGGGCAGCCCGCTGTCGTGGAGGCGGGCGCGGCCGCCGAAGAGGCGGCGGAAGGTGGTCGGCAGGTCGCGGCCGAGCTCGGTCTCGGCCGGGCCGGACTGCTGGAAGTAGACCATGTAGTGCGGGTCGCCGGGCAGTTGGCGCAGCATCGAGAGGGGGCGGTGGTCGCCGCGGGGGAGGGGCGGCACCGAGAGGCCGACGACGCCGCGGACCAGGTCGGGCCGCAGCAGTGCGGTGTGCCAGGCGACCGGGGCGCCCCAGTCGTGGCCGACCACCACCGCGCGGTTCGCGCCGAGGGCCGGGAGCAGGCCGAGCGCGTCGCCGGCGAGGTGGAGGATGCTGTACTGGTCGACCGCGTCGGGGCCGCCGGTGGCGCCGTAGCCGCGCTGGTCGGGGGCGACGGCGTGGTAGCCGGCCTCGGCGAGGGCGGTCAGCTGGTGCCGCCAGGAGTACCAGCTCTCTGGGAAGCCGTGCAGCAGCAGGACGAGGGGGCCGGTGCCCGCCTCCGCGATGCGCATGTCGAGGCCGCCGGCCGATCGGACGATGCGGTGCGAGATCTCGGGCATGGTGGTCTCCCTGCTCGGAACGGGCCGCTGAGCGGCTGGCACCGTGTCAGGTCTACCTCAACCGGGCGGGCGGGGGAAGCCCGACTGCCGTGGGGGAGCGGGGAGTCCGGGAGGCCGGAGTCGGGGAGAGCGGGATCGCGGGGAGGGGACGCCGGTGGGGTCCGCACCGGGCGGGCCCCACCGACGGACGGTCAGCGTTCGGCGCGGCGGGCGGCCTTCTCGGCGGCCTCCGCCTCGTCCTCGGCCTCGGCGACCTCCAGGGTCGGCGCGGTGCCGCCGAGGTGGGCCGGCAGCCACCAGCTGTCCTCGGGGCCGGCGGGCTTGCCGGGGTAGTCGCGCTGGGCGCGGTCGAGCATCTCGGTCATCGCGGCCCTCAGGCGGCGGGTGACCATCACGGGCTTGTCCTCGGGGGTGAGCCGGATCGGCTCGCCGATCATGATGGTGACCGGGACGTGGCGCTTGGTGAGGGTCTTGGGGCGGCCCTTGGTCCAGAGCTGCTGGGTGCCCCAGAGGATCACCGGCAGCAGCGGGGCGCCGGAGTCGGCGGCCATCCGGGCGGCGCCGGTCTTGAACTTCTTCAGGGTGAAGGAGCGGCTGATGGTGGCCTCGGGGAAGACACCGACCACCTCGCCCTCCCGCAGGGCCCGGACCGCGGCCTCGTACGCCGGCTGGCCGTCGGTGCGATCCACCGGGATGTGCTTCATGCCGCGCATCAGCGGGCCGGAGACGGCGTGCTTGAAGACGTCGTCCTTGGCCATGAAGCGGGTCTTGCGCTTGCCGCCCTTGAAGGCACCGAGCCCGGCGAAGAGGAAGTCGAGGTAGCTGATGTGGTTGCTCACCAGCACGGCTCCGCCGGTCGCGGGGATGTTCTCCGCGCCGACGATGCTGATCCGTACGTCCAGCGCACGGAAGCAGGTGAGTGCGGCACGGATCACCGGCGGGTACACGAACTCTGCCACGTCAGCCCTACTTCCCACGGGCTGGTGCCCGGTCAGGTGGTACCCGGGGCGCAGGTCGGGGCCGTCCGAGACGCGGCACGCGGCAGCGGCCACGGGTGTGTTTACTCCGAGATGATCCCTCGAAGGGGTGCCCTCTGTCACCTGAGGCCGTCCGCGAGGGGGGATCCGCTGCCGCGGCCCGCTCAGCCGGCGGTGTTCCGGGTGGCGGTCAGCCGGGCGCGGCCGCGGTGCAGCAGCGGGTACAGCTCGCAGCCGAGGCAGTAGCCGAAGGCGGCGTTCAGGAAGGCGGCGGCCAGCGCGAGGGCCGTGGCGGCCGTCCCGAGCCAGGGCACGCCGCCCAGGTGGCCGACGGTGCCGATGAGGCCGAAGACGAGCCCGACGCCCTGGGCGAAGCGGGGCGGTCGGGCGTCCTCCAGTTCGGCGGGCGGGCCGAGCCGCGGCCGCAGCAGGGTGCGGTAGAGCAGGCCGTACGGGGAGTACCGCAGGCCCGCCAGGGCGCCGGCGGCGAAGACGGCGGTCTGGACGGCGAGCAGGGCGCCGCTGCCGGTGATCAGGACGGCGGCGAGCAGGAGGCTGGTGAGTGCGGCGGCGAATCGCGGGCCGCGGGGGTCGATCTGCACGGGTGGCTCCGGGGTGGCACGGCTGGTGGGCTGACGGCGGTGGGCGGTCAGCGACAGCGCGATGCGGTGGCCCGGCACAGGTCGACCACGCGGCGGGTGGTCAGCCGGGGCGTCCGGGCGGGGCGGGGGTCCACGCGGCGATGGTACGCGCCGGGGCACTCGCCGGTCGATCGCGGGGCGCGGTGCCGCACACTGGACGGGTGACCGGGTTGGTGGTGTGCGGTGTCGTGCTCGCGGTGGCGAGCGCCTTCGGGCTGTGGCGCGCCGCGCGGGACGGAAGGCTGCGGGTGCGGGCGAAGGACGGTGCGGTGCGGGTGTCGGCCGCCGAGCTGGGCGCCGGGCTGGGGGAACGGGCGACGCTGGTCCAGTTCTCGACGGCGTTCTGCCAGCCCTGCCGGGCGACCCGCCGGGTGCTGGCCGAGGTGGCCGCGATGGTGGAGGGCGTGGAGCACGTCGAGGTGGACGCCGAGGAGCACCTGGAGCTGGTGCGGCGGCTGGAGATCCTGCGGACGCCGACCGTCCTGGTGCTGGATTCCGGCGGGCGGGTGGTCCGCCGGGCGGCCGGTCAGCCGCGGCGCGCGGACGTGATCGCGGCCCTCGGCGCGGCGGTCTGAACCGCTTCCCCGACCCGCGGACGGGTGGCCGCCGGAGCCACCGTCAGCCGCCGGGCTGTCAAGACCTTCAATCTCACAGCCGATCTGCCGCCCAGTCAGGTGGTATGCGGCGCGCACTGGGGCAGGATGGGGCGAAGACGGCAGTGCAGCCGCTCTGCACCCCTGCTCGCCCGGGCCGCCGTCCGGGCCGCGGACGGGGTGCCGGGCGGTCGGCCGGGGCCCGGGCAGCGCTAAGCTACTGGCCAGTAGTGACGGCTAAGCTACTGGCGAGTATGCTGCCAGGAAGTTCCGGCCGGGCTCAGGAAGACGCAGCCCGCGTGGGCCCGGAAGCCTGACTTCCGCCCATTGCACAGCCGCAGCCGCCGGACGAGACCAGTACAGGAGACAGGCCGTGAGCTTGAGGATCGTTGTCTGTGTGAAGTACGTGCCCGACGCGACCGGTGACCGTCGCTTCGCGGACGACACCACCACCGACCGGGAGGGCGTCGACGGCCTCCTTTCGGAGCTGGACGAGTACGGCGTGGAGCAGGCGCTCCGCATCGCCGAGGCCTCCGGCGACGCCGAGGTCACCGTCCTGACCGTGGGCCCGGACGACGCCAAGGACGCCCTGCGCAAGGCCCTCTCCATGGGTGCCGACAAGGCCGTCCACGTCAACGACGACGACATTCACGGCAGCGACGTGATCGGCACCTCCGCGATCATCGCCAAGGCCCTGGACAAGGTCGGCTTCGACCTGGTCGTCTGCGGCATGGCCTCCACCGACGGCACCATGGGCGTCCTCCCGGCCCTGCTGGCCGAGCGTCTGGGCCTGCCCCAGGTCACCCTGCTCTCCGAGGTGTCGGTCGAGGGCGGCGTGGTCAAGGGCCGCCGCGACGGCGACGCCGCCACCGAGCAGGTCGAGGCCGAGCTCCCCGCCGTCGTGTCGGTCACCGACCAGTCCGGCGAGGCCCGCTACCCGTCCTTCAAGGGCATCATGGCCGCCAAGAAGAAGCCGGTCGAGTCGCTGGACCTGGACGACCTGGGCATCGAGGCGGACGAGGTCGGCCTGGCCGGCTCCTGGACCGCCGTCGAGGCCGTCGCGGCCCGCCCGGCCCGCACCGCCGGCACCGTCGTCAAGGACGAGGGCGAGGGCGGCAAGCAGCTCGCCACCTTCCTCGCCGAGCAGAAGTTCATCTGACCCGTTGGACGTGGTGGCTGCCGCACGCCGATGCGCGCGGCAGCCAGGAGATACAGGAGACATTGAGCAATGGGTGAGATTCTCGTTCTCGTCGACCACGCCGACGGTGTGGTCCGCAAGCCGGCCCTCGAACTGCTGACCCTGGCCCGCCGCATCGGCGAGCCCTCGGCCGTGGTCCTGGGCGCCGGTTCGGCCGCCGCCGAGATCGCCGCCAAGGCCGGCGAGTACGGCGCCGCCAAGGTGTACGTCGCGGACGGCGCCGAGTTCGCCGACCTGCTGGTGGTGCCGAAGGTCGACGCGCTGACGCAGATCGCCAAGGCCGCCGACGCCGCCGCCGTGCTGGTCACCTCCTCGGGCGAGGGCAAGGAGATCGCGGCCCGCGTCGCGCTCCGCCTGGGCTCGGGCATCATCACCGACGCCGTCGACCTGGAGGCCGGCGACGGCGGTCCGGTCGCCACCCAGTCGGTGTTCGCGGCCTCCTTCCAGGTCAAGTCCAAGGTCTCGAAGGGCGCGCCGGTCATCACCGTCAAGCCCAACTCCACCAGCCCCGAGGCCGCCGCGGCCGCCGGCGCCGTGGAGAACGTGACCGTCGAGTTCACCGGCAAGGCCGCCAAGGTCACCTCGCGCACCCCGCGGGTCTCCTCGGGCCGCCCGGAGCTGACCGAGGCCGCGATCGTGGTCTCCGGCGGCCGGGGCGTCGGCGCCAAGGACGGCTTCGGCGTGGTCGAGGAGCTCGCGGACGCGCTCGGCGCGGCCGTCGGCGCCTCGCGCGCCGCGGTGGACGCCGGCTGGTACCCGCACAGCAACCAGGTCGGCCAGACCGGCAAGCAGGTCTCGCCGCAGCTGTACGTCGCGGCGGGCATCTCCGGCGCGATCCAGCACCGGGCCGGCATGCAGACCTCGAAGACCATCGTGGCCGTGAACAAGGACCCCGAGGCGCCGATCTTCGAGCTGGTCGACTACGGCGTGGTCGGTGACCTGTTCACCGTCCTCCCGCAGCTGACCGGCGAGGTCAAGTCCCGCAAGGGCTGAGCACCTCCCGCACGGCCGAAGGGCGCGGCTCCCACCCGGGGGCCGCGCCCTTCGGCGTGCCCGGCCGCCCCGCCCCCCCGCGTGCCCGGGCGGCCGGGACCGGTGTGGACCGGCGCTCGCGTCCCGGTCGACCGCGCCGTGATCGGGCCGCCGCGCCCGCCGGGCCGCCGGTAGGCTCCCGGACATGGGACTGCTGACGGCACTTGAGGGTGGCTTCGAAGACGCGGCGGACGCGCTGCTGGTCGACGGCCGGGCGATGTCGCGCGAGCAGCTGCTCGGCGCGGCGGGCGCGGTGGCGGAGCGGGCGGCTGGGGCTCCGGCGCTGGCCGTGCTGGCCCGGGCGACCGTCGAGACGGTGGTGGCGGTGGTCGGTGGACTGCTGGCCGGGGTGCCGGTGGTACCGCTGCCGCCGGACTCCGGGCCCAAGGAGCGCGCCCACATCCTGCGCGACTCGGGTGCGGCCCTGCTGGCCGTACCTGCGGGCGAGGGCGCCGAGGACATCGAGGTGCTGCCGGTCGACCTGACGGCGCGTTCGAGGGGCGCGTTCGTGGAGCCCGCGCCGGAGCGCACGGCGTTCGTCCTGTACACCTCCGGCACCACCGGCGCGCCCAAGGGGGCGCTGATCTCCCGCTCGGCGGTGGCCGCGGACCTCGACGCCCTCGCAGCCGCCTGGCAGTGGACCGCCGACGACACCCTGGTGCACGGTCTGCCGCTGTTCCACGTGCACGGCCTGGTGCTCGGGGTCCTCGGCGCGCTGCGCACCGGGAGCCGGCTTGTGCACACCGGCCGCCCCACGCCGGCGGCGTACGCCGGGGCGCGCGGCACCCTGTACTTCGGCGTGCCGACGGTCTGGTCGCGAGTGGCGGCGGACGCGTCGGCGGCCCGCGCGCTGGCCGGCTCCCGGCTGCTGGTCTCCGGCAGCGCCCCGCTGCCGGTGCCGGTCTTCGAACGGCTCACCGCTCTCACCGGGCAGGCCCCGATCGAGCGCTACGGGATGACCGAGTCGCTGATCACCGTCTCCACCCGGGCCGCCGGTGAGCGCCGTCCCGGCAGCGTCGGCCTGCCGGTCGACGGGGTGCGCACCCGGCTGGTCGGCGAGGACGGCGCGCCGCTCGCGCACGACGGCGAGTCGGTCGGCGAGCTCCAGGTCGCCGGGCCGACCCTGTTCGACGGGTACCTGGGACGGCCGGACGCCGACGCCGAGTCGTGGACGGCCGACGGCTGGTTCAGGACCGGGGACGTCGCCGTGATCGGCCCCGACGGCTTCCACCGGATCGTCGGCCGTGCCTCGGTCGACCTGATCAAGAGCGGCGGGTACCGGATCGGCGCGGGTGAGGTCGAGGCGGCCCTGCGGGACCACCCGGCCGTCGCCGACGCCGCCGTGGTCGGTGCCCCCGACGGCGACCTCGGCCAGGCCGTCGTCGCCTACGTGATCGCCGACGGCGCGGTGACCGGGGACCAGCTGACCTCCTTCGTGGCCGAGCGGCTGTCCGTCCACAAGCGGCCCCGGCGGGTCGTCCTGGTGGACGAGCTGCCGCGCAACGCGATGGGCAAGGTGCTGAAGAAGCAGCTGCTGGAGGCCGGGCCGGAGGCCTAGGCCCGCTGTCGGATCCCCCGCCGGACCGGCGCGGGGAACGGCCGGGGAACGCCCGGCGGACCGGCGGAGCGTGCGGCGGAGACGACCGGCGCGAAGGCGCACGCATGGGGACCGGGCAGGCGCGGGTACCACCTGAGGTGGTGCGGGCGCCGGACGGTGCGGGCGTCCGCCGCCCGGCGCGTCCGCGCCGGGGTGGGCCGACGACAGGGGGAACTGTGATCGTCTGGGTCAATGGCCCGTTCGGGGCGGGCAAGACGAGCGCCTGCCGCGAGCTGGTGGAGCTGCTGCCCGGGAGCCTGCTCTTCGACCCCGAGCGGGTCGGCGACGGGCTGCGCGCCCTGCTGCCGGCGGACCGGTTCGTCCCGGTCTCCGACTACCAGGACCTGCCGTCCTGGCGCAGGCTGGTCCCCGAGGTCGCGGCGGCCCTGCTCGCCGAGGTGCCCGGGCCCCTGGTGGTGCCGATGACGCTGCTCCGGGAGGACTACCGGGACGAGATCTTCGGCGCCCTGGCCACCCGCGGGCTGGCCGTGCACCACATCGTGCTGGACCTGGAGGAAACGATCCTGCGCGCCCGGATCGAGGCCCGTGACGACCAACCCGACCACCCCGAGCGCAGCGCCCGGGTCCGCGAGTGGTCGCTCGAACACCTGCCGCACTACCGTCACGCCAGACGCTGGCTCGGCCGCGACGCCCGGCTGCTCGACACCGGCGGGCTCTCGCCGCGCCGCACCGCCGAACGCATCGCCGAGCTGGTCGAGGGCGGCCAGGCCCGCTGCCCGATCGTCCGCAGCGACGACGCGACCGGTGACACCGTGGCCGCCGCCGTGCTGTTCTTCGACGAGCTGGACCGCGTCCTGCTGGTCGATCCGGTCTACAAGCCGTCCTGGGAGTTCCCCGGCGGCGTCGTGGAGCGCGGCGAGGCGCCCAGCGACGCGGCCCTGCGGGAGACCGCGGAGGAACTCGGCCTGCACCTGGACGGCGCGGCGCTGCGGCTGCTCGCCGTCGACTGGGAGCCCTGCACCGGCCCGCGCCGGGGCGGCCTGCGGCTGATGTTCGACGGCGGCCGGCTGGACGCCGCGGCCGTGGCCCGGATCCGGCTGCCCCGGGACGAGCTGCGCTGCTGGCGGTTCGTCACCCCGGACGAGGCCGCGGGGCTGCTGCCGCCCAACCGTCACCGGCGGCTGCTCGGGGCCCTGGAGGCGCGCGCCCGCGGCACCCTGCGCTACCTGGAGGCCGGACTGCCCGCGGCGGTGGGGGCGGGCGCGGGCTGACCGGCACGGCGCCGCCCGGGGGTCCCGGACAGGGCCTAGAAGTCCGGGGTCGCCCGGAGGGCGGCCAGGGCCGGCGGGACCTCCTGGGGCGGGGCGAAGGACCAGCCGGGGAAACCGCCCCAGGCGATCGAGGTGCGCAGGTACTCGACCAGGGTGATCCCGGGCCGGCCGCCGACGCCGTCGACCACCGGGTCGGCGCTGCCGTCCGGGAGGGCGAGGTCGAAGCTGGCGCCGCTGACGTTGGCCGTGTGCAGCTCGTCCGGGGAGCCCTGGTAGAAGCCGTCCGCGGCGAGGTCGGGGTACTCGTCGGCGTCCGCGCGGTACTCCGCCCACTCCTCGCCCAGCGACGGCACCGACGGCAGCCACAGCGGATCGGGGTAGACCGCGGTGGTGCGGCGGCGCGGACCGTCCGCGGCGGGGTCGGGGTGCGAGCGGTGGCCGAGGTCGAGGGCGGTGCAGTCACCCACGAACGAGACGCCGCCGAGCACCCGCAGGCCCGCCTCGTACGCGGCCGGCAGCCGGCCGATCTCCCCGGACAGCCGGTCGAGCTCGGCCAGGTCGTCGGCGGTGGACCGCTCGCGGACCTGCCACGCCGGGGCGAAGCCGAGCCCGGCGAGCTGCTCCTCGATCCGGCTGATGTGCCGGTCGGCCCGGAGCATGGTGTGCTCGGCGACCGCCGCGACGTCCTCGCTCAGCGCCGGGGGCACCGGGCCGAGTGCGCGCAGCTCCGTCCAGACGGCCTCGTGCTCGCCGCCGGCGTACCGCTGGAAGTAGGAGGGCATGGCCGGCAGCGTAGCGATCGGCACCGACAACGGACACGGCGGGCGGCCGGGCGGCCGCGCGGGGAGGATGGGGGCATGCCGTTCACGCTGAGCCACCCGGCGGCGGTGCTGCCGCTGCTGCGCGGCGTCCGGGCGCGCGGGCCGCTGGTGGCCCCGGCGCTGGTCGCCGGGTCGATGGCGCCCGACCTGCCGTTCTTCGCGGAGTCGCTGCTACCGGGGGTGTACCGCTCGGGCGGCCTGACGCACCGTTGGTGGGCGGTGCCGACGGTGGACGTCGCCCTGGCGACCGCCCTGGTCGCGGGCTGGCGGGGGCTGTGGCGGGACGGGACGGCGGTGCTGCTGCCCGCCACCGGGGCGCGGCCGGCGGACCGGCCGGACCGGCTGCCCGGGCCCGGGCCGGTGGCGCTGTCCGCGGCGCTGGGCGCGGCGACGCACGTCGGCTGGGACTCCTTCACCCACCGCGGCCGGGCCGGTGTACGGGCCCTGCCGGTGCTCACCCGGCGGCTGGGCGGGGTGCCGCTGTACACCGCCCTGCAGTACGGCACCTCGCTGGCCGGGCTGGTGCTGGTGGCCCGCCACGCCGCCCGCGCGGGCGCGGGACCCGCCCGGCCGGGGGCGGCCGTCCTGCTGGCGGCGGCCGCGGCGGCGGGCGCGGCGCACCGGCTCGCGCGGCGCCGCGGCGGGGTGGTGGACGAGGCCTGCTTCGGGGCGGGCGTGGGGGTGGCCGTGGCGCTGGCCGCGGTCGGCGCGGTGGCGCGGGCCCGGCGCCCGGCCGGCCCGTCGGGCGCTGCGCGGTACGGGTGGTGACGGGCCGTGTGCCGGACCGCGCGGTGGGGCGCGCGGCGGACCGTGCGCGCACGCCGAGTCGACCCGGTGCCGGGGATCGGCTTGCGGGAGGCGTCTACCATTGGCCGATGTGACTGATACCGGTAGCTCGCTTGGGCAGGATCCGATGGAATCGACCGACACCGAGGCCGCCGGGCCCGACCCGTTGGCCGGCGTGTGGGACGTGGTGGTGGTCGGCGCCGGCCCGGCCGGGTCCTCCGCCGCGTACGCCGCGGCCGTTCAGGGCCGCCGGGTGCTGCTGCTCGACAAGGCCGAGCACCCCCGCTACAAGACCTGCGGTGGCGGCATCATCGGCTTCTCCCGGGACAGCCTGCCGCCGGACTTCAAACTGCCGCTGCAGGACCGCATCCACGCCGTCACCTTCGCGCTGAACGGCAGGTTCTCCCGGACCCGGCGCTCCAGGCGGATGCTGTTCGGGCTGGTCAACCGGGACGAGTTCGACCTGCGCCTGGTGCAGGCCGCCGAACAGGCCGGGGCCGTGGTGGTCACCGGTGTCACGGTGACCGGGGTCGAGCCGAAGGACGGCGAGGACGGCCGGACGGTCCTCGTGACCACCGCCGACGGGCGCCGGGCCGAGGCCCGTGCGGTGGTCGGGTCGGACGGCTCGGCGAGCCGGATCGGCCGGCACGTCGGGGTGAGCTTCGACCAGATCGACCTCGGTCTGGAGGCGGAGATCCCGGTCCCCGAGTCGGTCTCCCGCTACTGGGCCGGCAGGATCCACCTGGACTGGGGCCCGCTGCCCGGCTCGTACGGATGGGTGTTTCCCAAGACCGACTCCGGCACCCTGACGGTCGGTGTGATCTCCGCCCGCGGTGACGGCGAGCGGACCAAGGAGTACCTGGCGGAGTACATCCGCCGGCTCGGCCTGTCCGGCTTCACCCCGAGCGTCGAGTCGGGCCACCTGACCCGCTGCCGGGCCGAGGACTCGCCGCTGTCCCGCGGCCGGGTGCTGGTGGCCGGCGACGCGGCCGGGCTGCTGGAGCCGTGGACCAGGGAGGGCATCTCGTACGCGCTGCGCTCGGGCCGGCTGGCCGGAGAGTGGGCGGTCAAGGTCGCCGAGGCGGACGGCGGGGCGGAGGTGCGCCGGCAGGCGCTCAACTACGCGTTCGCGGTCAAGGCCGGGCTGGGCGTGGAGATGCGGGCCGGCAAGGTGATGCTGGCCGCGTTCGAGCGCCGCCCGCAGGTCTTCCACGCGGCGGTCTGCCTGATCGAGCCGGCCTGGCGGGCGTTCGCCCGGGCGACCCAGGGGCACACCACCTTCGCCGAGGTGATGCGCGACCACCGGGCCGCGCGCAAGCTGGCCTCGATCGCCGGCCGCTGACGCCGTAGGCCGACCGGGCCCCGGGGTTGGTGAACCCCGGGGCCCGGTGCGCTACTTCAGCCCGTTGTCGAGCGCGGTGATCAGGGTGCCGGACGGCGTGTCGCCGGACATCTCCCAGATCATCGCGCCCAGCAGGTTCCTGGACCTCAGGTAGGCGGTCTTCTGGGCGATCGCCCACGGGTCGTCGAAGCTCCACCACTGCCCGCCCGGCCCGGTGTAGGCGTACGTGGAGCCCGACTGGGTGTCGTGGTGGACGGTCAGGCCCGGCACCTGTGTGATGAGGTTCTGGTACCCGCGGGTGCCCGCCTCCTCGGCGAACTGTCCCGGGGCCGCGCCCCCGGCGGCCTGCCACTCACCGCTCGCGCCGCCCTCGGTGACGCCCTGCCAGCCGCGGCCGTAGAACGGGAAGCCGATGGTCAGCTTGCGCGGGTTGACCCCGGCGGCGAGGTAGGTCTGCACCGCGCCGTCGACGCTGAAGTGGAAGCCGTACGGGTCCTGGGTGTCGGCGTGGAGGTTGGCCTGGTGGCCGGTGCGGTTCGGCTCCCAGGAGTTGTCGCTGCCGGCGCCGTGGAAGTCGTAGCCCTGGATGTTGGCCACGTCCAGGTACTGGGAGATCTTCGAGAGGTCCCACCCCTGGCCGATCTTGACCGGGTCGGCCGGGGTGAACGCGGTGAGCAGCCGGTGCGGGCCGCCGAGGGCGTCCAGCTGCCGGCGGAACTCGGCCAGCAGCAGGGTCAGGTCGGCCTTGTCGGCGGGCGCGTAGTGGTTGCCGGCGTGACCGTCGGGGGAGCCGGGCCACTCCCAGTCCAGGTCGATGCCGTCGAAGACGCCCGCCGCCGCGCCGTCCCCGCCCGCGCCGTTGTAGACCGGCAGGTTGCCCCTGATCCAGGTGTCCACGCAGGACCTGACGAACTTCTGCCGGGAGGCCTCGGTGGCCGCCGCGTCGGAGAGGTACTTGGAGTACGTCCAGCCGCCGAGCGAGACCACCACCTTGAGGCCGGGGTACCTGGCCTTGAGCTTCTTCAGCTGGTTGAAGTTGCCGCGCAGCCTGCCCCAGCCGTCGTCGGCCACCCCGTCGACCGACTGCGCGGCGCTGAACGGCCGGGCGTAGTCGGCGTCCGCGTCACCCGCGCCGGTGCCCTGGTCCGGGTCCTGCGGGTCGGCGGTGGTGCCCTTGGTGACCCCGGCCAGGCAGGTCAGGTTGACCGGGTCGATGTTCTCGAAGGCGTAGTTGACCACGTCCAGCTTGGCCGCGCTGCCGGAGGTGTCCAGGTTCCTGACGAAGTACTGGCGGCCGTAGATGCCCCACTGGGCGAAGTACCCGACCCGGCTGTACCGGCCGGGCCCGGCCAGGTCGCCGGTGGTGACGGTGAGCGGGGCGGAGGCGGGGGAGGCGTTGTCGGCGGCGTCCCGGGCCCGGACGGCGAAGGTGTAGGAGGTGGCGGGGGACAGGCCGGTCACGGCCGCGGTGGTGCCGGTGACGGTCTGCACGGGCGTGCCGTCCTGGTAGAGGTCGTAGGCGGCGACCCGCTGGTCGTCGGTGGCGGCGTTCCAGGCCAGGGCCACGCTGCTGCTGGTGACGCCGGTGCTGCGCAGCGCGCCGGGCGCGGTCGGCGGCGTCGGATCGGTGGCCGGGTCGACCGTGCGGGCGGTGACGGCCGGCCCGGCCGGGCCGGTGGTGCCCCGGGTGTCGCGGGCCCGCACGGCGAGGGCGTAGGCGGTGGCCGGGGCGAGCCCGGTGACGGTGACCGAGGTGGCGGGGGAGGAGGCCAGCACGGTGCTGCCGGACAGGACGTCGTACCCGGCGATCGGGAAGTCGCCGGGTGCGGCGGCCGGCCAGCTCAGCGCGACGGTGTGCGCGGTGGTGTCGGTGACCTGCGGGGTACCGGGCGGGTCGGGCGGCACGTCCGCGCCGCCGTCGCACTTGTCGCCGTTGATGCGGCAGTTGGCGGGGACGCCGACCGGGCCGGTGGCCACGAACCAGAAGCTGTACGGCTGGACGGTGGCGTTGTAGTACGCGTTGACGGCGCTGACGTGGCGGCCGCTGACGGTGGCCGTCCCGTTGTAGCTGCTGCTGACGGTGACGCCGGCGGGCAGGTCGAACTCCAGCGTCCAGCCGGTGACGGCGGCGGCGTTGTCGTTGCGGACCACGAAGGTGCCCTTCCACCAGGATCCGTTGTCGGCCGTGGTGAAGGACGCGGTGAGCCGGCCCGCGGCGTGCGCGGGGGTGGCGGCGAGCAGGGCGAGCGGCAGGACGAGTGAGGCCAGCAGGGCCAGGAGTCTGCCCCTGGCGCGGTGCCTCGGCCGAACGAGCATCGGTGCTCCCTGTGTGGTGTGGGGGATCCGTACAGGGGTGCCGGGGAGCCAGTCGCAATGTAGGCCGACCGGGACCTCCCGTCAACAGGTCCAGACCACAGGGGAGTTGGCGAGGTCCGGCGGCCGGGTCACTCGCAGAGCCGGTCGCCGAGCGGGCTGCGCGCGTACAGCACCATCCGGCCGTGCCGGGCCCGGGTGACCAGCCGGGTCGCGGCCAGCACCGCGAGGTGCTGGCTGACCGCGCCGGGGGTGACGCCGAGCCTCCGGGCCAGCTCGGTGGTGGAGGACGGCTCCGACAGCAGGGCCAGCAGTCGGGCCTTCGGCGGACCGACCAGCTGTTCCAGGGCGCGGGTGGCGGGCGGCGGCTGGACGGTCCCGCCCAGGGTCCCCTGACCGCGCGCCGGGTAGGTGATGGTCGGCGGGTGGTCCTGGCCGATCGAGGTGATGGCGCCGCGGGCGAAGCAGGTCGGCAGGAAGACCAGGCCGCGCCGGCCGACCACCACGTCCACGTTCCCGTTTCCCCAGTCCCGGCGGATCGTCAGCACGCCGTCCTCCCACAGCAGCCGACCGTCCAGGTCGCCGAAGAGCGCCGCCGCGCCGCGCTCCGCCAGCACCCGGGAGCGGTGCACGATGTCCGCGCGCAGCACCGACCTCGCCCGCGGCCACCACTGGGGGCTCAGGCACTCCTCCCAGTACTCCTCCAGCGCGTCCGCGATCCTCGCCAGCAGCCGCGCCGGGTCCGCCAGCCCGTCCGCCAGCGGTCGCGGGATCCGCCGGTCGTGCGGCAGGAAGGTCCGTGCCAGCTGGGCGGGGAGCTCCTGCGGCGGCAGGGCGCGCACCTCGGCCAGTTCGGTGCGGATGTCCGGGAACGGCGCGGCGGGGCGCGGGGTGAGGAAGTCCGGGACGTAGCGGTTGCTCGCCACCAGCGAGCACAGCAGGGCGGCGTCGATCCGCTCGAAGGCCGGCCGCATCCGCTCGAACCACGCCGTCTGGTGCACGTACACCCCCGGGTGCGTCCACATCCGCAGGCTCAGCACGGTCTCCTGGAGCGGCGAGCAGGCGAACGAGGCGGCGGCCAGATCGGCCAGCCCCAGCCGGAAACGGTGCATTCGGTCCCCCATGGTTCAGCCCCGGCCTAAATGAATACGGCCTGTCCTGCGGGCTGCGATGTGATCCTTCCATGACCGCCAGCACCGCCGGCCGAGCCGGCCTCACCACCCTGCCCGCACGCCTGCTGCACCCCGACCCGATGGTGCGCCGGCTCACCCTGATCACCTTCGTCAACACCCTCGGCAGCGGCCTGTCGATGACGCTCGGCGTGCTCTGGTTCACCCGGATGCTCGGCTTCGGCGCCGCCCAGGTCGGACTCGGGCTCACCGCCGCCGGGCTGTGCGGTGTCCTGGCGGGCGTCCCCGCCGGGCGGGCGGCCGACCGGTGGGGGGCCAAGCGCGTCCTGGTCGCGCTGGTCACCGTGGAGGCGGTCGGCACCGTCGGCTACACCCTGGTCGGGTCGTACGCCGCGTTCGTCCCGCTCGCCTGCCTGGTGGCCGTCGCCGACCGCGGCGCCGCGGCCGTCCGCAACGCGCTCTACGCCGAGGTGCTGCCCCCCGACGGCCGGGTGGCCGGCCGGGCGTACCTGCGGTCCGTCACCAACATCGGCATCGCGCTCGGCGCCTGCCTGGCGGCGATCGCCCTCCAGGCCGACACCCGCGGCGCGTACCTGGCGGCGCTGCTCACCGACGCCGGCTCCTTCGTGGTGGTCGCGGTGCTGTTCGCGGTGCTGGTCCCGGACGCGGCCCGGCCGGCCGGTGCCGCCGACGCGGCCGCCGGCGGCCCGAACCCGGCCCTGCGCAACCTGCCGTTCCTCGCGGTGACCGCCCTGAACGGCGTGCTCACCCTGCAGTTCGCCATGCTGGAGGTCGGCGTGCCGCTGTGGATCGTCCGGGAGACCGAGGCGCCCCGCGCCATGGTGGCCGGCTCGATGCTGGTCAACACCGCGCTGGTGATCGCCCTCCAGGTCCGCGCGGCCCGGGGCGTCGAACGGCCGGCCGCCGCCGCCCGGGCCTTCCGCCGCGGCGGGCTGCTGGTCGCCGGCTCCTGCGGGGTGCTGGCGCTCGCCCACGGCGTGCCCGCCGCCGTCGCCGCGCTGCTGGTGGTCGCGGGCGTCGGCCTCCAGGCACTGGGCGAGGTGCTCGGCCAGGCCGGCACCTGGTCGCTCAGCTACGACCTGGCGGGTGAGGGCGCGCACGGCGCCTACCAGGGCGTCTTCAACACCGGGCAGTCGGCCGCCCTGATGCTCGGCCCGGCCCTGGTCACCTGGCTGGTGATCGGCCAGGGCGTGCTGGGGTGGGCGGTCCTCGCGGCCCTCTTCGCCGCGGGCGGCCTGGCGATGGGCCCCACCGTCCGCTGGGCCGAGGCCCGGTCCGCGGCCCGGCCGGAGCCGGCCGTGGCGGTCTGAGGCGCGGGCCCCGGATCCACCGGCGCACGGGCGGCCCCGGCCGGGCCGGCCGGCGGAGCCACCCGTCAGCGGACCACCGTGGGCAGCGCGCGCCGGTGCGGGAGATCGGCGGGCCGGACGTCCTGCTCGGGGCCGGCCGCGCGCAGCACGACGTCGAGCACCCGGTCCGGGTCACAGGCGTAACCGCCACTGGCCCAGGCGCTGTTGGCCTCGACCACGGCCCAGCCGCCGTCCGCGAGCAGGCCCACGTCGACGCTCACGGCGCTGGGCAGCCCGCCGAGGGCCAGTACGTCGGCGGTGAAGCCCAGGACCTCGGCGCGGTGCGGGTCCTCGTCCAGCGGCGCGACGTCGAGACCGCCGTCGGTCAGGTAGCGGCTGCCGGTCAGCACCTCGCCGTCCAGGACGAACAGCCGGTACTCGCGCCGGAACGTGACGATGTCGCTGACCAGCACCGCGAGGTCGTCCTCCAGCGCGTCCGGCCCGGGCAGCCCGCTGCCGTCCGGGTAGACCCGGGCGGCGAACAGCTTGTCGTTGGGCGGCTTGACGAAGGCCGGCCGGCGCAGCCCCCGGGCCTCGGCGAGGGTGGTGCACTCGACCTTGCGGCGGGTCAGCCCGAACGGCAGGCCGGGCAGCCAGCCGGGCGGGTCCTCCAGCACCGCGACGCCCAGGTCCCGGCCGACCGCGTCCGCGAACAGCGGACCGCCGTACAGGTGCGCCGGGCGCAGGCCGCGCAGCTCCGCGGGGACCTCCCAGCGGGTCGCGGTACGGGCGTGGATCCCGCGTCGGCGGGCGGCGGTGAGCAGCTGCAGACCGGTCTCGTTGATCCGGGGCGCGAGCAGCAGGAGGCGGTCGGTCATGCGGTCATGCTGCCCGAGCCGACCCGCCGCCGACCAGCGGGTTTCCGGGGCTCCCTGGCCCCGGCGGACCGCCTCGTGCGAGAGTCACCACCGTCCGACCCACCCTCAGCCGGAAAGCAGGCAGCCGCGATGACCCGCGAAGTCCCCTTCGTCCGCATCTCCACCGCCGACGCGGTCACCACCCTGGAGCTGGACTCCCCCCACAACCGCAACGCCCTCTCCACCCGGCTGATGGCGGAGCTGGCGAAGGGGCTGGCGGACGCGGCAGCCGACCCGGCGGTGCGGGCGGTGGTGCTCGGCCACACCGGCAAGGTGTTCTGCGCCGGCGCCGACCTGTCGGAGGCCACCGGCGACGACCCGACGGTCGGTCCGCGCGGCCTGGTGGACATCCAGCGCGCCATTGTGGACTGCCCGAAGCCGGTGATCGTGGTGGTGGACGGACACGTCCGGGCCGGCGGCCTCGGCCTGCTCGGCGCGGCCGACCTGGTGATCGCCGGGCCCGCCTCCACCTTCGCCTTCACCGAGGTCCGGCTGGGCCTGGCCCCCGCGGTGATCTCGCTGCCGCTGCGCCCCAAGCTGGACCCGCGGGCGGCCTCCCGCTACTACCTGACCGGTGAGACGTTCAAGGCCGCCGAGGCGGCCCGGATCGGGCTGATCACCGAGGCCGCCGAGGACGTGCAGGCGGCGCTCAAGGCGGTGCTGGAGGCCGTCCGGCTGGGCTCGCCGCAGGGCCTCGCCGAGTCGAAGCGGCTGGTCAACACGGAGGTGGTCGCCTCCTTCGAGCGGGACGCGCAGGAGCGGGTCGCCCAGTCGGCACGGCTGTTCGGCTCGGCGGAGGCCCAGGAGGGGATGCGGGCGTTCCTGGAGAAGCGTCCGGCGCCCTGGGCGCGCTGATCCCCGGGCCGCGTCAGCTCCAGCGGACCGACGAGCCGTCCTGCCAGAGGTCGAGGACCGCGAGGTCCCCGGTCGCCCGGACCCGGTCGGCCGGCAGGCGGTTCCAGAGCATCAGGTAGAGGTCGTGGGCCCGGCCGTCGACGGTGCAGTCGGCCGGTCCCTCGCCCTCGGTCACCACCACCGGGTCCTGGCTGACCGTCACCAGCCAGGCGGCCGGGCGGTCGGTGGGCCGGACCAGCAGCGTGCGCGGGCGCTCGCTGCGCAGCCGGCCGTAGGGCCGGGTCACGAAGCCGGTGAGCAGCTCGGCGATGCCGTCCTCGGCGAAGGCCGGGTCGGTGGGGGTCGGTTCGAAGGATCCGGCGGTCGACCGGGTCGCGGACTCGGCGTCCACCCGGTGCACGGCCGTCTCGTGCGCCTGCCGGCGGGCCCAGAAGGCCAGCGGGGACGGCGCGGGCAGGAAGCTCCAGCACGCCAGGTCCGCCGGGGCCTTCTCCAGTGCGGCCACCAGTGAGGCGTGGCCGTCCCGGAACCAGCCGACCAGGTCGCGGTCGTCCGGGTCCGGACCCCAGGCGGCCTGCGAGCCGGCGTCGTCCAGCGGGTGCGCGAGGCCCTCCCGGACGTGGGCGGCGGCCCAGCGGTGCACCTGGCCGGTGTGCCGGACGAGGTCCCGCAGCCGCCACTCGGGGCAGGTCACCACCGGCGCGTCGAGGTCGGTGCGGTCGGCGGTGTCGGCCAGCAGGGCGCCCTCGCGGCGCAGGGCGTCGAGGTGTTCGGAGATTTCCACGGAGGAAGTCTGCCAGCGATCCGATGTGATGTTGATCCCTCGCCCGGCCGACGCCGGGCCGGTGGCGGATACGGTATTCGCATGTCGATCACCCGTACCCTCCTGACCGCTGCCCGCTCCCGAGGCCGCCGTGCCGCCGGGCGGCTGGTGCACCGCGGGTGGCGCTGGGTGCAGGAGGTCGGCGCGGTCTCCAACCAGAACCCCGGCCCGTACCGGTTCGGAGAGCTGGGGGACGGCAGCAAGCTGGCGTTCCCGCTGGGCACGGTCTTCAACGAGCAGTCGATCTCCATCGGGCCGTTCTGCATCATCGGCGAGCGGGTCACCATCTCGGCGGGCTTCCTGCCGGGCCTCGACCTCGGTCCCGAGCCGATCGTCCGGATCGGCGGCGGCTGCGTGATAGGCCGGGGCAGTCACCTGGTCGGCCATCAGTCGATCGTGCTCGGGGACAACGTGTGGACCGGGCCGGGCGTGTACATCACCGACCAGGCGCACGAGTACCGGGACACCGAGCTGCCGATCGGCAAGCAGTGGCCGCGCAACGAGCCGGTCGAGATCGGGGCCGGTTCGTGGATCGGCACCGGCGCGGTGATCCTGCCCGGCGCCCGGATCGGCCGCAACGTGGTGGTCGCCGCCAACGCCGTGGTGCGCGGCGAGATCCCGGACCACAGTGTGGTCGCGGGAGCCCCGGCGAAGGTGGTCCGCAGCTGGACCGAGGACGAGGGCTGGCAGCCGCCGATCCGCTACGACGCCCCGCGCCCGCTGCCGGAGGGCGTCACCGCGGAGCAACTGCGGGCGCTGGTCGGCTGGGACCTGCACCTGCCCGGCGAGCAGTAGCCGGCGGCGGTACCGGGGGCCGGTTGCGGGCGGCCCCGGTACGGCTCCGGGGAGGGCGGCCGGGCTCAGCGCAGGCCCTGCCACCCCCAGCGCGGGGTGGGGCCCGGGTCGCCGAGGTCCTGTCCCACGGGCTCGGCGGAGACCTCGCGGGCGATCGTGGTGCCCCAGTCGAAGTACTCCATCACCCGGGTGCGCAGCAGTTCGTCGTCCGGCAGCTCCCGTTCGACGGCGGTGCCCATCAGCTCCATCCAGCGGCCGCGCTGCTCCTCGGTGATCGACAGCCCGAGGTGGGCGCGCAACAGGGCCTGGTGGCCGCCGAGTTCGGCGGTGAAGTCGGCCGGCCCGTCGAAGACCTCGGCGAGCCAGACGGCGACGTGCTCGATGTGGGTGCGGGTGAAGTCGGCGAAGACCGGCGCGAGCACCGGGTCGGCCAGCACCAGGTCGTAGAAGGTGTTGCTCAGCCGTCGTAGCGCGTCGATTCCGCCGACGGCCTGGTAGAGGGTCTCGGTGGGCTCCGGCACGGTGTCCTCCTCGGGGTTCGCTGTCACCGGCATCGCCTGTCCGACGATCCGTCAGGTCCCTTCGTTCCCACCTGTCACCGTGTCACGCGTCGCCGGGTCACCGGGCGGTGGACCGCCAGGCGTCCGCGACCAGTTCGTCCAGCGTCGAGCGCCCGGGGCGCCAGCCCAGCTCCCGCCGGATCAGCGTGGTGTCGGAGACCAGCCGCGGGGCCTCGGGCTGGGCCGGCCGGTGCACCACCGGCACCGGGCGGCCGGTCACCCGCTGCACCGCGGCGATGATCTCCAGCATGCTCGCCGGGGTCGCCCCGACGTTGTAGGTCGGGCCGGGCCGGGCCGCCTCCAGGGCCAGCAGGTAGGCCCGGGCCATGTCCTCGACGTGCACGAAGTCCCGTACCACGCTGCCGTCGCCGTTCAGCTCCAGCCGGGGGTGGCGGCCGGCGGCCACCGCGAGGGCCTTCGGGATGATCCGGGCCTCGTCGACGTCCCCGGTGCCGGCCGCGTTGAAGCAGCGCAGCACCACGGCCTGGACCTCGTCCTTCGCGGCCCGCTCCCGCAGCAGCTCCTCGGCGGCGAGCTTGGACGCGCCGTACGGGTTGCCGGGCGCCGGTGCGGTCGACTCGTCGATCGGCTGGTGCGGCGGCGCCCCGTACACCGCGGCCGTCGACCCGAACACCACCCTGGCCCGGCCCGGCAGCCCGGCCAGGGCGTCCAGCAGGGCCGCCATCCCGCCGTGGTTGACCTCCCAGTGCGCCTCGGGCCGGTCCACCGACTCCCGTCCCCGGGTCAGCGCGGCCAGGTGGCAGACGCCGCCGACCCCGGCCAGGGCCGGTTCCAGCGCGGCGCGGTCCCGGATGTCGCCCTGCCAGACGCGGGCCACCGGGAGGTCGGGCCGCGGCTCGGCGCGCCGGGTGAACGCCCACACCTCGTGCCCGGCCGCGGCCAACTGCCGCACCACGGCGCCCCCGACGAAGCCGTACGCTCCGGTCACCAGCACCCGCACACCCCACCGCCTTCCCCCGGCCGCATCCGGCCGACATCTCTCGCGAACCCGTCCCGCCCCGGCGGCCGGCGCCGCCGCGGCCCCTCGTCGTGACCCGTGGCGTGCTCAGCCGGGTCGGCGCAGGGTCACCAGGGCGGCCACGCCGTCGACCCGCAGCAGGTCCTCGGTGCCGGCGGGCAGCAGCGCGGCGTCGAACCGCTCCAGCCGCAGGTCGGCGGCGCCCAGCGCGGCGCTGCCGGCCAGGCAGACCAGCAGCAGCTCGGCCTGCCCGGGCACCCGCAGTTCGCGCTGGAAGTCGGTGACCTCCACCTCGGCGGCGGCCCGGCCCCGGCGGGTCATCACGTTGAAGTCGACCACCGGGCCGTCCAGCAGCACGCAGTCCGTGGCGGCGTCGCCGGGGAAGGCGAACGGCCGGAACGGCGCGTCCAGCCGGTGCTCGTCGCCGTCGACGGTCAGGGCCATGCCGGCGCCCTCGACCACGGTGATCACGCGGTCGACTCCCTCGAAGCGGGAGAACGGGCCGCCCGCGCCGACGTCGGCCAGGCTCACCCGCCAGGCGAAGTCGGTCAGGCCGGAGCCGGCCGGGAAGCCCGCCACCTCGCGGGTCACTCCGCCGCCGTTGAGCCAGGGGGTGGCCGCCCGGTCGCCCGCCCGCAGTACCTCGATCGTCGCCATCTGTCCCGTCCGTCCCGTTCGTGCTCGTCGGTCGCATCCTGCCACGCCCGGTTCGGCCGGGTGCGGGCGGCGGGAGCGGGCGGTGCGCGGGCGGGCGGTGCGGTGCCCGGGTGGGGCGGTGCGGTGCCCGGGTGGGGCGGGAAACGCGGAGGTCCCGCCCCGCGCAGGGCGGGGCGGGACCTCGGTGGGGCCTCAGCCGATCGGCACGACCCGCTCGGCCTGCGGGCCCTTCGGTCCCTGGGTGACGTCGTACTCCACCCGGTTGCCCTCCTCCAGCGACTTGAAGCCGGAGGTCTGGATGGCAGAGAAGTGGACGAACACGTCCGGGCCGCCGTCGTCCTGCTGGATGAAGCCGAACCCCTTGTCGGCGTTGAACCACTTCACGGTGCCAGTAGCCATCGGTGCGTGCGTCTCCTTCGCTGCCACCGCGTGTGCCGGGCACACGCGCCGCGCCCGTCGCAGCCCGCTGCTGCCGGGACCGGGCGTTTTCCATCCTCCCCGGGCCGGGCCGTTCCGGCGGTCAGGCAGCCGGTGTGTCGCACGGTGTGTCCGGCCGGGTACGGGCGGTGCGCGGGCGGTTGCCGCCGGCGAGCGCGAGCAGGGCGGCCAGCGCCGAGGTCGCCGCCACGGTGGTGAGCGCCGCCGGCAGGCTGCTGGCGTCGGCGAGGAAGCCGATCACCGGCGGGCCGATCAGCATGCCGGCGTACCCGAGGGTCGAGGCCGTGGCCACGCCCTGCGGGCCGCCGGCCGCGCCGGCCTGCGCGATCGCGAGCGGGAACAGGTTGGCCAGGCCCAGGCCGACCAGCACGAAACCGCCCAGCGCGGCCGGGACGTTCGGGGCCAGCGCCGCCAGCAGCATCCCGCCGCCCGCGGTCAGGCCGCCGGCCAGCATCAGCCGGCGCTGGCCGAGCCGGACGGACAGCCAGGTACCGCCGACCCGGCCGGCCGTCATGGCCAGCGCGTATGTCGCGTACCCGGCCGCGGCGAGCCCGGCGCTCGCGTGCACGTCGTCCGTGAGGTGCAGCGTCGCCCAGTCGGCCAGCGCACCCTCGCCGTACGCGGTGAACAGGGCGGTCAGGCCGAGCAGCAGCACCAGCAGGCGTACGTGCCGCGCGGGGGACTCCGGCCGCACCGGGCCGCCCGCCGGCCGGGCGGCCGGGGCCGGGCCGGCCGCGGGGGCGCGCAGCAGGACGACGCCCGCGGCGGCGGTGACCGCCAGCCCGAGGAGCCCGCCGAGGGCGAGCGCCCAGGCGGTGCTGAGGGTGCCCGCGAGCAGTCCGCCGACCGCCGCGCCGAGCAGGCCGCCCAGGCTGTA
The DNA here is from genome assembly GCF_044740765.1 of Kitasatospora sp. NPDC088346. Lineage (NCBI taxonomy): Bacteria > Bacillati > Actinomycetota > Actinomycetes > Kitasatosporales > Streptomycetaceae > Kitasatospora > Kitasatospora sp. NPDC088346. Next base: position 22,936 of record NZ_JBIURH010000033.1, read on the forward strand.
CCCGGCGTGGAAACTGGGCATGACGGGCCGCCGGAGCTGGGCCACCAGGTCGACGGCGGCGCTGTTCATCGCCACGTTCGCCGCGCCGTAACCCGCGCCGAAGAGCAGCAGGACGGCGCCGAGCGCGGCCACCGAGTGGGTGTGCGCGGGCAGCGGGACGGCCAGGGCGAGCAGGGTGAGCGAGCCGACGGTGACCGGCCGGCTGCCGTACCGCACGCAGAGCCGGCCGACCACCGGCATGGTGGCCACGGCGCCCGCCGACACGCACAGCAGGGCGAGGCCGAGCGCGCTGTGCGAGGCGGCGACCTGGGCCCGGACGTCCGGGATCCGGACCACCCAGGCGGCGAACAGGAAGCCGTCGACGGCGAAGAACGCGGTGAGGGCGAGACGGGCGGCGGACCAGGTGGCGGGCGCGGCCGGAGCGGCGCCGGGGGCCTCGGAGGTGCGGCCGGGCGGGTGGTCGTGGGTGCGGTGCGGGACGGTGGTTTTGTTTATGGGCGGCACAAAGTCAGAATAGGGGAGTGCCGCACTCACCGACAAGCCCGTTCACCGCCCCCGAGCCCCGGCGCCGCCCCGTACCGGACCGGGGACGCACCCTGCTCGGCCCGGCGCTGCGCCTCGTCCACCTCGGACAGGCCCCCACCCGCTCGGCGCTCACCACGCGCCTCGACGTGACCAGGGCCACGGCCGGCGCCGTCACCGCCGAGCTGGAGTCGCTCGGCCTGATCACCGTCGACTCCCGGCCGGCCGGCGGCGGCCGTGGCCGGCCCTCGCACCGCCTCGCCGTCGACCCCGACGGCCCGGTGGTGGTCGCCGCCCAGCTCCACGCCGACGGCGTCAGCGTCTCGCTGGCCGGCCTCGGCGGGCGCCTGGTCGACCCCGTCCACCTGCCGCTGCCCGACGCCACCGACCCGGTCCGGCTGCTGCGCGCCGTCGCCCGGACCGGCGCCCGGCTCGCCGCCGCCGCCGGCGACCGTCGCTGCCTCGGGATCGCCCTCGCCCTGCCGAACCCGGTCACCGAACCGGACGGCACCGCGCTCGCCGCCCTGCACTTCGCCTGGCCCAGCGGCACCCCGGTGGCCGACCTGTTCGCCGCCGAGGTCGCCCGCGCCGACTTCGGACCGGGCGCACCCGCCGACCTGCCCAGCGCGGTCGCCAACGACGCCAACCTCGCAGCCCTCGCCGAACACCGCCACGGCGCCGGCCGCGACGCCCGCCACCTGCTGCTGGTCACCTCCGGCCACCGCGGCGTCGGCGGCGCCCTGGTCATCGACGGCCGCCTGCACACCGGCAGCGCCGGACTCGCCCTGGAGGTCGGCCACCTGACCGTCGACCCGCAGGGCCGCCGCTGCCCCTGCGGCAACCGCGGCTGCCTGAACGCCGAGACCGACCCCGAAGCGCTGCTCGCCGCCGCCGGCCGCACCGCCGACCCGGCCCGCCCGGTCCTCGCCCAGGCCCGGGAGCTGGCCCGGTCCGCAGCGGTCAACCCGGCCGCCCGCGCCGCCGTCGAGCACGTCGTCGACCGCCTCGGGCTCGGCCTGGCGGGCCTGGTGAACATCCTCAACCCGGACCGGATCGTGCTCAGCGGCCTGCACCTCGACCTTCTCGCCGGCGCCCCCGACCGGCTGGCCGCCGTGGTCGCCGACCGCTGCCTGTGGGGCCGCAGCGGCCGGGTGCCGATCGTCCCCGCCCAGGTCCGCCACGCCGGCCTGGTCGGCGCCGCCGAACTCGCCTGGGAGTACTACCTCGACGACCCGCAGGCGGCCGCCCCGGCGTGACCGCGCGGCGGGCGCCCCGCCGATCCCCGGAGCCGGGGCGGGCGGAGCGCCCGGGCCGTAGGCTCAAGCCCCGGGGCCCGGTGGCGGCGGGGTTGGAGGAGTGATGGCGTACGTGCTCGACCACGTGGTGCTGTGGGTGGCGGACCCGGTCCGGTCGGCCGCGTTCTACCGGGAGGTGCTCGGCCTGGAGCCGTTGCGGCTGGCGGAGTACCGGGACGGCGCGGCGCCGTTCGTCAGCGTCCGGGTGAGCCCGTCGACCATCCTCGACCTGACGCCGCGCAGCAGTGCGCCCGCGCTCGACGCCACCCCCGGGGCCGAGGGCAGTGCCGGGCACCCGGTCAATCACGTGTGCCTCGCGATGACCGCCGAGGAGTACGACGCGCTGCGCGCCAGGCTCCTCGCCGGCGGACACCGGGTGACGCCGGACCGGGCGGACCTGTACGGGGCCCGAGGGCCCGCGCCGCGCTCCTGCTACTTCCCGGACCCGGACGGCAACGTCATCGAGGCCCGGCACTACGACCGGTAGTGCGGGCCGGCTCCCGCAGGGCGTAGCGCAGCGGGGGCGTGGAGAAGCGCACGATTTCATCAACCGGCATCGATGCCACCGGCTCCAGACGCAGGACGCACCGGGTGAGGATCAGGCCGGCCATCTGGGTGCAGAAGTGGCCGGCCCTGCGGTGGGCGTCCGGGCCGCCGATCCGGGCCGCGATCTTGTCGATCATCTCCCGTTCGATCACCTCCTTGACCAGGGCCGACAGGGCCGGGTCCTGGGCGGCGCCGGCCAGCATGGCGCGCAGCGGGGCCGCGGTCTCCGGGTCGTCCCAGACGGTGAGCATCGCCCGCAGGGCGCGCTGCGGGAACGTCGCCAGGTCGCCTTCGAGGGTGTGGGCGAGCAGCTCGGCCGGGTTGGCGGCCAGGGCCAGGCAGGCGCCGAAGAGGCCCTTCTTGGAGCCGAAGAAATAGCTGACCAGGGCGAGGTCCACGGACGCCTCGGCGGCGATCGACCGCAGGGTGACCGCGTGGTACCCCTCGGCGAGGAAGCGGCGGCGTGCGACGGCGAGGATCTGCGCCCGGGTGTCCGGGCTGCCGGTCCGCCGGCCCCGACGCGGCTGGTTATTCATCACGGTTGAAATGCTAGTCGCGCCGCCGCCAGCCTGGACCGCAGGCCGCCGGAGCAGACCGGCAGCCCTCACCGGAACCGGAAGAGGGGCAACCATGCCTGCCGTCAAGCCGCCCGACCCGTCGGCCGCCACCGGGCACCCGGCCCGCCACGGCGCCGTCCTCCTGGTCACCTGCCTCGCACTGGGCGCGGTCGTCGCCGCGATGGCCTCGCTCAACGTGGCCCTGCCCGACCTCGGCCGGGAGACCCGGGCGAGCCAGACCCAGCTGTCCTGGATCGTCGACGCCTACGGCCTGGTGTTCGCCGCGCTGCTGCTCCCGGCCGGCGCGATCGGCGACCGGTTCGGCCGCCGCCGGGCCCTGCTCGCCGGTCTGGCGGTCTACGGCGGCGGCTCCGGACTGGCCGCCCTGACCACCGACCCGGGCACGCTGCTGGTGCTGCGCGGCGTCCTCGGGGCCGGCGCCGCGCTCGTCATGCCGGCCACCCTGTCGACCATCACCAGCACCTTCCCGCGCGCCCGGCGGGCCAGGGCGGTCAGCGTCTGGGCGGCCGTCGCCGGCGCCAGCGCGGTGGTGGGGCTGCTCGCCTCCGGCACACTGCTGGAGTTCTGGTCCTGGCGCTCGGTGTTCCTGCTGAACGTCCTGCTCGCCCTGGTGGCCCTGGTGGGCACCCTGCTGTTCGTCCCCGAGTCGGCGGAGCCCGGCGCCCCACGGGTCGACGTGGTCGGCGCCCTGCTGGTGGCGGCGGGCCTGGCGGCGCTGGTGTACTCGGTGATCGAGGCGCCGACCCGCGGCTGGGGCGACCCGGCGACCCTCGGCGGGATCGCTCTGGGCCTGGCCGTGCTGGCCGGCTTCACCGGCTGGGAGCTGAGGCAGCGTCACCCGCTCCTCGATCCAGGGCTGTTCCGCAACCGCCGGTTCGCCGCCGGATCGATCTCGATCACGCTGCAGTTCTTCGCCTTCTTCGGCTACATCTTCGTGGTGATGCAGTACCTGCAGCTCGTCCGGGGCGACAGCGCGCTCACCGCCGCGCTGAGCGTGCTGCCGATGGCCGTCGCGATGGTGCCGCTCTCCCGCCTCAGCCCGGTGCTGACCGGCCGGTTCGGCGCCCGCCGCCCGTGGCTCGCCGGCCTGCTGCTGATCGCCGCCGCCCTGGCCGTCCTGGCCACGCTGGACGCCGGCAGCCCGTACGGTCTGGTGCTCGCCGGACTGCTCCCGCTCGGCGCCGGCATGGGCCTGGCGATGACCCCGGCCACCACCGCCGTCACGGACGCGCTGCCGCGCTCGCTCCAGAACGTCGGCTCCGCGATGAACGACCTCTCCCGCGAACTCGGCGGCGCCCTCGGCATCGCCGTCCTCGGCAGCATCCTGAGCGCCACCTACCGCCGCCACCTGGAACTGCCGGGGCTGCCCGCGGACCTCGCCGACCGGGCCCGCTCCTCACTGGGCGCCGCGAGCGCGGCCGGGGGCGCGGTGGCCGAGCAGGCCAGGTCCGCGTTCGTGGACGGCATGCGGCTCGCCCTGCTGGGCGGCGCCGCCGCCACCCTCCTCGCCGCGCTCGTGGTGGCCCTGCTGCTGCGCCGGCCCGGACAGCCCGCGGAGGGCGAGCCGGACGGCGCGGACGGCACGGTGACTCCGGCAGACGCACGGCGCGCCACCCGGGCCACCGTGGTCCGGCTGCCGGAACGCGTGGACGGCTGACGGCACGTCACCCCACGCCCCCGAGGCCGCCGGCGCACCCCGGCTCCCGCGGGGGCGTGCCCGCCGCGTGACGCGCCGAGGAGAGGGAATCGAAAGGCCGGGCCCCGGCGTTCGCCCCGGCATGAACGACTCGCTCTCCTCCGAGGTCCTGCGCTACGCCGCCTTCACCGCCGACCCGGACGGCGGCAACCCGGCCGGCGTGGTCCTGGACGCCACCGGCCTCGACGCCGCCGACCAGCTCGCCGTCGCCGCCGACCTCGGCTACTCCGAGACCGCCTTCCTCACCCGCGCGCCGGCCGGCGACCGCGCCTTCGCGGTGCGGTACTTCAGCCCGAAGGCCGAGGTGCCGTTCTGCGGACACGCCACGGTGGCGGCGGCCGTCGCGGTGGCGGAGCGGATCGGGGCCGGGGAACTGCTCTTCGAGACCAAGGCCGGTCCCGTTCCGGTCCTGGTCGAGCGCGCCCCCGACGGCACCCTGTCGGCGACCCTGACCAGCGTCGAACCGCACGTCGGGCCCGTCACCGCAGCGGACCTCACGGAGGCACTGGCCGCCCTCGACTGGACCGAGGACGAGCTCGACCCCACCCTCCCGCCGCGGATCGCCTACGCGGGCGCCCGCCACCTGGTGCTGGCCGCCGCCACCCGGGCCCGGCTCGCGGCGCTCTCCTACGACTTCGAGCGGCTGGCCGCGCTGATGACCCGGCTCGACCTGATCACCCTTCAACTGGTGTACCGGGAGTCCGAGCACGTCTTCCACGTCCGCGACCCGTTCCCGGTCGGCGGCGTGGTGGAGGACCCGGCCACCGGAGCGGCGGCCGCCGCCTTCGGCGCGTACCTGCGGGAGCTGCACGGCGTGCGGGAGGCGGAGCTCACCCTGCACCAGGGCGAGGACCTCGGCCGCCCGGGGGTGCTGCGGGTGGAGCTGCGCCCCGGTGACTCCCGGGTCCGGGTCGGTGGCACGGCCGTCCCGATCGGGCCGCGCACGGCCTGATCGGCGCGGGGCGGGGGCGGGGGGCGGGGGGCGGGGGAGGGGCCGGGGCTACGGGCGACGGCGGTCGGCCCGGCCGGGCGACAGGATCTCGTCGAGGACGTCCGCGACGATCCGGTGGACGGTGGCCTCCAGCCGGGCGGTGTCCGACGGCGGCCCGCCGGTGTCGGGGGCGAGGGGTTCCGACTCGCGCCGCCGAGCCCAGTCGCGTGCCCTGCGGATGCGTTCGAGCAGCTCGTTGGCGTTGACCTCAGACATGTCCCGACGCTCCCACCGGCCCGCCGACCGGCGGCCCCGACATGCTCCGGGCCGCCGCGAGGTTCACCCCTTTCCCGCACCCGGACGTACCGGGGCCGCCGCGTACTACGGGAGGAGTAGCCGCGGCCACGCCGCAGGACCGACGACCGGCCGGCGCCGCGGCGGCTAGCCTTCCGGGCATGACCGATCCGCAGCCGCCCTGGCAGCCTCCGTGGGTCCGCGCCGCCAAGGCGGGCTGGCCGGTCGCGCTCGCGGCGCTGGTGGCCGCCGTCCAGGTGGCCGGATCGGTCGCCGCCGGCCGCCACCAACCCGACCGCGACCCGCTGGACGCCCTCGGCTACGCGCTGCTGCTGCTCGGGCCCGCGTTGCTGGTGCTGCGCAGGCGGTGGCCCGCAGCGGTCACCGTCGGGACGTCGGTGGTGACCTTCGGCTACGTCGTCGCGGGCTACCCCTACGGGCCGGTCTTCCTCAGCATGCTGGTGGCCTTCGGTTCGGCCGTCCAGCTGGGCCGGCGCCGGGTGGTGTGGGCGTGTGCGGCCGCCGTCTACACCGCCCACCTGCTGCTCGGGTACGTCGTGCCGCAGACCTGGCTGGGCGCCGCGCCCGGCGCGCCCCGGGGCTGGCAGGAGCTGGGCGTCGCCGCCTGGCTGCTGCTGGTGCTGGCCGGCGCCGAACTGCTGCGCTTCCGCCGGGAGCGGATCGCGGCCGTGCGCGAGGCGGCGGCGCAGGCCGAGCGGCGCCGGGTGGACGAGGAGCGGCTGAGGATGGCCCGCGAGCTGCACGACATCCTGGCGCACAGCATCTCGCTGATCCACCTCCAGGCCGGGGTCGCCCTGGAGCTGATCGACAGCCGGCCCGAGCAGGCCCGCAGTGCGCTGGTCACCATCAAGGCCGCCAGCAAGGAGGCGCTCGGCGAGGTCCGGCAGGTGCTCGGCGCGCTGCGCGGCCCGGCGGGCGCGGCGCCGCGCAGCCCGGCCCCCGACCTGGGGCGGCTGGACGAGCTGGCCGACCAGGCCCGGCACGCCGGGCTCGCCGTGACCGTCCGCACCATCGGCCGGCCCCGCCGGGCCGCGGCCGGCCTCGAACTGGCCGCCTTCCGGATCGTGCAGGAAGCGCTCACCAACGTCCTGCGGCACTCCGCGGCCCGGACCGCCGAGGTCCTGGTGGAGTGGCGGGACACCGCCCTGCGGGTGCGGATCGAGGACCCGGGACCGGCCGGCGCCGCGGGGGAGGCGGACGGTTCCGGTACCGGGCTGATCGGCATGCGCGAGCGGGCGACGGCCCTCGGCGGCACCCTGGCGGCCGGGCCCAGCGGCGCGGGCTTCCGGGTCGAGGCCCGGCTGCCGGTCGAGACCCCCGCCGAAGCCGAAGCCGAAGCCGAAACTGAAGCCGAAACCGCCGATCCCGCCCGGAGCCGGAGCCGGAGCCGGAGCCGGAGCCGGAACCGGAGCCGGAGCGGGAGGGACGCCGAGTGATCCGGGTCCTGCTGGCCGACGACCAGCTGCTCGTCCGGGCCGGTTTCCGTGCCCTGCTGGAGGCCCAGCCCGACCTCGTCGTGGTCGGCGAGGCCGACGACGGCGAGCAGGCCGTCCGGCTCACCGCCGAACTGCGCCCCGACGTCGTGCTGATGGACATCCGGATGCCCCGCCTCGACGGCCTGGAGGCCACCCGGCGGATCGGCCTGGACCCGGAGCTGGCCGCCGTCCGGGTCGTGGTGCTGACCACCTTCGAGCTCGACGAGTACGTCTTCGAGGCGCTGCGCTCGGGCGCCGCCGGGTTCCTCGTCAAGGACACCGAACCGGCCGACCTGCTGCGGGCGGTGCGGGTCGCCGCCGCCGGTGACGCCCTGCTGTCGCCCGGCGTCACCCGCCGCCTGATCGGCGAGTTCGCGGCCCGCTCCAAGCGGCCCGCCGAGCCGGCCGGCGCGGCCCTGACGGCCCTGACCGACCGGGAGCGCGAGGTGCTCGCCCTGGTCGGCCTCGGCCTGTCGAACGACGACATCGCCCGCCGTCTGGTGGTCAGCCCGCTCACCGCCAAGACCCACGTCAGCCGGGCGATGGTGAAGCTCGGCGCGCGCGACCGGGCACAGCTGGTGGTGATCGCGTACGAGTCGGGGCTGGTCCGCCCGGGCTGGCTCGGCTGACCCGCCGCCGCGGGGCCCGCGCCGGCCGGTGGCAGGATGGGCCCGATGACGACGAACCACCCGGATCCCGGGTTCTGGTCCGCCGCCGGTCCGCTCCACGGCGACCTGCGCGCGGCCGTGGAGCAGGTGTACGAGCCGTGCGGCTTCCGGTGCTCGCCCCCGGTGGCCGAACCGGAGAGCGCCGACTACGGCGCGCACGCGTTCACCCTCGACGGGCGCGCCGTCCGGTTCCGCACCGGCCGGACCACCCCGACCAAGCCCGGGCAGTTCGTCACCGTGTGGCAGCGGTCCCCGGACGGCCCGATCCGGCCGTTCGAGGCCGGTGACGGGATCGACCTGGTGGTGGTCAGCACCCGGGACGGCGGGCGGTTCGGACAGTTCGTGCTCCCCTGGGAGGTGCTCCGCGAGCGGGGCGTCGTCGCGGGCCCGGGCACGGACGGCAAGCGCGGTTTCCGGGTCTACCCGCCGTGGGCGGTGACCGCCAACCGTCAGGCCCGCGGCTCCCAGGCCTGGCAGCTGGAGCACTTCCTGCCGATCGGCACGGACGGCACCGGCGCCGGGCCGACCGACCTCGCCCGGGCCCGCACGCTGTACCGGGGGTGACGCCACGCAGGGGCCGACGCTACGCCGGGAGGAGTAGCGCGGGTGCCGCTGCCCGTACGACGCGCCGGAGGCGGTCCGCGCGGGAGGCTCGATCTGCCCGGGAGAACCGGGAACAGAGCCTGCCGACAAGGGAGATGGACCGCCATGGACACCCTGCTCGCCACCGCGGACGGACACTGGCCCGGGCCGTGGATCCTGCTGGTCCCGCTGTTCTGGCTGGCGGTGGTCGCGATCGTGGTGACGGTCGCCCGCCGGGCCGGACGGCTGCGCGGCTGCGGCGGTGACGGGCCGCTGGCCGTCCTCGGCCGCCGCTACGCCAACGGCGAGATCGACGCCGACGAGTACCGCGCCCGCCGGGCCGTGCTGGCCGGGAAGCCCCGCGGCGGTGCCGAGTGAGCACCGTCCTCGGACTGCGGGCCGCCGCCCGGGTGGAGGCGGCCGTCAAGGAGTACGGCTCGGGCGACACCCGGGTCCGGGCGCTGGACGGGGTCACGGTGGAGTTCCCGGCGGCCCGGTTCACCGCGATCATGGGGCCCTCGGGCTCCGGCAAGTCGACCCTGATGCACTGCGCCGCCGGCCTCGACACCCTGACCGGCGGCCGGGCCCACCTCGGCGACACCGACCTGGGCGCCCTCGACGACCAGCGCCTCACCCGGCTGCGCCGGGAGCGGATCGGCTTCGTCTTCCAGGCCTTCAACCTGCTGCCCACCCTGACGGTGCGGGAGAACATCACCCTCCCGCTCGACCTGGCCGGCCGGGCCCCCGACGAGGAGTGGCTGACCACCCTGATCGAGGTGGTCGGCCTGGGCGGCCGACTGCACCACCGGCCGAGCGAGCTGTCCGGCGGCCAGCAGCAGCGGGTCGCCGTCGCCCGGGCCCTGGCCGGACGGCCGGAGGTGGTCTTCGCCGACGAGCCCACCGGCAACCTGGACTCCCGCACCGGCGCCGAGGTGCTCGGCCTGCTGCGCCGGGCGGTGGACACCATGGGCCGTTCCGTGGTCATGGTCACCCACGACCCCACCGCGGCCGGCTGGGCCGACCGGGTGCTGTTCCTCGCCGACGGCCGCCTGGTCGACACCATGGACGCGCCCACCGCCGACCGCGTCCTGGACCGGATGAAGGACCTCGACCGGGGCGAGGGCCGGTGACCGCCGTGCCGCGCCCCCGGGCCGTCCCGAACGCCACCCTGCGCATCGCCCGGCGTTCGCTGCGCGCCCACCGCCGCCGGCTGGCCGGGACCTTCCTGGCCGTCCTGCTCGGGGTCGCCTTCCTGTCCGGCACGATGGTCCTCGGCGACACCCTGCGGGCCAACTTCGACACGCTGTTCGCGGACGCCGAGCGGGGCACCGACGCGGTGGTCCGCAGCGCGGACGTCCTGGACGCGGAGAACACCCCCGGCGGGGTCCGCGCCCCCGTCGACGCCGCCCTCGCCGACCGGCTGCGCACCGTCGCGGGCGTGTCGGCCGCCGAACCCTCCGTCCAGGGCGGCGGACAGCTGGTCGGCAAGGACGGCCGGCCGGTCGGTGGCCAGGGGCCGCCCACGCTGGCGGGCAACTGGATCGCCGACGCCGGGCTGAACCCGTACCGGCTGGCCGAGGGCCGGGCCCCCGCCGCCCCGGGCGAGGCGGTGCTCAACCGGGGCGCGGCCCGGGCCGGCGGCCTGCGGATCGGGGACACGACCGTGCTGCGCACCCCCGACCCGGTCCGGATCACCGTGGTGGGGATCGCCACCTTCGGCGCCGGGGCGGACGGCATGGGCCCGAGCACCTTCACGGCACTGACCCTGGCGGACGCCCAGCGCCACCTGACCCCGAAGGGCGAGGGCCAGGCGAGCTCGATCCGGGTGCGGGCCGCCGGCGGCCTGTCGCAGCGTCAGCTGGTGGACCGGCTGCGGCCGGTGCTGCCGCCCGGGGTCGAGGCGGTGACCGGCGCGGACGCCACGGCGGAGAGCACCGCGCAGGTGTCCGGACGGTTCCTGACCATGTTCACCACCCTGCTGCTGGTCTTCGCCGGCATCGCGCTGCTGGTGGCGACCTTCACCATCCACAACACCTTCGCCATCGTGGTGGCCCAGCGGACCCGGGAGAACGCGCTGTTGCGGGCGCTCGGCGCGAGCCGCCGCCAGGTGCTGGGCGCGACCCTCGGCGAGGCGCTGGCGGTCGGAGTGCTGGCCTCGGCGGCCGGGCTGCTCGGCGGGATCGGGATCGCGGCCGGGCTGAAGGCGCTGTTCGCCGCGGTCGGCTTCTCGCTGCCGACCGGCGGCATGGTGATCGGTGCGGCCGCCGTCGCGCTGCCGCTGCTGGTGGGCACCGCCGTCGCGGTCGGCTCGGCGCTGCTGCCGGCCGTCCGGGCCGGGCGGACGGCGCCCCTGGCGGCGCTGCGCGACACCGCCGTGGACGACGCGGCGACCGGCCGGAGGGCCGGGCTGCGGGCCGCGTTCGGCGCCGTCCTGGCGGCCGGCGGCGCGGGACTGACCGTCGCCGGCGCGGTGGACGGACCCTCCGTGCCGCTGACCGCCGCCGGCGCGGTGGCCGTCCTGACGGGCATGGTGGTGCTGGGCCCGGTCGCGGCGGTGCTCGCCGTCCGAGCCCTCGGGGCGCCGCTGGCCCGGCTGCGCGGGGTGACCGGCGTGCTGGCCCGGCGCAACGCGGCCCGCAACCCGCGGCGGACCGCCGCCGCCGCCACCGCGCTGATGGTCGGGGTCGCGGTGGTGGGGATGTTCACGGTCTTCGGCGCCTCGATCCGCGCCACGATGGACGACACCGTGGCCCGCTCCTTCGCGGGCGACCTGGCGGTCACCGCCCCCGCCTTCGGGGCCGGCGGCAGCGGGGTCAGCCCCGCGCTCGCCGACGCGCTGGACGGGCTGCCCGAGGTCCGCCGGGCCGTCGCGCTGGGGCGCGGCGTGGCCCGGATCGACGGCCACGGCCGGACCCTGGACATCGCCGACCCGGCGCGCCTGGAGTCGGTGGTGGCACTCGGCCGGGTCGACGGCTCGCTCGGCGCGCTGGGCACCGACGGCCTCGCGGTCTCCCGCGGCGAGGCGGCCGGGCACGGCTGGCAGGTCGGCACCACGGTCACCGTCGCCTTCGCCGACGGGTCCGGCCCCTTCACCGTCCGGGCGCTGTTCGACGGCGGAGGGGTGGCCGGCGACTACCTGATGACCCCCCAGGCCTGGGCCCCGCACCGGGGGCAGGACAGCGCCGGTCTGATCGCCGTCGCGCTGCGCCCCGGGGTCGCCCTCGCCGACGGCCGGGCGGCGGTGGAGCGCACGGCCGCCTCGTACGGCAGCCCGAAGGTGCAGACCCGGGACGAGTACGCGGCCGGTGCCGCGGGCGGCGTCGACATGATGCTCTCGGTGGTCTACGCGCTGCTGGCGCTCGCGGTGCTGATCGCGCTGCTCGGCATCGCCAACACGCTGAGTCTGGCGGTGCACGAGCGGACCAGGGAGCTGGGGCTGCTCCGGGCGGTCGGGCAGACCAGGGGGGCGCTGCGGGCCATGGTGCGCTGGGAGTCGGTGCTGGTCGCGGCCTTCGGCACGGTCGGCGGGCTGGGGCTGGGGACCTTCCTGGGCTGGGCGCTGGTGCGGGCCTCGGACGAGGCCGGGACGGGCTCCTTCGCCGTCCCCGTCGGGCGGTTGGTCGTGGTCCTGGTCGCGGGGCTGGTCGCGGGCGCGGTGGCCGGGCTGCGGCCGGCGGCCCGGGCGGCGCGGTCGGACGTCCTGGCGGCGATCGCGGCCGACTAGCCGCCGGCGACCGGAGGTGTCGGGGCCCGCGCCGCCGGTCGGCGCGGGCCCGATAAGCGGAAGCTGGATCCCCCGTTAATGTTACTTATCGTAATTAACCGTTACACTAGGTAGGAGTGACACGCGGGACGGCAGAGGCGAGGGAGAGCGCGATGGTTGTGCAGACCACGGATGTGGACCGTTCGGACGGCGACTACCGGGCATGGCTCAAGGAGGCGGTGCGCAAGGTCCAGGCCGACGCCAACCGCTCGGCCGACACCCACCTGCTGCGCTTCCCGCTCCCCGAGGAGTGGGGGATCGACCTCTACCTGAAGGACGAGTCCACCCACCCCACCGGCAGCCTCAAGCACCGGCTGGCCCGCTCGCTCTTCCTCTACGGGCTCTGCAACGGCTGGATCAGACCGGGCAAGCCGGTCATCGAGGCCTCCAGCGGCTCCACCGCCGTCTCCGAGGCCTACTTCGCCAAGCTGATCGGCGTGCCGTTCATCGCGGTGATGGCCCGCAGCACCAGCCGCGCCAAGATCGAGCTGATCGAGTTCCACGGCGGCCGCTGCCACCTGGTGGACAGCGCCGCCGAGGTGTACGCCGTCTCGGCCCGTCTGGCGGAGGAGACCGGCGGCCACTACATGGACCAGTTCACCTACGCCGAGCGCGCCACCGACTGGCGGGGCAACAACAACATCGCCGAGTCGATCTTCGCCCAGCTCCGGCTGGAACCGCACCCCGAACCGACCTGGATCGTCGCCACGGCCGGCACCGGCGGCACCTCCGCCACCATCGCCCGCTACGTGCACTACCTCCAGCACGACACCCGGATCTGCGTCGCCGACCCGGAGAACTCCTGTTTCTTCGACGGCTGGGTCAAGCACGACCCCGACTCCACCTGCGCCACCGGCTCCCGGATCGAGGGCATCGGCCGGCCCCGGATGGAGCCCAGCTTCGTCCCCGGAGCGGTCGACCGGATGATGAAGGTGCCGGACGCCGCCTCGATCGCCGCCATGCGGCTGCTGGAGCGCGCCATCGACAAGAAGGCCGGCGCCTCCACCGGCACCGGGCTGTGGAGCGCGCTGCGGCTGGTCGCCGAGATGCGGGCGGCCGGACGACGCGGCAGCGTGGTCACGCTGATCTGCGACCCCGGTGACCGCTACCTCGACAAGTACTACTCCGACGCCTGGCTGGCCGAGCAGGGCATCGAGATCGCGCCCTACCTGGAGCTGATGGAGCGCTTCCTCGCCGGTGAGACGGCCGAACTCGCCTGAGCCCGGGTACGGCCCCCGCCGGCCGGCCTACTGCTCCGCGTCGTCCCCGCCCGCGTCCTCGGCCGGCTCCACCCCGGCCAGGATCAGCTCCCGGACCTGCTCCCCGGCCGCCTCCGCCGCCTCCGCCGGCAGACCGGAGTCGGTCACCCAGGTGTCCACCTCGGTCAGCTCCGCGAAGCTCGACAGACCGATCGTGCCCCACTTGGTGTGGTCCGCCACCAGCACCGTCCGGCGGGCCGAGGCGATGAAGGTGCGGTTGGTCTCGGCCTCCGCCAGGTTCGGCGTGGACAGGCCGGCGGTGGCCGACAGGCCGTGCGTCCCGAGGAACAGCACGTCGAAGTGGAGCGAGCGGATCGCCCGGTCCGCCACCGGACCCACCAGGGCGTCCGACGGCGTCCGCACACCGCCGGTCAGCACCACCGTCGCCGCCTGCCGGCTCTGCTGGCGCTGCGCCCGGTCGAAGACGTCCGCGACCCGGACCGAGTTGGTGACCACCGTCAACTGCTCGATCTCGGTGAGGTGGTGGGCCAGGGCGTAGGTGGTGGTGCCACCGGAGAGCGCGATCGCGCTGCCCGGCTGGACCAGCCGCGCCGCGGCCAGCGCGATCTCCTCCTTGGCGCTCAGCTCCAGCGAGGACTTGGCCTCGAAACCGGGCTCGTGGGTGCGGGCGGCCTCGGTCGGCACCGCGCCGCCGTGCACCTTCTCGATCACGCCGGCCCGGGCCAGGGCGTCCAGGTCCCGGCGGATCGTCATGTCCGAGACGTTGAGCTGCCGGGTCAGCTCGTTGACCCGGACACCGCCACGCCGCCGGACCTCGTCCAGGATCATCGCCCGGCGCTGCTCCGCGAGCAGGTTGCTGCTGTCGGCCACGTGGTCACCCCTCCGCTTCGTTCCCGCTCATCCTGCCACGCCCGGCCGACGCGCCGGCCGCCGGTGACCCGTCAGCGTGGCAGGTCGGCGGGGACCAGCAGCTGGAGCTCCTCGGTGGAGGGGTCGGCCAGTTGGGCCACCCGCATCGCGTGGCGCTCCACCATGGTCTCGAACACCTGCCGTGCGGTCCGGCCGTTGCCGAAACCCGGCCCGCGGTCGATTCCGGCGAAGTGGTCCAGCAGGGCGTCCTCGGTGGCCTCGTCCATGGCGTACTCGTGCTCGGCGCACTGGGCGCGGGCGATCTCCAGCAGCTCGCCGGCCGAGTAGTCGGGGAAGGTCACGGTGCGTGAGAAGCGCGAGGAGAGGCCGGGGTTGGCGGCCAGGAAGCGCTCCATCTCGACGGTGTAGCCGGCCACGATCACCACCACGTCGTCGCGGTGGTCCTCCATCAGCTTCACCAGGGTGTCGATCGCCTCCCGCCCGAAGTCCCGGCCGCCGTCCTCCGGCGCCAGCGCGTACGCCTCGTCGATGAACAGCACCCCGCCCCGGGCCTGCTCGAAGGCGGCCTGGGTGCGGATCGCGGTGGAACCGATGTGCTCGCCGACCAGGTCCACCCGGGCCACCTCGACCAGGTGGCCACGGCGCAGCACCCCGAGCGAGGCCAGGACCTCGCCGTACAGCCGGGCCACGGTGGTCTTCCCGGTGCCGGGGGCGCCGGTGAAGACCAGGTGGCGCCGGGGCGAGGGGGCCTTGAGGCCGGCCCGTTCGCGGCGGCGGCCGACCGCGATCAGGTCGACCAGGGTCCGCACCTCCTGCTTCACGGTGGCCAGGCCCACCAGTGCGTCCAGCTCGGCCAGTGCCTCGTCGGCGGGCCGGCAGTCGGGGATCGGCGCGATCGCCCCGGCCGGGGCGACGAGCGGGGCCGGGCCGGCGGTGGCCCGGACGAGGGCGGCGGCGGGGGCGAGGAGCGCGCCGGTGGCCGTCCGGGGGGCGGGGAGGTCGGCCGGTGCCGGGGCCACGTCGTCCGACACGCAGGCCTCGGCGACCGGTCCGGGCTCGGAGAACTCGAAGCCGGCCCGGGCGTTGTGCTCGGCCCGGCAGCGGGTGAGCGTGGTCCGGCAGCCGTCGATGACGTGGAAGCCGAAGCCCTTGCCGTGCGAGGCCCGGCACTCCTCGAAGGTGCCGAGGCCCTGGGCCGAGACGTACACCGCGGCGTCGCTGCTGGCGCGGACGGCGCAGCCGCGCACCACCGGGTCGGCGCCCTTGGTGACGATGATCCCGGTGGCGACCTCGGCGATCTCGCAGTCCGTCAGCCGGCCGCCGCTGTTGTGGTCGCGGAACCACAGGCCGGTGCCGGCCTGCTGGATCCGGCAGGCCGTCAGGTCCACGGTGGCGCCGCCGCTCACCGAGACCGCCGAGTTGCGGATCCGGCTGAAGGAGCAGTCCTCGGCGCGGGCGGTGGAGCCGCGGTCCAGGACGAAGAGGGCGTCCGGCAGGTCGCGCAGGGTGCAGTCGGACAGCTCGACCCGGGCGCCGTCGCTGACCCAGAGCGCCGGGTAGTCGCCGGTGGCGGAGTGGATCTCGCTGGCGGTGGCCACGGCGTGGGTGCCGGCGTCCCAGACCGACAGGGCGCCGCGGCCGAACGAGTGCACGGTGCTGTGGTGCAGGCTCAGCCGGGAGCGGCCGCGCAGGTCGGCGGCGTTCTCCGGCAGGTCGTGCAGCCGGCAGCCGGTGAGCGCCAGTTCGGCCTCGGTGTCCAGTGTGAGGCCGTTGCCGGTGACCCGGTGGATCTCGCAGTCGGCCAGCCGGCCGGCCGCGCGGGACTCCGCCTGCACCCCGCTGCCGCGCACCTCGTAGATCTCGCAGCCGGTCAGCTCGGCGGTGGAGCCCTGGTCCGCGAGCAGCAGCCCGGCGCCACCGGCGTGGTGGATCCGGGAGCGCTCCAGCCGCGCGGTGGAGCCGCCCAGCACGGCCAGCCCGGCCTGGCCGGCCTGGGCCACCTCGCAGTCCTCCAGCAGCGCCCGGGCCTCGCCGCGCAGCCGGACGCCCAGTCCGGACGGGTTGGCGACGGTGCAGCCGCGCAGGGTCGCCCCGGCGCCGTCCGCGACCTCGACGCCGACCGCGGAGCGGGCCTCGACCCGGCAGTTGGTGAGCTCGGCCGCGCCGTCCTCGCCGGTCACCAGGACGGCCGGGGCGGTGCTGTCGTCGGCCTCCACCACCAGGCCGCGGACGGCCGCCGCGGCCGTCACGGTCAGCGGCACCCCGGCCGCGGGCAGCAGCCGGACCGTACCGGGACCGTCGGCGGCGACCAGGGTGACGGCCTTGTCGAGCAGCAGGTTCTCGCGGAAGGTGCCGGGCCGCAGGGTGAGCGTGTCACCGTGTTCGGCCGCGGCCAGGGCTTCGCCCAGCGTCTCGTACTCCCCGGCGCGGCGGCGCCAGCGGGAGCCGCTGTCCTGTGTGACCCGGACCCTGTGCTCAGCCATGACGGTCTGTCGTCCCCACCTTCGTCGAGGCTTGCGTGCCGCCCCACCGTAGCGTGCTCCGTCCGTCCCTCCCGGCCGCTCGCCCGGTTCAACGAGTGACTGGGTGAGCGGTTCCGGAAGGCTCTACCCTTGGTCGGCCGCGGCGGGCTCCGCGGCCGGGTCGGGGCGCGGACCCCGGTCCAGCACGGTGACCTCGTCGCCGAGCCGGAGGGTGCCGAGCAGATCGCCGTCGACGCCCTCGGGGCGCTCCGGGACCAGGTTGACGCCGAAGATCAGCTTCTGGCCGATCCGGTGGTGCCGACCGAGCGCCCGCAGCGGCTCGGGGCCGCGCCGGACACCGCTCTCCTGGTCGGTGGTGGTGACCACGCAGCGGGCGCAGAGCTTGGCCACCCGGAAGGTGAGGCCGCCGATCCGGATCCGCCGCCACTCCTCCTCGGCCCAGGCCGAGGTCCCGTCGACCACCAGATTGGGGCGGAAACGCTCCATCGGCAGCGCCGCGCCCTTGACCGGGTCGTCCGGGTGGTCCGCCGCGATCCGGTCGTTCAGCTCGGCCAGCGATCCGGTGGTGGTGAGCAGGAACGGGAAGCCGTCGGCCATGCTCACGGTCTCGCCGGGCCGGCCGTACCCGGCCTTGATCGGGCGGCTGCGGTCCGGGCGGTCGAGGTGCACCAGGCGGACGTCGCCGAGCCGTTCGGCGAACCAGAGCCGGGCCTCCTTGGCCGCCTCGGCGGCGCCGAAGACGGTCCCGAAGATCTCCACGTCGGTGTCCTGGTCGCCGCGTTCGACGGACGGTGCGGCGATCTCCGTGCGGGCGCCGTCGGGAGCGGTCACCAGGAGGCCGCCGTCGTCCGTCGGGTCGGCCCGGTAGCGGGCCAGTTCGGGCAGGTCCCGCTGGGTGACGGCGCGGCCGCGCTCGTCCACCAGCATCCAGCGCCGGTCGCCCGCCAGGCCCCACGGTTGGACCCGGGCGCTCTGCGGGCTCAGCCGGTAGGTGGACTTGACGGGGTACACGTGGAGTCCGGTCAGCTGCGGCATGGAGCCATCCTGCCAGGCGGCCCACGGCTGCGGCACGGGTGGCCGCCGATCCGTCCGGCCCGCGGCGGGCGGCTGCCGGTGGGTGTGCAAGGGCCGCCCGCGCTCCGCTCTCTCGTGCGGTGTGCGGGCGGCCCCCGGGGGTCGACCCTGCGCCCTGCTCCCTGCTCCGGCGCCCCTCGTTCGCCGAAGTCGGGACCGGGCTCAGCCGGCCTGGGGGTACTGGGGGTACTGCGGCGGTCCGTACTGCGACACCGGGCGCACCGGGGCGACCGGCGCGGCGGGCCGCAACTGGTTGCCGCCGAAGCTCTGGTCGCCGAAGCTCTGCTGCTGCGGGGCCTGGGCGAAGGTGTTCTGGCCGCCGAAGCTCTGGCCGTTGTAGCTCTGCCCGGTGAAGCCCTGCGGGGCCTGGGCGAAGGTGTTCTGGCCGCCGAAGCTCTGCCCGCCGAAGCCGCCGGCCGGCTGGCCGACCTGGCTCTGGTAGGCCGGCGGTGCCTGCTGGAAGCTGGGCGCCGAGGCGTAGCCGGTCATCGGGGCCTGCGGCGCCGGGTACATCGCCGGGCTGGGCTGGGCCGGGATGTAGCCGGTCATCGGGGCACTGCTCGGGCCGGGGCCGAGAGCGAGCCGGGCGGGCGGCAGCGCGGGCAGGTTGCTGACCGGGCTGTCGAAGGAGGGGGCGTAGCTGCTCTGGTAGGAGGAGCCGTAGCCGCCGGTGGCCGGGGGCAGCGCCGCCGGCACGTTGATGGGCGCGATCTGCGGGACACCGCGTTCCGCGACAAGGCTGTCGTAGATGGGCGTGCCGGAGCCGAAGGACGGAGAGGGGTAGCCGACTCCGTCGTAGGAGCGGGGCGAGGTCATGGGGCATACCGTAAGCCCACAATGTGCCTGCTGAGGAGAGCGGGAGGCAGGGGAGTTCAACTGTTTACACAGTCTTCGCTCTCTTAAATCGGTCAAACGTGGGCAGATCCGACATCTCGCCGACCAGATCAGGCCACCCGGGGTTCCTGACGAGTAGTCGAACGCGAATCGAACCGGCCATGGCGTGCGTCCGTCCGTCGGAGGCCGCCGCCGGCGGCGGCCCCGCGCGGGCCCCGCGGCCGCCCGGCCGCCGGGCACAACCGGCGGCCGGACGGGAAGGCCGCCTGGTCAGCGGCTCTGTGCGGGCTGGGCGGGGAGCCCGCTCCGGTCGCCGAGTTCGCTGGTGCAGAATGGGCAGCGGCGGGCGGCGGCCGGGACCAGGCTCAGGCACTCGGGGCAGTCGGTCTTGGCCACCGGCGTGTCCTTGACCGGTTCGAACCGGCTCTGCAGCTTCCCGACCGGGACCACCACGGCGAAGTAGATCACCGCGCTGATCAGGACGAAGCTGATCAGCGCGTTCAGGAACGCGCCGTACGGGAAGGTGGTGTCGCCGATCTCGAAGGCCTGCTTGGAGTAGTCGCCGACCGCGCCGGTGGCGACCCCGATCAGCGGGGTGAGGAAGGCGGTCACGAACCCGGTGACGACGGCGGTGAAGGCCGCGCCGATGACGATGCCGACCGCGAGGTCGACCACGTTTCCGCGCAGCAGGAAGCTGCGGAAGCCCTTGAACACCGGGTGCTCCATCTCCGTACGGGGGCGGGCCCGGGCGGGCCCGTCGGGGGACCGGGCCGAGGGGCGGCCCGGCGCGACATCCTCCCGGGCCAACGGGCCTGCGGTCCAACCGAGTTCACCTGATTCGGCTAAGCCTCGGGCCGGTGTTCACACACCGAACGGCTGTGCCGCCGCGGGCCAAGGGCGCCGGGCGGCACAGCCGTCCGGCTCAGGCCGCGGCCGCGCGCACGCGCTCCGCGTACGGCTGGACCCGCACAACGGCCGCGGCGATCCGGCGGACGGTCTCCGCGTCCATCTGCGTCCACAGCGGCACGGTGAGCACCGAGTCGGCCAGCCGGTCGGTCACCGGCAGGTCCTCGGCCTGGCCCAGGTGGGCGTACGACTGCTGGCGCTGCACCGGCGGGTGGAAGTAGCGCCGGGTGTCGATGCCCTCGGCCTTCAGCGCCGCGGCCAGCTCGGTCGAGGTCAGCCCGAAGGCCTCGGCGTCCAGGATCAGCGTGAGGTCCTTGAACGTCGACACGTCCCCCTCCTCCGGCAGGGCGAGCCGCAGTCCCGGCAGCCCGGCGGTGACGGCCGCGAACTCCGCCACCAGCGCGCCCCGGTGGGCGACCCGCTCGGGCAGCCCGGCCAGCCAGGTCAGGCCGACGGCGGCGTGCAGCTCGCTCATCCGGGCGTTCAGGCCCGGGAAGAGCGTGTTGTAGTCGCCGGGGTTGCCGTAGTCCCGGCCGGTGCGCAGGGTCTGCGCGAGCGCGGCGTCGTGGGTGGCGACCAGGCCGCCCTCACCGGCGACGGCCACCTTGGTCGGGCTCATCGAGAAGACCTCGGCCAGGCCGAAGTTGCCGATCGGCACCCCCCGGCGGCGGCTGCCGAAACCGTGCGCCGAGTCGTACACCAGCGGGACCCGGGCCGCGTCCGCGACCTTCTGCAGCGCCTCGACCTGGCACGGCGTGCCGTACACGTGGGTGGCCATCAGCGCCGCCGGCCGGTCCGCGGCGTTCAGCCGGGCCTCGGCGTCGGCCACGTCCAGGGTGATGTCCTGCTCGCGGGCCTCGGCGAAGACCGGGGTGCCGCCCGCCCAGTGCGCGGCGTGCGCGGTGGCCGAGAAGGTGAACCCGGGCATCACCACCGGACGGCCACCGCCGACGCCGGCCGCCTGGAGCACCAGCATTAGCCCGGCGGTGCAGTTGGAGACGGCCACCACGTGCGGCACGTCGAGCAGTTCGGCCGCCCGCTGCTCCAGTTCGCGCACGGTCGGGCCGTTGGTGAGCTGGCCGCTGTCCAGGACGGTGCCCAGGCGGCTCAGCAGGGCCTCGCGGTCCGGTACCTGCACGCGGGTGAGCGGCAGTCCGTCCGGGAAGGCCGGGGCGCCGCCGAGGGCGGCGGGCAGTGCGAGGTCGGTGGTGGTCATTCGGTTCGATCCCCCCTGGGTCGAGGTGGTGAGTCCGGGCCGCCGACGCGAGCCGGATGTTCGTGCGGAGCGGCCGGGGCCGCCCGTTCGCCCCACTGCCCGGGCTGCACCCGCCACAGTGGCGGCCGGGACCGTCGGACGGTGGTGGAGCGCGGGCCCTCCGGTCTGGGCACGGCCAGCAGCACCAGGAACAGCGGCAGCACCTGGACGCGCTCGCGCGACAGGATGCCCATGTTGTTGATGGTCGAGAAGGCCCAGCAGAACAGCAGCGTGTAGACCACCGAGTAGGCGATGTAGGAGCGTTGCAGGAACAGTCGGGGCAGCTGGCGCAGGTGCGGCCAGCTGCGGATGAACATGATCAGCAGGGCGAAGCACTCGATCGACTGGATCAGGTTCTGGATGTTGGAGGCCTCGAACGGGAACGGCCGGAACAGCACGCTGACCACCGCCATCGGCAGCCCGGCCGGATTGAGGCTGAACTGCGGCGCCGCGTCCTCGGGCGGCGCAGCGTTGATCATGGAGGAGCCCTGCGAGGTCCGCCGCGAGGTCTCCGACAGCACGTGGTTGAGGCTGTCGCCGTTGGCGCCCTCGGTGCCGAAGAACGTGGAGACCTGTTGCAGCATCAGCATCACGCCGGCGCCCATCACCACCACCGACAGGATGGTGCGCAGCGGCCCGAGCGCGCTGACCTGCTGCGGCCGCTTGCGCAGCACGTACGCCACCGACAGCCCCGCGCCGGCCAGCACCGTCACGTGCGGACGGACCATCGCGGTGCCCAGCGAGCCGACCGCGATGCAGAAGAACGCGCCGAAACGGCGGTCCAGCAACCGGGCCACACCGTAGGTGGTCAGGCCCAGGCAGAGCATCATCCAGGCGTCCTTGCCGATGCTGGACGGCCAGAACAGCAGCGAGGGAAGGAAGAAGACCAGCTTCGCGTAGCGCCGGGAGTCGGCCTCCGGGAAGGCGATCTGCACCGCCCGCCAGAACAGCAGCAGGCCCCAGAAGCCCATCCAGGAGAACACCAGGAACCCGCCGATCAGGGTCGGCCCGGTGATCGCGTAGACCACACCCGTGACGATGATGACGAAGCCGGTGCCGGCCACCTTCATGCCCAGGTCGTAGTGGACGCCCTGGCCCAGCAGGTCGGTGTTGTCCAGGTACAGGGCGAGCGCGCTGCCCTTCTGGTGGTACATCTTCGCGTCGGCCGCCCCGCCGTAGAGCACGAAGGCCATCAGGTAGCGCGGGAAGGCGCAGAACAGCTTCAGGCCCATCGCCAGCATCAGCAGCTTGAAGATGCCGCGCTCGGGGTTGGCGGCCGCCACCCGGGCCAGGATCGGCGTGCCGATCGCCATCAGCGCCGGGGCCACCAGCAGGGCGCCCCAGGTGTCGTAGCTGGTGTGCACCATCGCCACCACGAACAGCGTGACGTACCCGATCACCAGGGACACCGCGACCACGGTGGGCCAGTGCACCTCCCGGGCCAGGGCACGCAGGTCCGGCCGCCCCTCGGCGGCTCCCGGACGGTCCATCAGAAGACCTCCAGGTCGCCCAGGCTGAACCGCCAGTCGGCCAGGGCGCGTTCGGTGGGCAGCGGGCCGAGCGGGCCGCGCGCCGCGAGCGTCATGCCCGTCCGGGGCGCGGTCAGGTAACCGCCGCGCAGGGCCGCGGCCGCGGCCTCGGTGCCCGGGGCGAAGTGGGTCGCGGCGTGGTCGCAGCCGGCCGCGGCGGCGGCCCGCAGCAGCCGGGCCGCACTGCCCCGGTCGCCCGGGCGGACGATCACGTCGGCGAGGGTGAACTCGGTCAGCGGGCCGCGGCGGCGGGGCCGGCCGAACGCGACCCCGGCCAGCTCGCCGCCGCGTTCGCAGGTCAGCACCCGGTAGTCCAGCCCCGGAGCGTCGCCGTAACGCCAGCGCAGGAAACGCTCGGTGCGCAGGACGGCGTGCCGCGGGTCGGCGGCGTCCGCCTGGGCGCGTTCGGCGAGCAGCTCCGGCAGTCCGGCGTGCGGCTTCTCGAACCACGCCGCGGCGGTCGGCAGTTGGCAGCGGATCGGCCGGCGCGCCGTGGTCGTCCGGCGGCCGAGCGCGGCCCGGGCCCCCAGGGCGAACGCGCCCGGGCGGGCGATCCGCAGCGCGATCGGCACCCGGCCGACCACCTGCCAGCCCATCCTCAGGTAGCCGGGCAGGCTGTTGCCGTTCGGTGTGTTGAAGACCAGCTCGGTGTCTTCGGCGACCTCCTCCAGCAGGCCCGTGGTGAGCCGGCGGAAGATGCCCCGGCCCTGGAAGTCGGGGTGGGTGGCGGTGTCGACCGGGCGGACCGCGCGCACGGCGCGGCCGCCGGCCTGCCACTCCCAGCGCAGGAACAGCCGGACGCCGGCCAGCCGGCCGTCCGGGGTCTCGGCGAGCAGCCCGGGACTGCTGCCGAACGGGTTGCGCCGGTGCTTCCAGTCGAAGAAGTCGGCGCTGCGGGTGCCGGTCGGGCCGCCGGCCAGGGAGGCCGTCAGCAGGTCCAGCACGGCCGGGGTGTCGGCCTCGGTGAGCGGACGGACGGTCAGCCCGGCAGCGGCTGACGGCTCGTCGGACGGGGTGGTCACGGGGGTGGTCGATCCCTTCCGGTGGGCCGGGCGCTCAGCGCTCCAGCACCTGCGCGTACACCTGCTCGATGGCCTGCTGGGCCCCGGCCACGTCGAAGGACTTCGAGCGGTCCAGGGCGGCCGCGCCGAGCCGGCGGCGCAACCCCTCGTCGGCCACCAGCCGGCCCAGCGCCCCGGCCAGTGCGGCCGGATCGCCCGGCGGCACCAGGAAGCCCTGCTCGCCGTCGTCCAGCACCTCCGGCATCCCGCCCACCCGGGTGACCACCGACGGCAGCCCGCTGGTCATCGCCTCCATCAGGGCGACCGGCAGGCCCTCCTGGCGGGAGCTCAGGGTGAACACGTCCAGGCCCGCCAGCAGCGCCGGCACGTCGGACCGGGACCCGGCGAACACCACGCCCTCGCCCGCCCGCGCCTTCAACTGGGCCTCCAGCGGCCCGGCGCCGATCAGCACCAGGGCCGCCGCGGGCTGCTCGGCCCGGAGCCGCGCGAAGGCGTCCAGCAGGGTCGCCTGGTCCTTCTTGGGGGTCAGGTTGCCCACCGTGCCGATCACCACCGCGTCGGCCGGCAGTCCGAGCGCGGCGCGGGCCGCGGCCCGGGCGGCCGGGCCGGTGGGCGCACCCGCGAGGTCCGGGCCGTGGTGCACCACCGTCACCCAGTCCGGCTCCGGCCGGCGCCGGGCGATGGTCGCGCCGACCGCGTGCGACACCGCGATCACCGCGTCGTTGCGCCGGTAGGTCAGGGCGTTGGCCCAGCGGGTGGCCGTCCGGTACCGCTCCCAGACGTTGTGCTCGGTGTGCACCAGCCGCGGCCCGCGGCGGCCGGCCGACAGCAGCCGGGCCGCCACCGCCGGGACGGGCATGTGCGAGTGGACCAGCCCGTACCGGCGCTCGGCCAGCAGCCGCCGCAGCCGCAGCGGCCAGAGCGCGCCGGGCGGACCGCCCAGGCAGTGGGTGCGCACCCCGGCCTGCTCCAGGGCCGGCACCAGGGCGTCCTTCCACGGCAGCACGTAGGCGACCTCGACCTCGTACCGGGAGGTGTCCGCGTGCCGTGCGCAGTTCACCAGCAACTGCTCGGCGCCGCCCCGGCCCAGGCCCTTGGCCAGCCAGAGCACCCGGGTCCGGCCCGGCGACGTGCTCACAGGTCCTCGTTGAGGCGCAGCTGCATGGTGGTCTCGACCGGGGCCTCGGACGCCCGGCGCCGGGCCCAGCTCGGCCCGGTCGGCGGGTCCGGGTCCTCGGCGGCTCTCGGTGCGGGCGCGGGCTGGGCGCCCGTCCCCGCGGCCGGGGCGGCCGGGGCGGCCGGACGGGCCGGTGCCGTGGCGACCGCCCGCACCGCCTCCCGGGCCCGGCGGCCGGACGGGCCGTCGGTGCCCAGCAGCGCCACCCCGGCCACCGGCACGCCGGTGCGCGAGAGCAACTCGCTGACCCGGTCGGCCTGCTCGGGCTTCACGTTCCCGGCCATCACGGTGACCAGCACCGCGTCGGCGTGCTGCACCAGGTCGTAGGCGTCGTTGGCGTGCAGCAGCGGGGAGCTGTCGATCAGCACCACGTCGGCGTGCCGGCGGGCCCGCCGCAGCACCTCGCCCGCCCGCAGCACCAGCGCCGCCGGGTACGCGTTGGTGTTGCCGCCGGTGATCAGCCGCACGCCCTCCACGTTGGTGCGCCGGATCAGGTCGTCCAGCTTCGGCAGCTGTTCGCCGCTGAGCAGTTCGGCCATGCCCGGGCCGTCGCTGATGCCGAAGTGCACGTGCGCCTGCGGGCTGCGGAAGTCGCAGTCCAGCACCAGCACCTCGCGGCCGGTCTCGGCCAGCGCGGCGGCCAGGTTGGCGACGGTGGTGGTGCGGCCGTCGCCGCTGCGCCCGGACATCACCAGGATCACCGGCGACGGCTCCGCCAGCCGGCGCGAGACGCGCTCCGCCTGCGAGATGCCGCCCTCGCCGAACTGGGCCGACAGCGAGGCCGGGCCGGTCAGCAGCAGCGTGGAGCGCAACGAGCGGTACGCCTCCGCGCCCGGGTCGGACGGCCGGGCCACCACCAGCGGCTCACGGGTGCGGCGCAGCCGCCGCGACAGCAGCGGGACCTCGCCTATCACCGGGAGGTTGAACGCCTCCTCGGTGCTGTTGCGGCCGCGCAGCCGGGTGTCCATCCGGCTCAGCATCAGCGCGGCCACGACGCCGAGCGCCAGACCGAGCACCACGGCCAGGGTGAGCCGCAGACCCCGGCTGGGGGAGCTGAGCAGGCTGCCGCCGGCCTCCTTGGCGTCGATCGAGCCCCACTGCTGGATGGCGTCGGTCTGCGAGGTGGAGCGCAGCGTGGCGATCCGGTCCAGGGTCTTGGCGATCTGGCTGTTGGCGGAGTCGATCTGCACCTTGAGCCGGGCCTGGTCGGCGCTGTTCGCCTTCGGGTAGGCCCGGTTGAGCTCGTCGACCTGGCCCTGCTGCTCCTTGAGCTGGTCCTGCGCCCGCTTGATCTGCTCGTCGGCGCTCTTGAGGGTCTCCGACGCGTACCCGTTGATGGTGGCGTCGGCCAGCGCGGAGGCCAGGTCCATGCAGGACTGCTGGGTCGGGCCGGTGGTGGTGAAGGTGAGCATCTGGGCGCTGGCCGCGGTGACCGTCCGGCGGCTGCTCACCGACGCCGCGGGGACGTTCAGCTTCTTGGCGGCGGCGTTGGCGACGTCCGAGCCCTGGGCGTAGGACAGCACCTGGTCGGCCTTGACCACGTCGCCGGCCCCGGCGACCGGCGTTATGGCCGCCTTGCACTGCCATTTGGCGGTGTCCACCGCATCGCTCGCCGGGGTGAGCAGGAAGCCCACCAGCAGGGCGGCCGCGGTGCAGCCGGCCAGCAGTCGCCAGTAGCGTCGCAGGACGGTGAAGTGGTTAGCCGGTTCCACCGGTCGGATCCCCTCGCGTTCGTGGTGCAGGCGCCTGGCGTGGCGGTCGGCCCGCACCCGCCAGGCATCGGCGGCGCGCACTGGTGCGGGCCTGCCCGGCGGGCCGGGCGCGGTTGGACAGGGTCAGCCCGTGGGGCCTAACGCCAAGGCGCTGTGGATGGTTCGTGACACCGGCCGGCCCCGCTGCTCGCGGCCCGGCCGTCCCGGGAACGGCGTCGGCCGCGCGGATCCGTCCGGTGACGGATCGCGCGGCAGGTGTTCCGGAATCGGCTGTGGTGTCATCAGCCCCCCTGACGGCATCGCACTTCCGGGCGTGGTCGGCCCGGAGCGTGCCCGGCATCGTCCCCCCGACGATCCACAGGCCCCCCAGTGTCGATGCTTGTCGTCCCGGACCTGCGGCGCAAGCACTTTCACCAATCTCACGCAGGCCGTTACGTCGCGCTTGGACCGGGGCTGGCGGTTACCGCCGCTTTGTCCCGCATTGACGGAGCATCAGAGCGACCGCCGGTGCAGCGACCGCTCGTAGAACTCGACCATCCGGCCGGAGACGTGGTGCAGGGTGAAACAGGTCAGGAACCGGGCCCGGGCGGCCTTCACCCGCACCGCCGCCGCGGCCGCGTCGTCCAGGGTGTCGATCAGCGCCGCGGCCAGCTCCGCCGGGCGCTCCGGAGGCACCAGCGCGGCGTAGTCCTCCGAGCCGACCGTCTCGCGCAGCGCCGCCACGTCCGAACAGACCAGCGGCACGCCGACCCCCATCGCCTCCATCGCCGCGCTGCCCAGCCCCTCCCAGCGGGACGGCACGGCGAACGCGTCGGCGGCCGCCATCAGGTCGAAGACGTCCCCGCGGGCGCCGAGGAAGCGCACCTGCCCCGCTCCCGCGGCCTCGGCGAGCCGTCTGAGCCGCGGGGTCTCGGACCCCTCGCTGCCGGCCAGCAGCAGCACCGCCTCGGGCGTGTGCCGGCGCACCGCCGGCCACGCCTCCAGCAGGACGTCCAGGCCCTTCTGGTACTGCTGGCGAGCGGCCGCCAGCACCACCGGCACGTCGTCCGGCAGCTCCAGCGCCGCTCGGACGGCGGCCCGCCGCTCCGCCGTCACCGCGCCGAGCAGCTCCGGGTCCCGCCCGCGCGGCACGACGTCGATGCGGTCCCGGGAGACCCGCAGCCGGGCGGCCATCGCCCCGGCCACGTGCTCGGTCAGGGCGTGGAAGCGCCGGGTGCCCTGGGCGGTCACCGCGTCCACCGCCTGCGCGGCCCGCACCTTCCACGGGTTCAGCCCGCGGGCGTGCAGGTGCTCGGGCCCGTACGACGAGTTCACCAGGCTGGACACCACCGGGGTGCCGGCCGACAGCGCGGCCGCCCGGCCCAGCACGTCCGACTCGTAGAGCGTGGTGTGCACCAGCTCGGGACGGCGTTCGCGGACCAGGGCGCGCAGGCCGGCCAACCGCCCGGCCCGGCCCGGCCGGTGCACGCCGAAGACGGTGGCCCCGGCGGAGGTCAGCTCCGGCTGGAAACCGCCCGGGGACTCCTTCAGGTACGCCACGTCGAGCCGGACGCCGGCGCGGACCAGCTGCGGCGCCATCGCCACCAGACCCTGCTCGGCACCGCCGACCCGGCTGACGCTGTCGATCACATAGAGCACATGCACAGCCGCAACCCCCCGGGGGAACCCCTGGGCGCCGCCGACCTCCCTGTCGACCGCGCCCTGACTCCGGCTCAGCATTCCAGGCCGGAAGGGGTGTCCGCCAGGGATTCGCCGAGGTCGCGATCCGGACGGGCGGCGCCGGAGCCCCCGGGCACCGGCGCGCGCCCCTCGTGCGACGGCCGGCGCCGCCCGCCCGCTTCGGCGGAACGGGCTGCGCGCCGACACGCCGCTGTGCCAGGGTCGAGCCATGTCAGCCCCCGTGCCGGCGCCGCCGCGCGTCCTCCACCTGATCACCGACCCGAGGCGGCGAGGGGCCCAGAACCTCGCCCGCGACCTGCACGCCGAACTGCTCCGGCGCGGCCGCCCGTCCACCCTGTGCGCCCTCCAGCCGCACCAGGACGCCCCCGCCGACCCCGGTACCCCGGTGCTCGGCCCGTCCCGGCACCACCCCGCCACCCTGCGGGCCCTGCGCGCCGCCGCGGCCCGCGCCGACGTGGTGGTCGCGCACGGCTCCAGCACCCTTCAGGCGTGCGCGGTCGGCCTGCTCGGCACCCGCACCCCGTTCGTCTACGTCAACATCGGCGACCCCCGGCACTGGACGGCGAGCCTGTCCCGGCGGCTGCGGGTCGGCCTCTTCCTGCACCGGGCGGCCGCCGTCTCGGCCATCTCCGACGGTGCCCGCGACGTCCTGCTGGAACGCTTCCGGCTGCCGGCGGCCAAGGTCCGCACCATCCCCAACGGCCGCCCAGCCGAACGGTTCGCACCCGCCGCGGACGACGCCGAGCGCCGCCGGGCCCGGGCCCTGCTGGGCCTGCCCGCGCACGGCCTGCTGGTCGCCTGGATCGGGGCCCTCGCCCCGGAGAAGCGCCCCGACGTCGCCCTGGACGCGCTCGCCCTGCTGCCCGACGTGCACCTCGCGCTGGCCGGCGAGGGCCCGCTGCGGGCCGCCGCCGAGGCCGGCGACACCACCGGCCGGGCCCACTTCCTCGGCCACCTCGACGACCCCGCGCCGCTGTACCGCGCCGCCGACGCGCTGCTCCTCAGCAGTGACAGCGAGGGCGTGCCCGGAGTCCTCATCGAGGCGGCGCTGGCCGGGCTGCCGGCCGTCGCCACCGACGTCGGCTGGGTGCGGGACGTGGTGCGCGACGGCGTCACCGGCGCCCTCGTCCCGCCCGGTGACCCCGGGGCGCTCGCCGAGGCCCTCGGCAAGGTGCTGGCCGGCGACCGCGCGGGCCTGGCCGCGGCCGCCCGCCGGCACGCCCTGGACCGCTTCGACCTGGCCGGCGTCGCCGACTCCTGGCAGGACCTGCTGGACCGGGCGGCCCGCCGCCGGTAGCGCCCGCCCGCCGCCCGGCGCCCGGGGTCAACTGCCGGGCTCTGCTGGGCCGATCGGGCGAACCGGTCGCGTCCGGCTCGATCCGGCCGCCGCCGACCTGGCAGGCTGCCGGACGTGAACTCGCTGCTGCGCTCCGCCGTGCTGCTGACCGTGACCACCGGCCTGCTGGGGGCGCCCGCCGCCGCCGCGCTGCCCGACGCCCCGCACGAGGGGGCGCACACCACCCGTCCCGGCCTGCCGCAACCGCTGCGGGCCTCGGACACCCACGAGGCGGTGGAGTTCTTCTGGTACGACTGCACCCACTCGGTCAAGCTGGAGGAACCGCTTTCCCGCTGGGCGTCCCGGCACCGGGGCGAGGTGACGCTGCGCAGGGTCCCGGCGATCTGGGTCGGCAGCCCGGACGAGCGGGTGCAGACCGCGCACGCCCGGCTGTACTACACGCTGGAGCGCCTCGGCGCGGTGGACCGGTTGCAGGAGCGGGTGTTCCGGGCGGTGCACACCGAGGACGCGGACCTGACCACCGAGGATCGGGCGACCGCCTGGGCCGTCCGGCAGGGGCTGGACGCCGCCGCCTTCCGCCGCGCCTACCGTTCGTCCGAGGTGGACCGGGCGGTGGCCGCCGCACCGGAACTGTTCGCCCGGTACAGGGTGAACGAACTACCCACGGTGATCGTGGACGGCCGGTACCGGACCACGCCGAGCACCGCCGGCGGGGTGGACGCGATGCCCGCCGAGCTGGACCGACTGATCGAACAGGCGTGACCTCCTGACCAGGATCATCTTCACCGAACCAACCACCGCCGTGCACACTCTGTGCCATTGTGGACATCGGGGCCGCGCCGTCCGTTTTGCGCGGCCCGTTCACATCGGCACCGGAGAGGGCGGGAGTCCGTGGGGGGACAGAGCGCGCAGGTCACAGACGAGCGCGATACCCAGACCGAGGCGAGAGCGGGTGTTGCGGCCGGTCCGCCTCCGGATCTGGTGTTCAAACGACGGCTCCGGCCCCTTCAGGTGGCTCAGGAGCTATGGGGCGCAAGGGAGTTGGTCCGTGCCCTCGCGGAGCGGGACCTCCGCGCCCGGTACAAGCAGGCGGTCCTCGGATTCGCCTGGGCGGTGCTCACCCCGCTGGCGCTCTGTGCGATCTTCACCCTGGTCTTCCATCAGGCCGTGAGGATCGAGACCGGTGACGTCTCCTATCCGCTCTTCGCCTATGTCGGCCTGATCGTCTGGCAGTTCTTCAGCAACACGATGAACCAGGGCGCCGTCAGCCTGGCCAACAACCTCAGCCTGCTGAACAAGGTGTACTGCCCGCGCGAGGTCTTCCCGCTGGCGACGATGCTGGTGGCCAGCGTCGACATGCTGATCGGCATCGGCGTGCTGGGCCTGCTCTTCCTGGCGACCTGGACGGCACCGGCCGCCACCTTCCTGTGGGTGCTGCCGCTGGTGTTGATCCAACTCGCGTTCACCTACGGGGTGGCGCTGGTGCTCTCGGTGGCCGTGGTCTACCTGCGCGACGTCCGGCACCTGTTGCCGATCATCACCCAGATGGGAGTCTTCGCGACCCCGGTCGCCTACCCGCTGAGCCGCATCCCGCTGAAGCTGCAGGAGATCTACTGCGGCATCAACCCGCTCGGCGCGGTGATCGAGGGGTACCGCCGCGCCCTGCTCTACGGCCAGGCCCCGGACCTGCGGCTCACGCTGATCGCCGCCGCGAGCGCCGTGGTCTACCTGGTCGGCGGCTACCTGGTGTTCAAGAAGCTGGAGACGGGGATCGCCGATGTCGCGTGAGTGGGAGCTGGGCACCATCCGCACCGAGCAGGTGTGGAAGCGCTTCAAGGCCGACCAGCAGCGGATGCTGCTGCGCGACCGGGTCGAGCAGATGGCCCGCAAGCTGCGCGGCGGCCGCGGCGAGGAGTGGCGCTGGGCGCTGCGCGACATCAACCTGCACATCGAGCCGGGCGAGTCGGTCGGCCTGATCGGGTCCAACGGCTCGGGCAAGTCGACCCTCCTGAAGATGCTGACCCGGGTCATGTACCCGTACGCCGGCGTGATCGACGTCCGCGGCCGGATCGGCGCGCTGATCGAGATCCGGGCCGGCATCCACCCGGACCTCACCGGCCGGGAGAACATCTACCTGTTCGGCGCGCTGCTCGGCCTCAAGCGCCGCGAGGTGGCGGGCCGCTTCGACGACATCGTGGAGTTCGCGCGGCTCGGCGGCGCCATCGACCGGCAGGTGAAGTTCTACTCCTCCGGCATGCAGATGCGGCTCGGCTTCGCGGTCGCCGCCTACCTGGAGCCGCACGTGCTCCTGGTCGACGAGGTGCTCGCGGTCGGCGACGCGGTCTTCCAGCAGCGCTGCCTGGACCGGATGCGGGAGGTCGCCGAGCAGGGCACCACCATCGTTTTCGTCTCGCACGACCTGCCGGCCGTCCAGTCGATCTGCCGCCGCGGCATCTGGCTGGAGCAGGGCACCGTCCGGGTCGACGCCGGGATCAAGGACGCGCTGGCCGGGTACCGGGACTCCATCGAGGCCCAGTCCGAGGCCACCACCCGCACCGACGAGCCGATCCAGCTGCTCAAGCACGAGATCCGCGGCGACGGTCGGGAGAACCTCACCACCGACGAGCCGATGACGGTCGAACTCACCCTGGCCGGCGACTACCGCGGCGACGCCACCCTGCACCTGGGCGTCAGCGAGGGCACCTCCAGCCCGATCTTCCAGATCAGCCACGAGGTCCGGCTGACCGGCGACGACCGCCAGATCGCCTGCGTGATACCGCGGCTGCCGGTGCCGCGCGGCCGGTACACCCTGTGG
Source organism: Kitasatospora sp. NPDC088346 (assembly GCF_044740765.1). Lineage (NCBI taxonomy): Bacteria > Bacillati > Actinomycetota > Actinomycetes > Kitasatosporales > Streptomycetaceae > Kitasatospora > Kitasatospora sp. NPDC088346. The sequence continues at coordinate 55,181 of NZ_JBIURH010000033.1, forward strand.
GCCGGTGTCTACAGCATCGGCAAGACCGACGGCGGCACCCTGATGAGCTGGCACTCGGTGGGCCAGTTCGACGTGTTCGGCCCGATGCTCGACACCCCGCCGCGCGCCGTGGTGCTGGCGGCACCGGTGTTCGTCCCGCACCAGTGGGAGGAATGAGGGTGAGACCGCTCCGGGTGTTGGTGCACCTGAACAACCTGGCGCTGGGCGGTGCCCAGCTCAACGCGGTGGACATCGCCCGGACCCTGCGCGGACGCGGCCACGACCCGGTGCTCTTCGCCCAGGGCGTGGACGGGCCCGCACCGCTGGTCGAGGTGGCCGCCGGGCACGGGTTGGAGGTCGTGGTGGCCGGCGGCCCGGACACCCCGCACCGCGAGGTGCGCCGCCGGCTCGACAGGCTCGCCGCCGAGCACGGCAGCGAACTCCTGCACGCCTGGGAGGTTCGGGCCGCCCGGAACGCCTTCTTCGGGCCCGGCCGGCTCGGCCGGATCCCGGTGGTCACCACCTTCTACGGCATCCGGATGCTGCGCGGCCTGCCCCGGCACCAGCCGCTGGTGCTCGGCCTGGGCGCGCTGATGGGCGACGGCCGGGCCTTCGGGCACCGCGACGTGCGGCTGATCGAGCCGCCGGTCAACACCGGCACCGACGCGCCGTCCGTGGTGGACGGTGCCGCCTTCCGTCGCGAACACGGCATCACCGACGACGAGTTGCTGCTCTGCATCGTCACCCGGCTGGTGCCGGACCTGGAGAAGGACGCCGGCGCCGAACTGACCGTCGAGGCGGTCCGGCTGCTGGACGACCCGCGGATCAGGCTCGCCGTCGTCGGCACCGGCCCCAGCCTGGACAAGCTGCGCGCCCAGGCGGCCGAGGTCAACCGCGAGCTCGGCCGCCAGGCCGTCCTGGTGCCCGGTCAGCTGGCCGACCCCCGGCCGGCCTACCAGGCGGCCGACCTGGTGCTCGGCATGGGCGGCTCGGCGCTGCGCGGCCTGGCCTTCGCCAAGCCGGTCATCGTGCACGGCGCGGCCGGCTACACCGCCGTCCACGAGCCGGGCCCGCTGGTCGAGCCGCACGCGTCCCGCTGCATGTACGGCTTCGGCGACGGCTCGCGCTCGCCGAAGGCACTGGCCGGGCAGATCCAGCAGCTGCTGGACGACCCCGAGCGCCGGGCCCGGCTGGGCGACTGGGGGCGCGAGTGGGTGGTCGGCCGGTTCTCGCTGGAGAGCGTGACCACCGCCTTCGAGCAGCTCTACCAGGAGGTGCTCACCAGTCCCTCGGGCCGCTCCCGCTGGTGGCGGGACCTGGAGCAGATGGCCCGCTACGAGTTCACCAAGCCGACGGCGCTGCGCCTGTTCGGGCGCTGACGCGGCGGCTCGCGCCGGGCCGCGGTGGGCACCCCACCGCGGCCCGGCGCACTGCTGTCCACGACCGACCAACGGGGAGAGAGACATGTCCGGTCCCACCGTCCCACGGATCCACCACCGCACCGTCGAGGTGTCCGGGCTGCGGGTGTTCTACCGCGAGGCCGGCCCGGCCGACGCGCCGACCCTCCTGCTGCTGCACGGATTCCCGTCCGGCTCGCACCAGTTCACCCGGCTGATCGACGCCCTCGGCGACCGGTTCCACCTGGTCGCCCCGGACTACCCGGGCTTCGGCCACAGCGAGAGCCCGTCCCCCGCGGAGTTCGACTACCGCTTCGACACCCTCGCGGACGTCCTGGAGGGCTTCTGCCTGGCCCTGGGCCTCGACCGGTTCGCGATGTACGTCTTCGACTTCGGGGCTCCGGTCGGCTTCCGGCTGGCCACCCGGCACCCCGAGTGGATCACCGGTCTGGTGGTCCAGAACGGCAACGCCTACCTGGAGGGCCTCTCCGACCTCGCCCGCGGGACGGTCGCCAACCGCCCGGGCGTCGAGGGCGCCGAGGAGGCCGTCCGGGCGATCCTCACCGCCGAGGTCACCCGCGGCCAGTACGAGGGCGGCGCCGCCGACCCGACCGCCGTCGCGCCCGACGGCTGGACCATGGACCAGCACTTCCTCGACCTCCCGGGCCGCAAGGAGATCCAGGTCGAACTGGCCCTGGACTACCACGCCAACCTCGACCGCTACCCCGAGTGGCAGGCCTGGCTGCGGGCCGAGCAGCCGCCCACCCTGATCGTCTGGGGCCGCAACGACGCCTTCTTCCCCGAGCCCGGCGCCCGGGCCTACCTGCGCGACCTGCCCGGGGCCGAGCTGCACCTGTTCGACACCGGGCACTTCGCGCTGGAGGAGCGGCTGCCGGAGATCGCCCCGCTCATCGCGGACTTCCTCGGCCGCACCCAGAAGTAGCGTGGCCCGCGTCGGGGCCCGCCGCAGCCGCCTCAGGCCGCCGAGCGGCGCAGCACCAGCGTGACGAAGCCGAACACGCCCCGGTAGCCGTCGAGCCACTCGTCCCGGTGCTCGGCGGCCACCCGGAGCGCGTCCGCGCTGCCCGGGTCCTGCGGGTGGTCCAGCGCCCACTCGGCGAGCGAGCCGGTCCAGGAGAACTCGTAGTCGTCCAGCTCGGCCGTGCTGCTGGCGTGCCCGTACACCGGTGTCCAGCCGTCCGCCGTCACCCCGGCCACGGTGCCGCTCAGATCCGTCAGGCCGTCGCCGAAGATCTCCAGCGACAGCGGGTCGGGCTCCCGTTGCCAGTACCCCTCGCCGACCACCGCCACGCCACCCGGGGCGAGCAGCGGGCGGACGGCGGCCAGCGTCTGCGACAGCCCGCCGAAGGCGTGCGTGGAGCCGATGCAGAGCACCGCGTCGAACGGCTCCTTCGCCTCGAACTCCCGGGCGTCCTGGTGGTGCAGGCCGATCCGCCGGGTCAGCCCCAGCCGCTCCGCGGCCTCGCGGGCCCTGACCAGGCCGTCGGCGTCGAGGTCCACGCCGACGGCCCGCAGCGACGGCCGGGTGGCGAGCGCGCGCAGCAGCCAGGCCCCCTCGCCGCAGCCGAGGTCCAGCAGCCGTTCGGCCCGCTCGGGCAGTGCCCGCGTCAGCAGCCGCTCCACGGACTCGTCGAAGAGCGGGGCGGCGATCGGGTGGTGGCGGTGGGCGATCCGGGAGATCAGGTGACGTTCCATCCGGCCATGATGGCCGCTGCGCGGCGGGCCCGCCCGGCATTTGCGCCCGCCCGCGCACCCGGCCCCGCTCGGCCCTCCGGCCCGTTCCGCTCAGCCCTCCTGCGGCCGCGGGTAGGTCCGGCCCTTCCACGCCGCGCCCCGCCCGCGCCAGTGCTGCACCGCCGAGTCCACCGTCATCAGCAGGTACAGCAGCGCGGTGAACGGCAGCAGCACCGCACCCGCCACCGGCAGCCGGTAGTAGCGCAGCATCGGGGCGAACGTCCCGGCCATCAGGGCCCAGGCCGCCGCGCCCGCGGCCGCGACCGCCGGCCGCCCGCCGAGCAGCCCGGCCGCGGTCGCCACCGGCGGCACCAGGTAGACCAGCGCCAGCCCGAGCACCGTGCCGACCAGCAGCGCCGGAGAGTGCCGCAACTGCGCGTACGCGCTGCGCGACACCATCCGCCACAGCTGACCCAGCCGCGGGTAGGGGCGGACGCTGTCCACCCGGTCCGCCAGCCCCAGCCAGATCCGGCCACCGCTGCGCTTCACCGCCCGGGCCAGCGAGACGTCGTCGATCACCGCGCCGCGGATCGCCGCCACCCCGCCGGCCCGCTCCAGCGCGTCGCGGCGCACCAGCGAGCAGCCGCCCGCCGCGGCCGCCGTCCGGGCGCCGGGCCGGTTGCTCCACCGGAACGGGTACAGCTGCGCGAAGAAGTACACGAAGGCCGGCACGATCAGCCGCTCCCACCGGGTGACCACCCGCAGCCGGGCCATCTGCGACACCAGGTCGAGGCCCTCCTGCTCGGCCGCCCCGACCAGCGCCGCCAGCGACCCGGGCCGGTGCGCGATGTCGGCGTCGGTGAGCAGCAGGTACTCCACCGGGCCGGCCAGTCGGACGCCGTGCCGCAGCGCCCAGAGCTTTCCCGTCCAGCCGTCCGGCAGCGGGGGAGGGGTGGTGACCGTGAGCGGCCACCCGCCCGCCGCCAGCCCGCGGGCCAGTGCCCCGGTGCCGTCCGAGCTGTGGTCGTCCACCAGGATCACCCGGACCTCGCCCGGGTACCGCTGCGCCAGCAGGCTCGGCAGGCTGACCGGCAGCACCTCGGCCTCGTCCCGGGCCGGCACCACCACCGCCACCGACGGCCACCGCCGCGCCGGCCCGGACGGCTCCGGACGGCGCGGGGGCAGCCGCCGGTCGGTCCGCCAGAACAGGCCGTGGCAGCAGGTCAGCCAGACCCAGGCCAGCAGGGACACCACCGGGACCCACCGCAGCACCGTCACCCCGGCAGTCTCCCGCACTCCGGGCCGTGCGGCCCGGTCAAGTAGAGTCGTGCCTCGTGAAGATCGCACTGGTGGACTCCGGAATCGGACTGCTCCCGGCCGCGGCGGCCCTGCGCCGGCTGCGCCCCGACGCGGACCTCGTGCTCTCCAACGACCCCGACGGCATGCCCTGGGGCCCGCGCACCCCGGCCGACATCGCCGAGCACGCGCTCGCCTGCGCCCGGGCCGCCGCCGCCCACCGCCCGGACGCCCTGGTGGTCGCCTGCAACACCGCCTCCGTGCACGGCCTGGAGCGGCTGCGGGCCGAGCTGGAGCCCGGCCTGCCCGTGATCGGCACCGTTCCCGCGATCAAGCCCGCCGCCGCGACCGGCGGCCCGGTCGCGATCTGGGCCACCCCGGCCACCACCGGCAGCCCGTACCAGCGTGCCCTGATCGCCGAGTTCGCGGGCGCCGCCCGGGTCACCGAGGTGGCCTGCCCCGGCCTGGCCGACGCGGTGGAGCGCGGCGACGACACCGCGATCGCCGCGGCGGTCGCGGACGCCGCCGCCCGCACCCCGCACGGCACCGCCGTGATCGTGCTCGGCTGCACCCACTACGAGCTGGTCGAGGACGTCATCCGCGCCGCCGTGGCCCCCACGGCCGCCGCCGGTCTCACCTTCCACGGTTCCGCCGACGCGGTCGCCGCCCAGGCGCTGCGCCGGATCGGCGACCGGGCCGCCGTCCGGGGCGGCGGCGGTCTCACCGTCCTGCGCAGCGGCCGGCCGGAGGCGCTCCCGGAGGCGGCGGCCCACTACCGCGAGGGCCGGCTGATCGGGGCACCCGTCCCTACCGCCTGAAGGACCGTCACCCTAGGATCCGGGTCGTGACCGAACGACACCTGGATTTCGAACTCCTGCACAACTTCCGCGACCTGGGCGGCTACCGCACCGCCGACGGCGGCCGGGTCCGCTGGCGGCTGCTGTACCGCTCCGACTCGCTGGGCAAGCTCGCCGGGGAGGACCTCAAGCGGTTCGAGGCCCTCGGCGTGGGCACCGTGATCGACCTGCGCTACCCGTGGGAGATCGAGCGGGCCGGCCGCGTCCCGGACGCCCCGGGCCTGGCCTACCACAACCTGAGCATCGAGCACCGGCCGTACGACCAGGCGGCCCTCGGGCCGGAGATCGAGACCGGCCGATTCCTCGCCGACAGGTTCGGCGAGGTGGCCGAGGACGGCACGGTCGAGCTCGCCGAGGTGATCCGGATCGTCGCCGCGGCCGACGGGCCGCTGGTCTTCCACTGCGCCGCGGGCAAGGACCGCACCGGGATCGTCGCCGCGCTGGTGCTCTCGCTGCTCGGGGTGGACGAGGAGCAGATCGTCGCCGACTTCGCGCTCACCGCGCTGGCCACCGACCGGTTCGTCGCCGACTGGCACGCCCGCAACCCCGGCCGGACGCTCAGCTGGCCGGGCTACGGCACCGCCCCCGCCGAGATCATGCGCTACTTCCTCGCCGACCTGGCCGCCGCCCACGGTTCGGCGGCGGCCTACGTCGCGGACCGGCTGGGGGTCGGGCCCGAGGTGGTGGCCGCCCTGCGGGCCCGGCTCCTGGAGCACTGAGCTCCGGGCCGCCCGGCCGCGGGGCCCGGCCCGCGCGGTGCGGCCCGGCTACACCGCCGCGCCGCGCCAGCGCTGCAGGGCCGGCTCCAGCCCCGACAGGATGGTGTCGAAGCGCCGGGTGCTGGTGGTCGAGTCGACCTGGAGCCGGCTGATCCGCAGCGGGTGCGCGGGCAGCCGCGGGCCGAGCCGGTGGTCCGAGAGGAAGCCGAGCCGGTAGCCGAGCTGGCGCAGGGCCGCGTCCGCCCGCGGGTCGTACCCGCCGTCGGGGTAGGCGAAGGCCGTCGGCGGCTCGCCGAGCCACTTGTCCAGCGCCAGGTGCGCCCCGGCGATCTCGGAGTGCACGGTCGCGTCGTCGCAGCGGCCGAGCGAGGGGTGCCCCAGGGTGTGGTTGCCGATCGCCACGCCGCCGGCCCGCAGCGCCCGCAGGTCCTCCGGGCAGAGCTGCTCCTGCCGCGGCGGGCGGCGGTGGGCGCTGACCCGCAGCTCGTGCAGGCTGCGCCGGCGGTCCGGGTCGGGCAGGGCCTTCAGGCGCGCCAGCAGCTCGGCGGGCCGGCCGGTGGGCACCAGCCGGGCCCGGCCGCCGTTGCGCGCGAGGAAGGCCGCCTCGTGCCACCAGAACGGCTGGTCGGTGCCGATCAGCTCGGCGATCACGAAGGCGGCGGCCGGGATCCGCCGGGCGGCCAGCGCCGGCAGGGCGTGGGTCAGGACGGTCCGGTCGGTGTCGTCGAAGGTGATCAGCACGCTGCGCGGCGGCAGTGGGCGGCCCTGGGCCACCGCCTGTTCCACGGCGGCCAGCGAGACCGGCGTGGCGAGCCGGCGCAGCCGGTCCAGCTGGGCGCCGAAGGACCGGGGGTCGGTCACTCCGTGGTACGCGAGCACGGCCAGCCGCTGGGCGGCCCGGGCCCGGAACAGCGGCTGGGCCGGTGAGAACCTGAGCCAGCTGCCCCGGGCGTCCGCCGGCGCGGGCGGCACGACGGGAACGGCGGGCGGTGCTGGGCTGATGGTCGTGGTCTCGGAGTGCGGCACGGTTCCCCCCTCGGTCGCCGGTGCGGCGTGGCGGTACCGTCGGAAGGCGGAGCCCGGCCTCCGACCCCGGGCACGGCGGCTCCGCCCCCGGGTGATCCGGTCCGCGGCGGGGACTCCCAACCCATGCCACGGACGGCTCCTGGATCGCTCAATGTAGTGGAGACCGTCGACACCCAAGGATGGTTGTACGGCGGACGGCGACTTTTCGCGGGGCGCTCGTCCACGTCCCGGGGGGCGCACGGCGGGCGTACCCGGATGCTGTGCCACCGGAGCCGGGTCGGGTTACCGTGGAAGGTATGGCAGACACTCGAAGTCACCGTCCGGCCACCCCCCGGGCGCACCGACAGCACCGCCATCACCAGGTGCTCCTGGTGCTGGCCGGCGCGGCCTGCGTCGTGTTCGGGATCCTGGTGGCCGTGGTGGTCCCCGACACCGAGGGGCCGGCCTGGGTCATGGCCGTGGCGGGCTGCCTTGCGGCCGGCCTGCTGATGCTCGGCCGGGTGTTCTTCACCCGACTCCGCCCGCACCGCGGCGCCGCACTCTGATAGCCCGTGCGGACGGGGTGTCCGCCGTGGTCCGAGATCCGGACATGACCGGTCGGACCGGCTGATTTTCGGCCCACCTACCCCCTTCTTTCACATTTCCCGGGCAGCAGCCCCATATTTCCCCCTACTGTGGGTCCCGCCGGTTCCAGCGACTGCTGTGGCCGGGCGAGAGTCCGCTTGCCGGCACCGGGGAGGGTGCCGCAGAGGGGGGAACGATGAGCACCACCGCGGCGCCCGCGGCAGCCTCAGGCATCAGGGCGCAGGTCAAGCAGCAGCTCGCCCGCGCCGCCGGCCGCGTCCCCGGAGAGGGCGCCACGGTCCTCATCTACCACCGGATCGGCGGTGGCACCAGGGACGAACTCGACGTCACCACGGCCGACTTCGCCGCCCAGGCCGACCTGCTCGCCGAGCTGCCGCCCGGCCGGGTGATCTCCTTGGACGAGGCCGCCGACCGCCTCGACGCCGGCCGCCGCACCCCCGGCACGGTCCTCACCTTCGACGACGGTTTCGCCGACGTGTACGAGAACGCGTGGCCGCTCCTCAAGGAGCGGTCCCTGCCCTTCACCGTCTACCTGACCAGCGGCCAGGTCGGCGGCGAGATGCGCTGGGAGGGCTCCACCGCGAAGGGCGAGAGCGGCCGGGGCCTCAGCTGGGAGCAGCTGGCGGAGATGGTCGGCTCGGGCCTGTGCACCGTCGCCAACCACACCCGCACCCACGCCTGCCCGGAGCTGCTCACCACGGACGAGCTGGACTCCTGCAACGACGACGTCGAACAGCACCTGGGCACCCGGCCGCGGCACTTCGCGTACACCTGGGGCGTCACCGTCCCGCACATGGAGACCGCCCTGCGGGCCCGGTTCCGGACGGCCGCCACCGGCCAGGTCGGCCGCAACCTGCCCGGGTTCGACCCGGCCCGGTTCTGCCGGGTCCCGGTCCGTCGGACGGACCCGATCGACTTCTTCCGGGCCAAGCTCCACGGCCGGCTGATCCCCGAGCGCGCCTACGCCCGGATCGTCGCCACCGCGAAGGCGGTGGGCGCCCGTGCCTGAGACCCCCGCCCCCCGCCTGCGCGGCCCCGGCGGCCGGCCGCTGCGGGTCGCCCACCTGACCACCGTCGACATGAGCCTCCAACTGCTGCTGGCCACCGAGCTCAAGGTCGACCTGGAGGCCGGCTTCGAGACCTACGGCATCAGCGCCCCCGGCCCGTACGTGCCGCAGCTGGAGGCCATCGGCGTCCGGCACGAACCGCTGCACGCGCTGACCCGGGCCTGGGAGCCGCGGGCCGACGCGGCGGCCGGCCGGGAGCTGCTGGCGGTGCTGCGCCGGATCCGGCCGGACGTGCTGCACACCCACAACCCCAAGACCGGCGTGCTCGGCCGGGTGCTGGGCCGGGCGGCGCGGGTGCCGGTGGTGGTCAACACCTGCCACGGACTCTGGGCGCAGGCCCACGACCCGCTCGCCAAGCGGGCGTTCGTGCTCGGCGCGGAGGCCTTCGCGGCCCGCTTCTCGCACGCCGAGCTGTACCAGAACGGCGAGGACCGCTCGACCCTGGCCCGGGCCGTGCCCGGCCGGCGCTCCCGGGTGGTCGGCAACGGCGTCGACCTCTCGCGGTTCACCGCCGGCCCCGCCGACCGCGCCCGGATCCGCGCCGAACTCGGCGTCGAGGACGGCGAGCTGCTGGTCGGCGGTGTCGGCCGCCGGGTCGCCGAGAAGGGCATCCGCGAGTACGCCGAGAGCGCCCGCGCGCTGGCCGGCAAGGCCCGGTTCGTCTGGATCGGCCCGGAGGACCCGGACAAGCCGGACGCGCTGGGCGCCGGCAGCGGCCCCGACGGCGGCATCGACTTCCTGGGCAGCCGCGGCGACATGCCCGAGCTCTACGCCGCCCTGGACGTCTTCGTACTCCCCTCCTACCGGGAGGGGTTCTCCCGCTCCGCCATGGAGGCCGCCGCCAGCGGTCTGCCGATGGTGCTCAGCGACATCCGCGGGTGCCGGGAGATCGGCACCGACGGCGAGCACCTGCTGCTCGCACCACCCGGCGACGCCGGGGCCCTCACCACAGCGCTGGACCGGCTCCTCACCGAGCCGGCCCTGCGCGAGCAGCTGGGCGCGGCGGCCCGTCGCCGCGCCCTGGACCAGTTCGACCAGCGGGCGGTCGCCCGGGTCTCCCTGGAGACCTACGCGGCCGTGGCCAGGACACGCGGACTGCCCTGGTCGGTCGGCTGAGCCGCACACCCGTCGCACCACACACGTTGGGGGATTCATGCCTGTTGGGGGAGGAGTGCGGCGGGTGGGGGACCTCGCCGTCGCCTCACTGGCCGGGGCCGTCGCGGTCCCGCTCGGCCTGGTGATCGCACTGCTGATCCGCTGCACCATGGGCGGCCCGGTGATCTTCCGTCAGACCCGGACCGGGCGGGACGGGAGGGAGTTCCGGATCCTCAAGTTCCGCACCATGCGGGACAAACGTTTCGCCGAGGAGGAGGACGCCCCCCGGATCACCCGGATCGGCGCCCTGCTCCGCAAGACCAGTCTGGACGAGCTGCCGCAGCTGTGGAACGTCGCACGCGGCGACATGGGCATCATCGGCCCCCGGCCGACCCTGCCCGAGCAGGTCGTCCACTACTCGCCGCGCCAGCGCGGCCGGCTCGCCGTCCGTCCCGGCCTCACCGGCTGGGCCCAGGTCAGCGGCCGCAACTCGATCAGCTGGCCGGAGCGGATCGACCTCGACCTCTGGTACATCGCCAACCGCTCGCTGCTGCTCGACCTGAAGATCCTCGCCCGCACGGTCAAGCTCCTGCTGCGCCCGCAGGGGATCACCGCCGCCGGGGGCGTCAACCCCGGGTTCCCGGCCCCGACCGAGCTGCCGGTCCAGCGCGTCGTCCTGCCCCGGCAGGCCACCGCGCCCCGGCTCGCCACCCAGCCCGTCCGGGCGGTCGAGGAAGCGTCCTGACCGCGTTCGACCGTCCCACCGGGGCCGGTGCCCGCACCCGCGGGCACCGGCCCCGCCCCTTGCCGCACGCCCTGTACGCCCCGGAGGAACCGTTGAGTGAGCAGACCCCCGAGCCGTTGTGGATCGCCGGGGCCGGCGGGGTCGGCCGGGAGGCGCTGGACACGGCGCTGGCCGCCGGGGTGCCGGTGGCCGGGTTCCTGGACGACCGGGCCCGCGGGACGGCCGTCCGGGGCCTGCCGGTCCTGGCGCCCGCCGAACTGCCCGCCGGGGCCCGCTACCTGATCGGGATCGCCGATCCGGCCGTCCGCCACCGCCTGGCCGGGCTGCTGGACGGCCTCGGCGGCGTCCCCGCCACCCTGGTCCACCCCCGGGCGCTGATCGCACCGGAGACCGGACTGGGGCCCGGCTGCCTGGTGATGGGCGGCGCGTACGTCTCCAGCGGTGTCCGGCTCGGCGCGCACAGCCAGGTGCACTACAACGCGACGGTGGGCCACGACAGCGTCCTGGGCGAGCGGGTGACGGTCTATCCGGGCGGCAACGTCTCCGGTTCGGTGCTGCTGGAGGACGACACCACGGTCGGCAGCAACGCGGTGGTGCTCCAGGGCCGGACGATCGGCCGGGCGGCCTTCGTCGGCGCGGCGGCCGTGGTGACCCGGGACGTGGCGCCCGGCGACGTGGTGATCGGTTCGCCGGCCCGTCCGATGCCGCGCGGCCGGGGCCGGGCGGGATAGGGTCGGTGGCCATGGCCATCCCCGCGTTTCTCGCCGAACTCCGCACCCTCGTCGGCACCCGCCCGCTCTGGCTCCCCGGCGTCGCGGCCGTCGTCCTGGACGACGCCGGACGGGTCCTGCTCGGCCGCCGGGCCGACGACGGCCGGTGGGCCCTGGTCGGCGGGATCCTCGACCCGGGCGAGGATCCCGCGGACGGGGTGGTGCGGGAGTGTCTGGAGGAGACCGGCGTGCTGGTCGAGCCGGAGCGGCTGACCATGGTGTCGGTGTCGCCGATGATCGAGTACCCGAACGGCGACCGCTGCCAGTACCTGGACCTGACCTTCCGCTGCCGGTACCTCTCCGGCGAGGCCCGGGTCAACGACGACGAGTCGCTGGCGGTCGCGTGGTTCGCCCGGGACGCCCTGCCGGAGCTCGACGAGTACACCACCCGGCGGATCGGTCTCGCCCTCGACTTCACGGGCGAGACCGTCTTCGGCTACGCGGGACCGCCGGCCTGACCGGGCGCCGGACCGGGCGCCGGGCCGTTCGTCAGAGCGTCCGGAACCAGGCGGCGGTGCGCTCCAGCCCCTCCCGCAGCGGCACCGGCACCACCTCGGGGAAGAGCTCGCGCAGCCGCGCGTTGTCCGCCTGCGAGTCGCGCACGTCGCCGGCGCGCGGGTCGACGTGCTCGGCCGCCACCTCGGCGCCGAGCACCGAGCCCAGCTCGCCGATCAGCTCCAGCAGGGTGGTCCGGGTGCCGAAGGCCAGGTTGACCGGGTCCGGGTGGACCACCCGGCGCAGCACCGCCTCGGTGATCACCCGGGTGACCGTGCCGACGTAGGTGAAGTCCCGGCTCTGGCCGCCGTCCCCGTGCACCGTCACCGGGCGCCCGGCCAGCGCGGCGTCCAGGAAGGCGGGCACCACGGCGGCGTACGCGTGCCCGGCGGGCTGCAGCGGGCCGAAGACGTTGAAGAAGCGCAGCGGCAGCACACCCAGGCCGTAGCAGTGGTGGAAGGCCCCCAGGTACGCCTCGGTGGCCAGCTTGCTGACCGCGTACGGGCTCATCGGGGCGGTGCGCATGGTCTCGCGCTTGGGCAGCTCCCGGTTGGCGCCGTAGACCGAGGACGAGGAGGCCGCCGCCACGTACAGGCCGCCGGCCCGGCGGGCCGCCTCCAGGACCTCCAGGGTGCCGGTGGCGTTGGCGTGGTGGCTGGCCAGCGGGTCGGCCACCGAGCGCGGCACGGAGGGCAGCGCGGCCAGGTGCACCACGGCGTCGGCACCGGTGAAGGCGGTGTCCAGCAGCTCGCGGTCGAGGATGGTGCCTTCGAAGAGGGTCACGTCGACCCCCTCCAGGTTGGACTTCCGGCCGGTGACGAAGTTGTCCACGACCCGGACCTCGGTCACCTCGGGGCGGGCCAGCAGGGCCCGTGCGAGGTTGGCGCCGATGAAACCCGCACCGCCGGTCACGACCACACGCATCGCTGGGACTCCCCCCAAATCGAGCACGGAACCTCCCCGCCCCGCGCACTGACCCGATGCTAGCGGCGCACCGTCCGCCGCGTGGCCGATCGCTCCTCAAATGCCCGTTCTGCCTCAGACCTTGTGCTGGCGGAAGGTCTCCTCGGCGGCGTCCAGGACCGCCGCGAGGTCCCCGCCGGCGGTGGCGGTGACCACCGCGGCCACCGCTCCCTCCACGAACGGCGCGTCGGCGAAGCGGACCGGGAACGGCAGCCCGTGCTCGTCCGCCTCCGAGAGCAGCGCCAGCACGGTGCTGACCGCGGTCTCCAGGTCGCACAGCACGGCGACCCCGTGCCCCTGGTCCACCCGGCGGGCCGCGGCCGCGATCAGCACGGCACTGCTGCCCGGGCCGTCCGCGAGGCTGCCGCCGGTGGCCGCGACCGGTGCGGGGTCCGCACCGTCGACCATCGACAGCGCCAGCGCGCGGACGGCGAGCGCCAGTTCCTGGCTGTGCGAGACCAGCACCACGCCGACCCGCCCCAGCCCGGTGGGCCGGCTCGGACGCGGCACCGTGGCGGTCCTGGGGTCGACCGCGGCGGACGGCGCCGACGGCGGGGGCGCGGACGGGGCGTCGGAGATCGGGATGACATCGGCGCTCACGGCGTCCCGGCGATCCATCACAGGCTCCCTTGGGGGGTGGCTTCGGGTACGGCGTTCGGACGGGGGACGGGGGCCGGTCGGCCCCCGACCGGTCCTCGACCCGGGCCGGGCCCGCGGCCGGCCCGGACCACCACTCTCGCAGCCGCCCGGGCCCGGCGGGCTGAAGCTCGCCGAGCCGGCGCATAGCACAGCGGCGCTCCGGGACGGGGGCGGATCACCGCTCAATGCCCGCCCCGGGGAGGAAGTCCGGCCGATCCGCCGCCGGTCCGCCCCGGCCTGGCTAGGGTGGGCCTTCGGACGGATCGGGAGGAGCACGGCATGAGTACGAGTGTCGAGAACGGTGGCACGGAGGTCCTGCCGGCGGGCAAGCCGGAGCTGGATCTGACCGGGGCCGAGTGGCTGTCCAGCAGTCAGGGGGCCGCCCCGGAGACCGGGGAGGTCCAGATCGCCTTCGTCGAGGGCTACATCGCGATGCGGGACAGCCGGGACCCGGACGGTCCGGCGCTCGTCTTCACCCCGGCGGAGTGGCGGGCCTTCGTCCTCGGCGCCCGCGACGGCGAGTTCGACCTCACCTGAGCGGCCTCGCCCGAGCCGGCCGACCCGGCCCGAGCGCCGGCGCACACCCCGGGGTTCCGCGGCACTGCGCGGGCCCCGGGGTGCCGCCGGGTGCGCCCCGCTGAACCTTTGGTGTCGGTCCGGGGCCCGATGAGGTCACAAATGAATTCTGATGGACCGGTACTTGTTGACTGTTCGACAAGCATCGGATCACAGTAAGAGCAGGCAGACGCCGTGCCCACCGCCCCCACGCGGTAATGGCACGGCGCCCGCTGTGTTGCCCGTCATCGGCGCCGATGACGAACCCCTCCCGTGGTGATCCCCTGACCGCACCGAGGTGCGGTGCCGGTCCCGGCCCCACCAGAGGGCCGGCAGTCGCCGGGAGGACGGCCCCGCCCGCCGAGAGCTACTCGGAAGTCGGTGCCTGGCCCGGGATCCGCACGCCCCCACGCGGCGGTGTCCCGGGCAAGGTCCGCGGATGCGACAGGCCGGGGCCCCGCGAACCTGGTCTGTGTAGTTTTCTCTCGGTGTCCCCCGGGACGGTGTCCCGGGCGGCACCACTGGGCCGGTCGGAGTCGAGCTGGTCGAACAACTGGTCCGCACGACGATGTGCACAGCGATGAGACGCGGAAAAAGGCGCGCTGGGACAAGCCGCCCCCCGGTGGGCCGAGCCCACAGCGGCTGTCGTGCTGAACCGAACGTAGCCCGGACGGTTGCTCAGAGTCAACATTGGTCCCTGAGCGTAGATCTCCGCCTGATCGGCCCCCGGGCGCAGGGCGGCCGGTAGCGGACACGTACGATGGTGTCATGTCATTTCTCCGCCGTCGCTCCGGCTCTCCCGCCGGCCCGGACTTCGACGTGCTCGCGATGGATCCGGGCGACTGGCCCGGCCACTTCGGGGCCATGATGATGACCGGCACGGACGGCTCCTGCCAGGGGATCTTCCTCCGGTACGACCTGCTCGGCGGCAGAGGCCCGGCGATGTTCATCGGCAACCTGCCCGAGGGCTCCCCGGCCCGGGAGTCCGAGGACGGCGTCCCCTTCGAGGTGCGGCAGCTGCTGGCCGCGCTGGAGCACGAGGAGCCGGTCGAGCTGGTCTCGGCCGAGGACTTCCCGGTGCTGCTCGGCGACGACCTGCTGATCGTCAAGAAGGTCAAGGTCTCCGAGGAGCGGGTGTTCTGCTCCCAGTTCGGGCGCAGCGACGGCGTCCAGGTGACCATCGCCTCCTGGGACCGGCCGGTCTCGGACGACCTCTACCAGCTGCTCAAGCCGCTGCCCGCGGACATGTTCAAGCAGGGCTGATCCGGGCATCCGGGGCCGTCCCACCTCGCTTGACGGTATCGATCAGCCATTCGTACAGTCACGACCATGTCACGTCGTCTCCCGTTGCTGACCCGCCGCAGGCACCTCGACCTGCAGCGCACCGCCGGCGCGTCGTGTCCGGGCCACTGAGGCGGAGCCGAACGCTCCGCCGGTGGCACCCGGTCGGCCGCCCGGCCGCTCCTCCTCCGCCCCGGCGCCCGGGGTGCCGCATTCCGTCGGCGCACGCCCGTCCGCGTGCCACCCGCACCATGCCGCATCCCACGCTGCCGCCCGGAGGCACCCGCTCATGACCCAGACCGCCGGCTCCGCCGTCGAGGACCGGACCGCCGTCACCGATGCGCTCGCCCGCCTGCCCCGGGTCGTCGACCTGCTGGCCGCCCGGGCCGAGGAGCACGACCGCGACGGCACCTTCCCGTACCAGGGCATCGAGGCCGTGCACGAGGCCGGACTGCTCACCCTGACGGTGGGCCGGAAGTACGGCGGGGCGGGCGGGACGCTCGCCGACACCGTCCGGGTCCTGGCCCAACTCGGCCGCGGTGACGCCTCGGTGGCGGTGCTCACCGCCTTCACCCTGCTCCAGCACGCGGAGCAGGCCAGGACGGGCGCCTGGCCCGCGGCCGGCTACCGCCGGCTGCTCACCGAGTCCCGGCGCGGCCCCGCGCTGGTGCACGCCCTGCGCGCAGAGCCCGAGGGGGCCGGAGCCCTGCCCGCGACCGTCGCCCGCTGGGACGGCGAGGCCTGGCTGCTGACGGGGCGGAAGGCCGACTGCACCGGCGCCGAGGCGCTGGCCTGGATGGCGGTCTGGGCCAGGACCGAGGAACCGGTGCCCCGGGTGGGCACCTTCCTGGTGCGCGGGGACAGTGAAGGCGTCGAGATCGACCCCACGTGGGACCAGCTCGGCCTGCGGGCCAGCGCCGGCCACGACGTGGTCCTGGACTCCGTCCGGGTCGGGCCCGAGGGCGCGCTGCGGCTGGCCGTGCCCGGTGCCGCCGGACCGGTCGAGCAGGCGGCCGCCGAGACCACCCGGGCCTGGCACGACCTGGCCCTGTGCGCCGTCCACCTCGGGGTGGCGCGGGCGGCCCAGGAGTGGCTGGTCCGGTTCCTCCAGCAGCGCACCCCGGCCAACCTCACCGAACCGCTGGCCACCCTGCCCCGCTACCGCACCGCGCTCGGCGAGATCGAGACGGCCCTGATCGGCGCCGAGGAGCTGGTGAACGGCCTGGCGGCCGGCGTCGACCGCGGCGACGCCGGTGCGGCCGCCCGGACGGGGGCGGCCCACCTGCTCGTCAACCGGGCCGTGACGGGGGCCGTCCAGCAGGCGGTCGCGCTCACCGGGAACCCGGGGCTGAGCCGTCGCCACCCACTGGAACGCTACCTGCGGGACGTGCTGAGCGGGCGGACGCACTTCCCCGCGGACGAGGTCGTCCTGGAGGCCACCGGCCGCGCCGTCCTGGACCGGGCGGCCCGCCGGACCTGAGGCGGCGCGCCCGGCCCGCCGGACCCGGGGGACGCCTACCGGGTGCCCACCGCCGCCCGGACGGCACGGCGGGCCAGCGCCGCGTCGTCGTACAGCCGGCGGATCATGATCCGCTGCTCCTCGCCGGCGCCCGGTACGTCGTGCAGCCGGATCTCCCTCATCAGCACCAGCACGAGGTTCACCAGGAAGGCGTCCCGGGCCAGCGTGCCGCCGGACTGCGCCAGCTGGCTGATCTGCCGCCGGGCCGCGCTGTCCCCGGAGAGGACGCTCCACAGCACCGCCAGGTCGTACCCGGGCAGGTACCAGCCGGCCTCCTCCCAGTCCAGCAGCACCGGGCCGGAGGGCGCGAGCAGCAGGTTGCCGAGCAGTGCGTCGCCGTGGCAGAGCTGCCACGGGGTGTGCACCAGGCCGTGCAGCAACTGCCGCAGGTCGCCCGCGTCCCGGTCGGTGAGCTGGCCGACCGAGTGGTACCTGGCCACCTCCAGCTGGTAGTCCAGCGGCTTGCCGAAGACGTCCGTCGGGGGGCGCCACAGGTTGAGCGTGCGGACGGCGCCGAGCACGGCGCGGACCTCGCCCGGGGTGGGCGCGTTCACCGGGTGCCGCTCGCGGGCCGCCGGGCGGCCGGGCACGCGCTCCAGGACCAGGACGCAGCGGTCCTGGTCGGCGGCGACCAGCCGGGGCAGCCGGACCGGCGGGCGGTGCCGCACGAACGCCCGGTAGACCGCGATCTCGTGGTGGAAGCGCTCCACCAGCTGCTCGCTCTGCGGGCCCCGGACGGCCTGCGGAGACAGGCACTTGGCGACCACGGGCGCCCGGCCGATGGTGCCCGCGATGAGGATGTGGCGGCTGCCCTCCCGGAGCACCTGGCGGGGGAGGAAGGCGGGGCATATCCGCGAGATGTTGGCGAGCGCGGCCCGGACGGCGGGCGTCTGCAGCGCGGCCGGATCGACCCGGTCCACGAAGCCCTCGGGGGTGCGGGAGTTCAACAGCCGCCCGGCGGCGGCACGGTGGCCGGCGGGCTCGGCCGGGCGGGTCGCCAGCGCGGTGCGGGCGCCGAGCGCCCGGGGGTCGCGCAGCTCCCCGCCGCGCGGGGCCGGGCGGCCGCCGGTGGCGGTGGGCGGCCGCAGGCCGGTGCGGGTCTGGCCGTTGGTGTAGCGCGCAGCGCCGCCGTCGAGGGTGGTGGGATTCGACGGGCGGGCGCCGGTACTGGCGGAGGAGTACATGGGCGGGTGAGGGTCCCTTCCTGGCCGAGGGCGACTGGACGTCCCGGCGGCTTCCTGGTTCCGCCGGGGGCCGGCCGGGGTGGAGTGCGGGCGTCGGGCGCGGAGCCGGCGTGCCCGACGGTCTTCCGCACCCTGGGGAAGTGCGGTCGACCCCGAACAGCCGTGCCGTGCCCGACGCCCCCGCGCCACCCGGCCGCGCCACCCCCGCGGAGGATGCCCCCACCGGCCCGCTGACGGGCCGTAGGAGCACGTCGGACCCGGATTCCGGGCCCGCCCGACCGAGGTCGAGGTGGCGCACTCCTACCTGACACCCGATCAGCACTGGTACACCATCTGGCGGACCCTGGCGAAGCCTGGCGAATGGTCGCGTGGCACATGACAGTGCCATTACTGTCGAAGCCAGCCGAGGAACCTGGGGGCTTCACGTGAGCAAGGGCCCGAACAGCCGACTCGCCGACCTCTTCGCCCTGACCGGATGGTCCAAGGGCGAGCTGGCCAGGCTGGTCAACCGACGCGGTGCGGCGATGGGGCAGCAGCAACTGTCCACCGACACCTCGCGGGTGCGGCGCTGGATCGAGCAGGGGGAGATCCCCCGCGATCCGGTGCCGAGGGTGCTGGCGGCCGTGTTCACGGAGCGGCTCGGCCGTGTCGTCACCACTGAGGACCTCGGTCTGGAACGACACCGGCCCACCAGGGCGGGCTCGGTCGCTGCGTCCGCGTCGGAACAAGCCTGGGAGCCGGATCGGACGGCTGCGGTCCTCACCGAGTTCACGGGAATGGACCTCATGCTGAACCGACGCGGTCTGGTGGGCGCGGGAGCCGCGCTCGCCGCCGGCACCGTCATCGCCGACAACCTCCACGACTGGCTAACCGGCGGCGACGTGGCGTACGCGGCCGACCGGCCCGGCCCCCGGCAGGTCATCACCCAGGGCGGCCCGCGGCCGGTCGTCGACGTCTACGACGCGGGGCCGGTCGGCGCCGACGAGGTCACCGCCCTCGAACGCTCGGTCGAGGTGTTCCGCGCCTGGGACGCCTCCCGCGGCGGCGGCCTCCAGCGCAAGGCCGTGGTCGGCCAGCTGAACGAGGTCGGCGGCCTGCTGACCCACCGCCACCAGCCCGCGCTGGAACGCAGACTCTGGACGGTCGCCGCCAACCTCGCCGTCCTGGCCGGCTGGATGTCCCACGACGTCGGCCTGGAGCCCACCGCCCAGCGCTACTTCGTGATCGCCGCACAGGCCGCCAAGGAGGCCGACGACCGTCCCCGGGCCGGCGAGGCGATCTCCCGCGCCGCCCGCCAGATGCTCCATCTCGGCCGCGCCGACGACGCCCTGGAGCTGATGCAGCTGGCCCGGGCCAGCGCGGGGGAGCGGGCGCAGCCCCGCACCCGCGCCATGCTGCACACCGTCGAGGCCTGGGCGCAGGCCTCACTCGGCCGCTCCGAGGCCACCCGACAGGTGCTCGGCGAGGCCGAGGAGCTGTTCGTCCAGGAGCCGACGGAGGCCCCGCCGAGCTGGATGCAGCTGTTCAACGAGGCCGAGCTGCGCGGCATGCAGGCGCTGGTCTACCGCACCCTCGCCGAGCACGACCCCGGCGCCGCCCGGCTGGCCGAGCACCACGCCCGGCAGGCCATCGAGCTGCGGGCCGGCACGGGCCGCGAGCGCTCGGCGCTGCTGGACCGGATCACCCTGGCCTCGGTCTACTGGATCTCCGGCGAGCCGGACGCGGCCCAGGTGCAGGCCAAGCTCGCACTCGCGGCGATCAACCAGACCTCGTCGCTGCGCACCTGGGACCGGATGCGCGAGATGTACCGGCTGGCCGGCCGCTACCGGGGACTGCCGGCCGTGGCCGAGCTGCGCGAGGAGATCACGGCGGCCCTGCCGGGCAAGCGGCTCGCGGTCTGAGGCCGTCGGCCGGGCCGACAGCGGCCGGCCGGGGCCGGCCGCCGGGGCCGGCCCGGCGCGGGCACCCGGGGTGTCGGGGGTGTCGGGCACCCGGTTGGTTCCGATGCGAAGCGTCCGCGCGCCGGCACGGCCGGTGACCGGGACGGCGGGGGTGGGCCCGCCGCGGGCCCGTCCGGCTTGTGAGGGCTTCGCGCGGTTCGTCCGGCGGATCCCGCCGGACATATGCGGATCCGGTGCGCGGGCACCGGGTCGGCCGGGTCCTCTCGCCCTGTGTGCGCGGATGCCCCCCAGGCGGTAGCCTTCGGTGATTCCGGCGCCCGGGCGCCTGAGCAGGACCAAACCGACCCCGGCGACGGAAATCCCGTTGCCTCGACGACCGCCGCAACGGATGCTGACCTCATGTTCGAGCCAGTGATAGCGCCCAGTGCCAGCCTCCTCGGCCTCCTCCAGCGAGGCCGCGGTGACGGGCAACTGCATGCCCTGGCCGCCGACCGCGACGAGGCGATCGCCGCCCTGGAGCAGTGCGTCACCGAGGACCCCCGCGCCGACTGGCAGATCGAGAACCGCTCCCTCTACTACGCCCGCCTCTACATGGAGCTGGAGGCGCCGCTCACCGGCGTCGAGCTGCACCTGCACTCCGTCGAGGACGGCATCGACCAGGACGACGCCCGCACCGGGCTCGCCCTCGCCGTCCTCGGCCACCTCGCCGCCTACGGCCGCCGCGACGCCCTGGACCTGCTGCGCGGCTACGCCGCCGTCGGCTCCAACTGGGCGTGGGCGCTCGACGAGCTCGCCCTGCGCGACGACGACCAGGCCCTGCTCCGGCTCGCCCCCGCCGTGCTGCGCCGCTTCCCCGAGGGCCCGGAGGGCGACGCCGAACTGCGCGCCGCCGTCAGAGCCGCGTACGAGCCGCGCCCCTGGCGGTTGTGGGCCGCCCACCACCCGCGGATCGCCGCCGCGAGCGAGCAGTCCCCCTTCGACCTGTGGCAGCGCCAGCTCGGCCGCTCCGTGGTCACCCCCGGCTGGAGCACCGCCGACGTGCTCGCCTGGGCAGACCAGACCGACCCGGCCGCCGCCGACCCCGGGGCGCCCGCCCGCCGTGCCGCCGCCGCGGCCCGCTGCCTCACCGCCGTCGTCCGGCCCGAGGACCGCCCGGCCCTGCTGGAAGCCGCCAGGACCGGGGGCCCCGGTGCCCGGACGGCCGTCCTGCGCCACCTGGTCGAGCAACGGGATCCGGCCGCCGCCGAACTGATCGAGGCCGCCACCGCCGACGTGGACGAGCGCGTCGTCGCCGCCGCCCTGGAGGTGCTCGGCCGGATGCGCGGCCCCGAGGCGCTGAACCACGCCCGCCGCTGGGCGGACCCGGCCGGCGGCGGCGCCGACAGCGCCCTCGGCGAGGCCGCCTGCCAGCTGCTCGCCGACGCCGGCGAGAGCGCGGACGGCCCGCTGGTGGTGGCCGCGCTGCGGCGCTGGATCTCCGTCCGCGGGGTCACCGGTACCGGCCTGGCGTCACTGGTCGACGGTGCGGGGCGGCTGGCCGCCGCCGGAGCCGTCCCCGCCCTGCGCCACGTCTACGGCGAGGCCGCCTCCTCGGAGCTGCGCGGCCGCGCGGCCCGCGCGCTCGCCGTGATCGACCCGCACTTCGGTGAGGGCCCCGCCGTCGAGTGCCTCTGGGACTGCGAGGAGACCACCCGCGAGCTGGCCGCCCGCCACGTCACCACCACCGGCGACGTCCGCGTCCTGGAGCGGCTGCGCCGCCTGGCGGCGGATCCGGCCGAGGAGGCCGAGGTGCACGCCGCCGTGCGCGGCCGGCTGACGGCCCGCGACCGCACCTAGAAGGCTCGTGAAGATCTTGCTGAGGGGCTGTCTGGCTGCGGGCCGGGCGGCCCCTTCTGGTTATGCGCTGGCGGGGGTGAGGTGCCAGGT
>NZ_JBIURH010000034.1:0-73381 GCF_044740765.1 Kitasatospora sp. NPDC088346
CCCCGGCCCATTCCCCCATTGCCACAAGAAGCAGTCTGGCCCCGCCGCTCACGCGGCGGGGCCAGAACCCAAGATCTTCACGAGCCTTCTAGGGCGCATCTCTTCGCACGCGGCAGGTCCAGTGCGGCAGGATAGGTGACCAACGAGACTCCCTGGCTGGTTGCTTGAGACGTGAGACATCTCGCTCACCGCCCGGGAGCCTCGTTCGTTCTGCCCTCACGCCCACCGGGCCGACGCCACCCGATCGGTGCCCACTTTGAAACGCTCATCCTTTGGTACCGCCGATTGCGAGACCGGGCCGTTTACAGACCCCGGCCTCGGGTGAGGCTCCGCGTGCAGGACGTTCGGATCCGATGACGGTCCGGGGGTGGGGCCGATCGGGCGCCAGGGGGATGGGGCAGGATCAGGGGCAGGCCTTCCAGGCCATGTGATAAACGGTGTTGATGTCCCCGTCGGTGGAGTCCATCGTCATGAAGCTGGTGGTCGTGCTCGAATCCGAGGTGCCCGCGCCGACCCGCAGCTCGGTGTTGATGTTGAAGTTGCGTTCCTCGCCGCAGGGTGCGAATACCAGGGCGTGCAAGTCCACCGAGTCGGTGGCATGCCAGCTGTCGTCGAGCGGCCCGGTGAACTGGTGGTTGCTGGTCGTGGTCTGCGGCGAGCCCTGGAAGTAGTAGCTGGCCTTCTGCGTGCCGACGGCGCCGGGTTCCAGGTGCGCGAAGCCGCGGTAGTCAGTGGAGGCTATGGCGTAGGTGAAGCCCTGCGGGACGTGCATGTTCAGGTTGAGCTGGCAGTTCTTGCGGAAGTCGGTGGGCTTGGAGCCGACGCCCACCTGCGCCAGGTACTGGCTGTAGGTGACGGTGAAGGCCGTGTTGTCGGGGGAGACCGCGATTGCGGCGGTCCCGGCCGGACACCCGGAACCGTTGACGGTGGCCACATTGATCACGATCTTGTCCGGCGGCGGCGGAGTGGTCCAGGGCCCGGTGGGCGATGAGGCGACGGCCCCGGGGGCAGCGAGCAGCGAGGCGGCGGTGGCGCCGATGGTGGCCAGCATGCGAATGATCAAGGCGATGCCTTTCGAGTCTTGGCGCGGCCGCGGGGCAGGTCGGCCCGCACGTTTCTTGTCATGTACATCTCATCACGTGGAGTTGTTCACGTACAGAGGGGGTGGCGACACTCCGCCAGTGGATGGTGACGGAGCGTCGATCATTGGGTGCTGCCAATCTGTCCGGGGCATGGTCGGCTGACGATCCCTCGGCTTGCTCTTGCCCGTCACGGTCACCGCCGCCGGCGTCTTCCGACAACGACGCCGGCAGGCAGCTCCCCGCCCGACTCGCGACGACCCACTCCACGATCACGAAAGGGTGGGGCGACACCGACGGCAGGGCGCAGGTGATCGAGCGCGGAGCGAAGCCGGGCATCGAGGTGGCGTCGTCCCACGAAATGCCCAGGCCAAGGGGCTTCTCGGTCGTACCGCGGCGACGGGTCGTCAAGCGCAGCTCCGGCTGGATCATGCCGTACCGCTGGCTCGCACGTGACTACGAGACCAAACCCTGCTCCGAGAGCATGATCCGCTCGCCGCGACACTGCGGCGGGGGCCGATGGCCTGACGACCTGTTAGCCACAAGAATAAACAAAAACCCACGGATCTACGCACGGATTCTGTGCCGTTTGTTTGTACCGTGGGAAAAGCGACGGGAACCGGCCACCCCCGCACCGGACCGGCGCCCGCCACCGCGATGGCGTCCTTCACTCTGCCCACCTCCGACGATCGCCCTCGCCGGTGCCCGGTGCGGGCCAGTGGTGACACACCATCCACGCCGATGATCTGACCGGTAACTGCTGCTGCATCCGGACGGCTTTCGCCCCGCCTGCCTCCGTGCGAGCTCGCTCACCGGTGCTGCGGCCGGCCGGGCCCGGGGGCGTGCGTGGGGCGAGGCGCTCTGTGGCGGGACGGTCGTGGCAGTGTCACGGGCCCCTGACAGGGCGGGCTCGGTCGGGGCCTGCGGGCTCTTCTCCCACATGTGCCTGTCGGCGAGATCCGGTGTCTTCGACGCCTCTGCGTTCGCGCGCCATACCGACCAGGAGATTTCACCCGACCCATCTGTCGACGACGGGTGGAAACTGGTTCTGGATCACTTTCCGGATGCTGTTGGTGATCTTCACCGATGAGAGTGATGTTGCTGCCTTTCGGCTGATTGAGCCCGGGCTTGTCTGCTGTCCTGGCCCGGAGATCGGGCTGGTCAGAGGGCTGGACTGCGGTGGCGATGGGTTCGTGGTCCGCGCGGGAGATCCCGCCGCTGACCGCGCGGATGGCACGGGCGAGCAATCCTCGGGGCACGGCTGCGATGTGGGTGCGGGATCATCTGGATGGGCTGTTCACGGACGATGACTTCGCCGACTGGTACCCCGCTGACGGACGTCGCGGCCTGTCGCCGGCGCGACTGGCGTTGGTGTCGGTGCTGCAGTACGCGCAGAACCTCACCGACCGTCAGGCAGCCGAGGCCGTCCGGTGTCGTCTGGACTGGAAACTACTGCCTGGGGCTGGAGTTGGATGATCCGGGCTTCGATTTCTCGGTGCTCAGCGAGTTCCGTGACCGGATGGCCGAGGGCGATCGGGCGGACCGGTTGCTGACGGTGATGGTGGAACGGCTGGCGGAGGCGGGGCTGGTCAAACGACGTGGGCGACAGCGGACCGACTCCACCCACGTCCTGGCGGCGGTGCGGCGCCTGGACCGGATCGAGCTGGTCGGCGAGACCCTGCGCGCGGCCCTGGAGGAACTGGCCGCAGCGGACGAGAACTGGGTATCCGCCCTGATGACGGACGAGTGGGCCCGGCGTTACGGCGGGCCAGTCCGCTACGACCGACTGCCCAAGGAGACGAGCGAGCGCAAGCAGTACGCGCTCACGGTCGGTGCGGACGGCATGTGCCTGTTCCAAGCCCTCCTCGCTCCTGGCACCCCAGCCCGGCTCCGGTGGCTGCCCAAGGTCGAGGTGATGCGGCAGGTCTGGGTCCAGCAGTACTGGTACGACGAACACGGTGGTCTGTGCTGGCGCGGGCCCACGCAGACCCGCGACCGGCTGGGCCGACGTCACAGTCCTCGGCGCTCGACGTCCGCGGAGGCATCCGACGGTCGGCCCGACCTCGCCTCCGCCCGGGTGCCGTGGTCGTCGGTGCAGATCGTCTCACCCCACGATCCGCAGGCCCGCTTTAGCCACAAGCCCGGCAAGGCCGAGTGGGTCGGCTACAAGGACCACCAGACCGAGACCTGCGACACCGGCCTGCCCAACGTGATCGTGCACGTCGCCACCACGCCGGCACCCGAGCAGGACATCGACGCCCTGGAACGGATCCACTGCGACCTCGCCGCACGCGACCTGGCCCCGGCCGAGCACCTGGTCGACGGCGGATACACCAGCCCCGCCACCACCCACCGGGCCAGGACCGAGTACGGAATCGACCTGGTCGGCCCCGTCCGGCTCCCACCCCGGTCACGGGCACTCCCGGGCTTCGACAAAGAGGACTTCCACCCCAACTGGGAGGAACGAACGCTTACTTGTCCCAACGGCGCCACCAGCCCACCCTGGAAACCGACCCTCGCCGATGGACAGCCACGCCTGTCGGTGCTTTTCCCACGTGCTGTCTGCCGGGCCTGCGACGACCGTCCGAAGTGCACCGGAAACGTCGACGGCAAAGGCCGCCACATCCTGCTCCTGCCACGGCCGCTGCAGGAGATCCAAAACCGCGTCAGGAAAGAGCAGAAGACCAGGGCCTGGCAGGACCGATACGCCATGAGAGCCGGCTGCGAGGCCACTGTCTCCGAGACCGTGCACGCCCATGGCCTGCGCAACTGCCGCTATCGCGGCACAGCGAAGACCCACGTCCAGCACGTTCTCACCGCAGCCGGAACCAACATCATCCGCCTCAGCCAGCACCGCGACGACGGCGGATCAACGGCCCCCAACGAGGCCAGACCACCCGCCTCCAGCACCTGTGCCAGCGACTGAGCGACGGGACTCGAACCCGTCGCTCATGAAGATCACCAACAGCATCCTTTCCGTTTCCGTGCCAGGGCCACGGAGGGTCACCCAGACCGCGATCGTGATCGACTGTGGCCGATGCGGTGTTCGGGGACCTGTGGTTTCCGCGAGTCGATGGTGTTCTGGTCGAAGAGCTCCTGGTAGAAGCGGAGTTGGTGGTGCTGCGGGTCCGATCCGCGATCCTGGGGGTGGCGTGCCCGGACTGCGGGTCCGTTTCGAGTCGGGTGCACAGCGCCGCGCCGGGAGACCCCCTCCTGCCTCCCGGTGCGGCGCGGTTCTGGGTCGGCCGTTAGTCAGCCAGCGGGAGGTAGACCCGGTTGCCGTTGGCCGCGAACTCCTCGGACTTGGCCTTCATGCCAGCTTCGGCCTCATCGTCGCTGGCCACGGCCATGTCGTCGCCGTAGGTGTCCATGATGCTTTTGCTGATCTTCATCGAGCAGAACTTCGGGCCGCACATGGAGCAGAAGTGCGCCGTCTTGGCGGGCTCCGCGGGGAGGGTCTCGTCGTGGAAGTCGCGGGCCGTCTCCGGGTCGAGGGCCAGGTTGAACTGGTCCTCCCAGCGGAACTCGAAGCGGGCGTCGGAGAGGGCGTCGTCCCACTCCTGGGCGCCGGGGTGGCCCTTGGCCAGGTCCGCCGCGTGGGCGGCGATCTTGTAGGTGATGACGCCGGTCTTCACGTCGTCCCGGTTGGGCAGGCCGAGGTGTTCCTTGGGGGTGACGTAGCAGAGCATCGCGGTGCCCCACCAGGCGATCATCGCCGCGCCGATGCCCGAGGTGATGTGGTCGTAGCCGGGCGCGACGTCGGTGGTGAGCGGGCCGAGGGTGTAGAACGGGGCCTCGTCGCAGATCTCCCGCTGGAGGTCCATGTTCTCGCGGATCTTGTTCATCGGGACGTGGCCCGGGCCCTCGATCATCACCTGGACGTTGCGGTCCCGGGCGATCCGGCCGAGCTCGCCGAGCGTCTGGAGCTCGGAGAACTGGGCGTCGTCGTTGGCGTCCGCGATGGAGCCGGGCCGCAGGCCGTCGCCGAGCGAGAAGGTGACGTCGTAGGCGGCGAGGATGTCGCAGAGTTCCTCGAAGTTGGTGTAGAGGAAGTTCTCCTGGTGGTGCGCCAGGCACCAGGCCGCCATGATCGAGCCGCCGCGCGAGACGATGCCGGTCTTGCGGCGGGCGGTGAGCGGGACGTACCGCAGCAGCACGCCGGCGTGGACGGTCATGTAGTCGACGCCCTGCTCGCACTGCTCGACGACGGTGTCGCGGTAGACCTCCCAGCTGAGGTCCTCGGCCTTGCCGTCGACCTTCTCCAGGGCCTGGTAGAGCGGCACGGTGCCGATCGGCACGGGGGAGTTGCGCAGGATCCACTCGCGGGTGGTGTGGATGTTGCGGCCGGTGGAGAGGTCCATGACGGTGTCGGCGCCCCAGCGGGTGGCCCAGGTCATCTTCTCCACCTCCTCCTCGATGGAGGAGGTGACCGCGGAGTTGCCGATGTTCGCGTTGATCTTCACCAGGAAGTTGGTGCCGATGATGGCCGGCTCCACCTCGGGGTGGTTCACGTTGACCGGGATGACGGCGCGGCCGCGGGCCACCTCGTCGCGCACGAAGTCCGGCTCCAGCCCCTCGCGCAGGGCCACGAACTCCATCTCGGGGGTGATCACGCCCTGCCTGGCGTACGCGAGTTGGGTGACCGCGGCGCCGGCGCGGCCGCGCAGCGGGCGGCGCGGCCGTCCGGGGAAGACCGCGTCGAGGTTGCGGAGGTTCCCGCCGCGCGGCGCGGTGTGCTTGATCCCGTCGTCCTCGGGGCGGGCCTCGCGGCCGTCGTACTCCTCGACGTCGCCGCGCTGGCGGATCCACGCGTCGCGCAGCGCCGGCAGGCCGCGGCGCACGTCGGGCTGGTAGTCCGCGTCGGTGTACGGGCCGGAGGTGTCGTAGAGCGGGACGGTGCGGCCGTTGGTGAGGTGGACCTCGCGGTACGGGACCCGCAGGTCGGGCCGGGACCCTTCCAGGTAGGCCTTGCGCCAGGCCGGGGTCGGGTAGCCGGTGGCGGCGCTGCTGACCGGGGCGGCCGTGCCGCGGGCAGACTTCTGCTGTGCATCAAAGACGGTCATCTGACCTTCTACTCCCTACGCCGGCATTATCCGGTCCAGGTTCCTGCGGTCGGCGCAGCGGTCGGCACGTCCTCGACGTGACCGTTCAGCGCCCTCTCAGCCCGGTGCTCCGAGCTCCCGTGTCCGCAGACGGTTTGCCTGCGTAAGACGTCCAACACCGTAGCGGGCCGGTCCGCCCAGGTCCAGACGGGTTCCGGACAGCGGACCGGGTGGCAGACTGGCCGGATGGTGGGGCTGACGGGGCGGGTGACGGGCAGGGTCGGGGCCGGCCTGGTCGGCGAGGTGCTGATCCAGGTGCCCGAGCGGCAGGGGGCGGAGGCGTTCCTCGCCCACCTCGCGGTACCGGGCGAGCCGTTGGCGCCGGGGACGCGGGTGGTGGTGTTGGAGTACCAGCCGCCGCGCACGGTCTACGTCGCGCCGGCGTACGGCTGACACCTCGGCGCGTTCGACCGTCTTGACGCAATCTTGACGCCCCTGATGCGCTTTCAGGACACCTGAGGCTTCCCAAAGGATCACGGCAGGCGAAGAATCTGCTGCTGCCACCGCGTTCCGCGCCGTCCTGCACATCAGAGCGCAGCCACGGAGCCGGTGCGCTCCGAAGGGGGAAAGCCGATGCTCATCGGCATCGCGGGGGCCGTGGCGGCCTCCATCGTCGTTCTGATCGTGCTGTTCAAACTGATGTGGCGGGTGGCGGAGCCGAACGAGGCGCTGGTCATCTCGGGCTCGACGCACCGCACCGAGGGTCTCGCCGACGGGCTGGGATTCCGGATCGTCACCGGCCGGGGCACCTTCGTGGTGCCGGGCGTGCAGGTGGTGCGCAAGCTGTCGCTGGATCTGAACGAGGCCGAGCTGGACGTCGAGTGCGTGACGTCGCAGGGTATTCCGGTGCACGTCAAGGGTGTTGTGATCTTCAAGGTGGGCGACGACACGGTGTCGATCGCCAATGCCGCCCGGCGTTTCCTGGACCAGCAGAAGATGATGGGCCAGCGGGTGCACAACGTGTTCGCGGGCCATCTGCGGTCGATCGTCGGCGGGTTGACCGTGGAGGACATGATCCGGGACCGGGAGCGGCTGACCGGGGAGACCAGGGCCGCGTCCGGTTCCGAGATGGAGAAGCTCGGCCTGATCATCGACTCGCTGCAGATCCAGGAGATCCTGGACCCGACCGGGTACATCACCAACCTGGCCGCCCCGCACGCGGCCGCCGTCCAGCGGGACGCCCGGATCGCGGCCGCCGAGGCGGACCGCCGGGCCACCGAGGCGGAGCAGGAGGCGTTCGCCCGCAAGGCCGAGGCGACCCGCAACTCCGGTATCCAGCAAGCCGGTTACCAGGCCGAGATGGAGACCGCGACGGCCCGGGCGATGCAGGCGGGACCGCTGGCGCAGGCCGCCGCCCGGCAGGAGGTCGTGGTCCAGGAGACCAAGGTCGCCGAGCTGGAGGCGCACCGCAAGGAGCAGCAGCTGCAGGCGGACGTCCGCAAGCCGGCCGACGCCCGTGCGTACGAGACCAGGACGAAGGCCGAGGCGGACCGTGACGCCCGGATCTCGGCGGCCGAGGCCCTGGCGCGGGAGACCGAGCTGAAGGCGGGCGCCGAGGCGAACCGGGTGAAGGTGGCGGCCACCGCGGAGGCCGAGGCGACCAGGGCCCGCGGTCTGGCGGCGGCCGAGGCGACCAAGGCGACCGGCCTGGCGGAGGCGGCCTCCGCGGAGGCGAGGGGCCTGGCGCAGGCGGAGGCGGCCCGGGCCCTCGGTCTGGCCGAGGCGGAGGCCATCAAGGCCCGGGCGGCGGCCCTCGCGGAGAACCAGGAAGCCGTCGTGGCGCAGCAGTTGGCCGAGAACTGGCCGGAGATCGTACGGGCCGGCGCGGAGGCCTTCGGCAACGTCGAGCACATGGTGCTGCTGAACGGCGCGGACGGGATGTCGGACATGTTCGCCAAGGCGCTGACCATGGGCGGCACCGGGCTGGGCCTGGCCCGGCAGCTGCTGGGCGCCATGAACGCGCCCAAGGCCCCGGCCGACGGCCGGCAGCCGACCGACGGGAAGCCCGCCGCCGGGAAGCCGGCCGACGGTAAGCCGGTCAGCCTGCCGATCCCGGTGCAGGAGGCCTGACGCGGGAGCGCCCGCCCGTCGGGGTGACGGGCGGGCGCGGCGCGGGGCGGGCCGGCCGGCTGGGCGGGCCGGGCGAGGCGGTCAGACGGTCTCGGCGGTGACCCGCTCGGCCATCCGCTCCGCGAAGACGTTGCCGACCAGGACACCGAGGCCGATCGCCGCGACCAGCAGGACGGTGCCCAGCCAGACCATGGTCTCCACCGGCACGGTGTAGGCCAGCACCACCTTGGCCGCGCACTCGGTGACCAGCACGGCGCCCCAGGCCAGCGAGAAGTTGCGCTCGTCGCGGCGGAAAGCGGCCGAGCCGGCCATCAGCCGGTCCCAGGCGGCGGACCGGGCGGCGTCGCCCTTGACCAGGAAGGGCCGCAGGCCGGCCGTCATCAACGGGCGGCCGAGCAGCGCGGTGACGATCATCGAGCCGCCGATCACGCTGCTGATCGCGCCGTCCTTGGCGACCATCAGCCGCGGGTCGCCGGCGACGGCGGACAGCGCGATGCCGGCCACGTTCACCACCAGCATCACCAGGGCCAGGCTGTTGACCGAACGGTCCCGGAGCAGCCCGGCGACGGTGCGCACGACCGGGACGGCGCTGGAGACGGTCAGCGAGGCGACCAGCCCCAGGCCGAACAGCGAGTGCGCCGCGTAGTAGACGCCGAGCGGCACCGCCACGTCGACGGCCAGCGGCCGGAGGGCGGCGGCCGCGCCGGAGGTGTTCTGCTCGGTCTTCGCGCTGGTGGTGATGGTGGCCATGGTCCCGTTCCCCGTTCGTCCCGGTCGCTCTCTGCGATGTCTCAAGTCTCGTTTCCGGCCGGGGTCCTGCGGCAGTGTCGACTGTGCGGGAAAGCGCATGACGGATGTCATGACCGGGGTCGGTCGCCCGTCACTGATGAGTACGGGTACTCAGGTCCGCCACCGCCGTGACCGGCCAGGATGTCGGCCATGGACCTCCACATACCGCGGGTCGGCATCACTGCCGTGGGCGCGTGCCTGCCCGAACGGGTGCTGACCTCGCAGCAGCTCCAGGACGAGGTGGCGGGCGGCAGCGGCCTCCAGCTGCCGGACGGGATGTTCGAGAAGGCCACCGGCATCCGGACCCGGCGGTTCGCCGCCGACGGCGAGTACGCCTCCACGCTGGCCCTGGGCGCGGCCCGCCGGGCGCTGGCCGGCGCGGGGCTCGACCCACTGGACGTCGACCTGCTGCTGTTCGCCTCGGCCACCCGGGACGTCTGCGAGCCCGCCACGGCCCACCTGGTGCAGGCCGAACTCGGCTCCCGGGCACACGCGTTCGACGTCTCCAACGCCTGCAACAGCTTCCTGAACGGCATCGACACCGCCCGCGCGATGATCCTGGCCGGCCGGGCCCGCCGGGCCCTCGTGGTGACCGGCGAGACGCCCAGCCGGGCGATGCGGCGCGACCCGGGCGGCCTGGCCGAGTTCCGCGCGGGCTTCGCCGGCTACACCTTCGGCGACGCGGGTGCGGCCGTGGTCGTGGAGCCGGTGCGGCGCGGCGGCATCCTGGACGTCGAGACCGAGACCGCCTCCGAGCACTGGGAGGTCGGCGGCATCCCGGGCGGCGGCTCGCGGCATCCGCGCGGGGACCAGTACAGCTACTTCCGGGGCGGCGGCAAGGAGTTGCGCGGCGTCTTCGAGAAGATCGGCGGCGACATCCTGACCCGGGTGGCGGCCCGGACCGGCCTCGGCTGGGACGCGTACGCCCGGGTGCTGGTGCACCAGGTGACGCTGCCGTACCTGGAGCGCTTCGTGGAGCTGACCGGCGTGCCGGCCGAGAAGCTGGTGGTCACCGTCGACGGCCTGGGCAACCTGGCCAGCGCCACGCTGGGCGTCCAGCTGGAGCGGATCCGGCCGGAGCTGGCGCCGGGCGACCGGGTGCTGCTGGTCGGGCTCGGCGGCGGGGTCAGCCTGATGACGATGGTCTGGGAGGTGTCGTGACCGAGCTGTGGGTGGTGATCCCGGCCTACCAGGAGGAGGCCAGGATCGGGGGCGCGCTGCGGGCGCTGGCGGCCCAGCGGGACCGGGACTTCACGCTGCTGGTGGTCGACAACGGCTCCGCCGACGGCACCGTGGCGGCGGTCCGGGCCTTCGCCGAACGGGCCCCGTTCCCGGTCCTGGTCCTGGTCGAACCGGAGAAGGGCGTCGGGTGCGCCGTCGACACCGGCTTCCGGTACGCCATCGCGCACGGCGCCGCCCTCCTGGCCCGCACCGACGCCGACTGCCTGCCGCAGCCCGGCTGGACGGCCGCGGCCCGGGCCGGGATGCTCGCCTCCGGCGGTCTGGTCTGCGGGCACATCACCGCCCGGCCCGACGAGCACGGCCCGCTCGGCCGCGCCGTCTTCCGGGTCCTGGTCACCCTCGGCGCCGCCTTCGGCCGGATCCGCCCGGCGCACCGCCGCCGGCACGGCTACCTGGTCCCGTACCGGATGCACGCGGGCAACAACATGGCGATCACCGCCGAGCTGTACCGGGCGGTGGGCGGCATGCCCCGCCGCCCGTCGCCGACCGACCGGGCGTTCATCA
This sequence comes from Kitasatospora sp. NPDC088346, assembly GCF_044740765.1. NCBI lineage: Bacteria > Bacillati > Actinomycetota > Actinomycetes > Kitasatosporales > Streptomycetaceae > Kitasatospora > Kitasatospora sp. NPDC088346. The sequence goes on from NZ_JBIURH010000034.1 coordinate 10,787, forward strand.
ACGGCGTCCGGCGGCACACCACGGCGATCGTGCACCGCCGGGACATGGTGGTGCAGAACTCCACCCGCCGGATCCGCGCCTACGGCGTGCTCGGCACCGCCCGCTGGTACCTGGAGCGCGGCGCCGGCGCGCGCGGCGTCGACCCCCGCTGAGGAGGCACACCACCGTGCTCGACCGGCTCGAACGCACCCTGCGCCGCGGCGCCGACCGCCCCGCCGTGCTCGGCTGCACCCGCGGCGGAGCGGTCGCCGTCGGGGCCCGCTGCGGCGAACTCGCCGACCTGGCCGACGGCTACGCCGCCGCGCTGCACCACCGGTACGGCCTGCGGCCCGGGGACACCCTGGGCGTGGCCGTCCGGCCGGGGCCGCGCGCACTCGCCGTGATGCTGGCCGCGCACCGGCTCGGCCTGCGGGCCGCCGTCCTCGACCCGCAGGCCGGGCCGGAGGTGCTGCTCGCCCGGCTGGCACTGGCCCGGCCCGCGCTGGTCCTGGCCGACGCCGCCGCCCAGGCGGTGGCCAGCTGGGCCCGGCCGCTCGCCCGCCGGGCCCACCTGGCGCTGCCGCCGCTGGCCGAGCTCGGCCCGGTCGCCACCGTCGGCCCGCGGCGGCCCGGCTGCGCGCCCGCGCTGGCCATGGGCGGCACCCCGCCGCCCGGGTACGACGGCGACGGGGACGCCGTGATCGTCTTCACCTCCGGCACCACCTCCGCCCCGCGCGCCGTGGTGCACACCCGCGCCGGACTGGCCGCGGGGATGCGCACCGTGGACGGGCTGGTCCGCCCGCGGCCCGGCGCCGCCGTGCTCGGCGGCACCTTCTTCGTCCTGGTGCCCGCGCTGGCCGCCGGTGCCACGGTCGCCCTGCCGGCCCGCTCGCCGAAGGTGCTGGGCCGCCAGCTGGCCCGGCTGCGCCCGGACGAGACCTATCTGACCCCGCCCCAGCTGCGCGGGGTCGGCGCCTTCACCGGCCGGGTGTGGACGGGATCGGCGCCGGCGAGCGCGGAACTCCTCGCCCGGGTCAAGCGGCTGGGCGCGAGCGAGGCCTGGGGGGTGTACGCGCTCACCGAGCTGTTCCCGGCGGCGGCCGTGGAGGAGTCCGAGAAGTCCGCGTTCACCGGGGACGGCGACCTGCTCGGGCACCCCCTGCCCGGCGTCGCCACCCGGCTGACCGCGGCCGGCGAGCTGCTGCTCGGCGGCCCCGGCGCCCGGGACCGCTACCTGGGCGAACAGCCCGACCCCTGGGTCCGCACCGGGGACCGCGCCCGGCTCACCGCCGACGGCCGGATCGTCCTGGCCGGCCGCTGCAAGGACATGGTGCTGCGCCGGGCCGAGAACGTCTACCCGGGCCTGTACGAGCCCTCGCTCCACCTGCCCGGCGTGGACCTGGCCGTGCTGGTCGGCGTCCCGGCCGGGGACGGCGACGAGCGGCTGGTCGCGCTGGTCCAGCCGCAGCCCGGCACCGACCACCGCCGGCTGCGCGCCGCGCTGCAGGCCCCGCTGGAGCGGATGGGCAGCGCCCGCCCGGACGCCCTGCTGTTCGCCGACGTCCCGCTCGCAGGCCGCTCCCGCAAACCCGACCGGGCCGCCGCGGCCCGGCTGTGCGCCGGGAAGCTGGGCCCGCGATGAGCGCCGCCACCGCCCGCCGGCTGGACCGCCGGGTCTACCTGCACAGCCGTCCCGTGCTGTTCGCCCTGCTCAGCGCCACCCGCCGCCGCCCGGTGCTCCGGCTCGGCCGGACGGTGCTGGTGCACGACCCCGAGGCGTACCGCGAGGTGCTGACCCGGGTGCCGCTGGACCGCACCGCCGAGGGCACCACCGGCGGTGCGGCGGCCGGACTGACCGACGGCGGGCTGCTCTTCGACCAGGACGGCGAGGCCCACCGGGCCGGGCGGCGGGCCCTCGCCGAACGGCTCGGCAGCCAGGGCGTGGAGCGGCTCCGGCCGGTGTGGCAGCAGGTGCTGGCGGACCGCCTCGACCCACTCGCCGGACCGCTCGACCTGGTCCCGGTCGTCCGGGAGCTCGCCGGGGCGACCGCCGCCGCGCTGACCGGCTCCGGCGCGCCGCCGGCGGTGCTGGCCGGGGCCGCCTCCGCGGCGGCCGCGGCGGCGGCCGCCGACCACCTGCCGGGCCTGCTCCCCCGCCGCCGGGCCGCGGCCGACGCGGCGCGGGCGGCCGCCCGGCTGTCCGCCCTGCTGCCCGATCCGCTGGACGCCATGGTCGCGGTCGCCGCCGTCAACACCACGGTGGCAGCGCTGCCCCGGGCCGCCGCCTGGTGCGCGCGGGCCGGCCTGTGGCCGCAGGTGTCCCCCGAACTCGCCTCGGAGCTGCTGCGGTTGACGGCCCCCTCGCCGGTCCTGCCGCGGGTGGCGGCGGCCGACGCCACCGTCGCGGGCCGCCCGTTGCACCGGGGCGACCGGCTGGTGCTGGTCGCCCGCCACGCGGCCGAGGCGCACCGGGCGGCACCCGGGCGGCCGGCCACCGCCGCGCAGGCGGTCTTCGGCGCCGGCCCGCACGCCTGCCCGGGCGCGCGCCTCGCCCGCGTCCAGCTCACCGACTTCCTGACCGTGCTGGCCCCGCACCGCCCGGTGGTGCTGCGGGCCCGGGTGGACCGGCGGTCGGCCCTGCCGGGGTACGCCGCGCTGCTGGTCGGCCCGGGCGGCGCGCGGTGAGCGCCGTGCGGATCGCCGTCACCGGCGCGAGCGGATTCTGCGGCGGGTACGTGGCCCGGGCCGCCGCCGCACGCGGGGCCGAGGTGCTCTGCGTGGGCCGCCGACCCGGCCCGGTCGGCCGGCACCTGCCGTGGGACGCGTCCCGTTCGGCCCCCGACCTCGGCGCCGCCGACCTGGTGGTGCACTGCGCGGCCGCGGTCGGCGACCACCCCCCGGGTTCCCCCGCCGAGGCCGAGCAGTACGCCGTGAACGTCGACGGCACGGCCCGGCTGCTGGCGGCCGCCGCCGGCCGACCGGTGGTCTGGGTCAGCAGCGCCAGCGTCTACGACCCCCGCACCGGCGGCTCGCCGATCCGGGAGGACTGGCCGACCTCGGCCGGCCACCTCAACGGGTACGGCCGCAGCAAGGCGCTCGGCGAGCGGCTCGCGCTGGCGGCCGGCGCGGTGGTGCTGCGCCCGCGCGCGGTCTACGGGCTCGGGGATCCGCACCTGGTCCCCCGGCTGCTGACCCGGGTCCGGGCGGCCGGGCTGCTGCCGCTGCCGGGCAGCGACGTGACGCTCAGCCTGACGGCGGTGGAGAACCTGGCCGACGCCTGCCTCGCGGCGCCCGGCTGGCCGCCGGGGGCGTACAACATCACCGACGACCGCCCGTACCGGCGCGACGAGGTCCTGCGCCGGGTGCTGCGGGCGTACGGCGTGCGCGCCCGGATCGTCCATGTGCCGCTGCCGCTGGCCCGGTTGGCCCGCTCGGCGGAGCTGACCCCGTACGCGCTGGACCAGTTGGCGCGCGGCGTGGTGCTGGACACCGCGAAGGCGCGGGAGCAGGGCTGGATGCCGGGGCACGGACTCGACGGTCTGCTGACGGCACCGGGCGCCCGCACCCCCTGAGGGAGTGCGGGCGCCCGGTGGTGCGTCAGCTCCTGGCTGCCTTCTTGACCAGGATCACCACGGCGGCGGCGACGCCGACCACGACCAGGACCTTGAGCAGCAGGGCGATCAGCGTGCCGACCACCCCGACGACGAACCAGATCAGGTTCCAGGCCAGCACCAGCACCAGGATCGGGACGACGATGTTGCGCACCCATGAGGGCAGCGACTTCCAGAGCTCGGCCATGTCTGTTCCTTCTCTCCCCTCGGGCTCGGCGTCGGTCTCGTTCCGCCGCTCTTCCCGGTAGCTTTCGATGTCTCGATCGTAGGCGGCGGGATCTGCGGAAACGAGGCCTGCCGTCCCCGAGAGAACCCGGAGATCACCCCGAGCCCGGGTCTCGGGGCCGCCCCCGAAACCGGCCCGGACGGCGGCCCGGAAGGCGCAGCACGGCAGCCCGGGAGGCGTCGGACGGCGGCCCGGCAGCGGCCCGGAGACGGCTCAGACCGGCCAGGTCTCGCCGCGCCAGGCGGCGTCCCAGAACATCCACTCGTAGCGCGAGGTGGTGGTGAAGTGCTCGACCGCCCTGCGGCGTTCGGCCGGCGAGATCTCCTCGCCGAGCCGGTCGGTGAGGGCGAGCACCCGCCGCACCACGGTCTGGAACGCCTCGTCGCCGTAGGTGGCGATCCACTTGGCGTACAGCGGCTCGGGGGAGGACCTGGCGAGCAGCTGCTCGCCGACCCGGGCGTAGATCCAGTAGCAGGGCAGCACCGCGGCGACCGCCTCGGCGAACGACCCGCCGTAGACGGTGGCCAGCAGGTAGCTGGTGTAGGCGCGGGTGGTCGGCAGCACGGGCTCCCCGGCCGCCTGTTCGGCGCTCTCGCCGAAGGCGGTGAGGAACTCGGCGTGCATGCCCTGCTCGGCGGCGATCGCGCCGACCGCGTCGTCGGCGAAGGCCTGCACGTCCTCCTCCGAGGGCGCCTTGGCGGCGCAGACCGCCAGCGCCCGGGCGTAGTCGCGCAGGTAGTGCGAGTCCTGGACGACGAAGTGCCGGAAGGCCTCGCGCGGCAGGGTGCCGTCGGTGAGGCCGTTGATGAAGGGGTGGTCGAGGATCTCCGCGTAGATCGGCTCGATGGCCGCCCAGAGCTCGTCGGTGAGTGCCACTGCTGTTCTGCTCCCTCCCCGACCCGGGCTGCGGTGGTCCCGCGCCACGGCCAGGTTCTGGCGGTCGGCGCAGCCCCGGCCGGCCGGCCGTCAGCGCCCTCTCAGCCCGCTGCTACGGGCTCCCGCGGTGTTCCGGTACCCGTTCCGGTACCCAGCGGCAGACCCTACCCGGCGGGTTCCGGACGGCGTCGGCCGCGCTCCGCCCCGGGCGGTGTGCCGGGAATCCGGACCCGCCCGGAGCTTCCCTGGCGCGCAGCGGCCTGCCACCATCGCCAGTCATGAAGAGTTTCGCGATCAAGACCCTCATCAACGCCGCGGCCATCTGGGTGGCCGCCTGGATCGTCGACGGGATCACCCTGTCGGGGAACGACTGGTGGCACAAGACGATCACGGTGATCGCGGTCGCCCTGATCTTCGGGGTGGTGAACTTCCTGATCAAGCCGCTGGTCAAGCTGCTGTCCCTGCCGCTGTTCATCCTGACGCTCGGCCTGATCACCTTCGTGATCAACGCCCTGATGCTCTGGCTCACCTCCTGGGCCTCGGACAAGCTCGACCTGAACTTCCACGTCGAGGGCTTCTGGGCGGCGCTGTTCGGTGCCCTGATCATCAGCATCGTCTCGTGGGGCCTCAGCCTGGCCCTCGGCGACGACTGACGCCGGGGCGGCCGGGCCCACCGGCCCGCCGGCCCACCGACGGGACCTCGGCCGGGCCTTCGGCCGGGGCCTCAGCCGGCGTTCTCGCACCCCGGCGCCGACAGGATGCCGGCGAGCTGCGCGTCCAGGTCCCCGGCGGTGGCCTCCTCGCCCATCGCCACCAGCCGGTCGGTCCGGGCCAGGAAGGCGATCAGGGCCGGGGACTCCGCGCGCAGTTCGGCCGCGCCCTCGGGCGAGTGCAGGACGATGCGGGCCTCGGTGAGTTCCGCCCCGACGGGCTCGATCCGGACGTCGCCCTCGCCGCTTGGACGGCTGATGCCGTCCACCATCAGCTCGCGGGCGAACACCCAGGTCACCGGCTCGCCACCGGGCAGGTGGAAGGTGAGGCGGACGGCGAAGGGGTCGGCCGCGTCGTACTCCAGGTCGACCATGATGCGGAAGGAGAGCTCGTTCGAGACCACGAGGTGCATGACCGTGTGGCCCTGGACTGTGCTGTGCATGCGCCGGTACCTCTCGTCCTGCCCGGCCGCCGCGCGCTGGGTCCACGCGAGGAGCGGACGTGCGGTTCGCTGTGGTGGAACGGTGACGGTGGCCGCGGTTCCCTGTCCGCGCCCCATCGTGCTGCTGGGCGACGGGGCGGACAAGGTGCGGTTTTTCAAATGGTGAGCGGTACGGCCGGACGGGTCAGCACACGAACGAGGGTGACATGGCACCGACCAGCGAGCGCAGCCGGGCCGCGGCGGCGGGCAGCCGGGCGGCCTGGTCCAGGGGCAGCGACAGCGCCATCGTGGCGATCACCGAGCCGACCGTGATCGGCACCGCTGCGCAGACCGTGCCGAGCGCGTACTCCTGGCGTTCCAGCACCGGCGCGGTCGGGCGGACCCGGGCCAGCCGGCGCAGCAGCAGGCCCTCGTCGGTCAGGGTGGACGGGGTGAGCGCGGCCGGCGGGTGCCGGGCGAAGTGGTCGCGCCGCTCGTCCTCGCCGAGCTGGGCGAGCAGGCACAGGCCGGCCGCGTGGGCGTGCGCGGTGAGCCGGAAGTCGGCCCACTCCTCGACCGCCGGGCGGCCGGGGCCGTCGGCCGCGTCGACCAGCCGGACCTCGCCCTCCTCGTACACGGCGAAGTAGACGGCCGCGTCGAGCTCCTCGCCGAGCTGGGCCATCCGGCTGCGCAGGTCGGCCCGTTCGGCCCGCCGGACGTCGGCCCGGCTGATGCAGTCGACCGAGGCGCCGAGGTAGAACCGGCCGTCGGCACGGCGCAGGTAGCCCTCATGGGTGAGGGTCCGCAGCAGGTGGTAGGTGGTGCCGAGGGGGAGTGCGGCCGAGCGCGCGAGCTGCTTGGCGGTCGCGCCGTCCGGATGACCGCCGACCTCCTCCAGCAGGCGCAGCGCCCGCTGGACCGAGGTGATCAGTGTGGGCGGCCGCTCCGGCGGCCGGTCCGGCGGTTCTGCGATCTGGTCCACGGCCCACCCAGCCCCTGGCGAGAGTCTGTGCACAGGTGGGCAGCCGGAGCGCGTCACTCCGGTTGCCCGATTGGCGCTCATTGCAGCACAGGGCGGCCGGGGCTGCAATCATTCCCGCGCGCTCGATGCCGGAATTACCTTTGAATCGAAGACTCATGGCCCAAATCGCCCGATCCATCACAAAAGCACGCGGGCCGTGTGCGTGGGATCGAAGATCCACCGGGTGGGTGCCCATGGCCCGGCGGGGACACACTCGGGCACGCCGGTTCACCCGTTCAGCGGAACGGGATCTTCCCAATGGCCCGCACCGACGCGTTTCAGCACCTCCCGGGCGCGGCAGAATCCCGCACAACGCCCGCCCTCCGGAGGTGGCCATGCCCGGCCCGGCCCGCCCTGTCGTCAAACGCACCGCACGGGCGATCCTGCTGGAGGTGGACCGGGAGCGACCGCACGCCCAGGCCACCATCGTGCTGATCAAACGCACCCGGCCCGGCCGCCCGCCGTACTGGATCACCCCGGGCGGCGGGGTCGAGCCCGGCGACCGCACGGTGGTGGACGCCCTGCACCGCGAGGTGGACGAGGAGCTGGGCGGCAAGGTCGAGGACGTGGTGCCCGCGTTCGTCGACACCGTGGCGCACTCCCATCACGAGGACGGCACGCTGGCCCACCCGCACGGGGTCAAGGTCCAGCACTTCTTCGTCTGCCGGCTCGCCGCCATGGATCCGTCCCGGCGGCACGGCCCGGAGATGGACGCGCCGCGCGGCGAGTACGAGATCGTCCGGCTGCCGTTCACCCGGGAGGGCGTCACCGCGGTGAACGTCGTGCCGCCCAGCCTGCGCGCCTACCTGGCGGCCAACATCGAGGGCGTCCGCGCGCTGCTCGCCCCCGACCTGGGCTGACCCGCACCCGGCGGCCGGTCAGCCGGCCGCCAGGTCGCCCACCAGGTCGTGCCGGATCCGCTCGGCCGGCACGCCCGCGCCCTGCAGCGCGGCGACACCCCGGCGGACCATCGCGGCCGGCCCGCTCAGGTACGCCGCGTACCCGTGCCAGGGCGCGTAGCGGGAGACCGCCTCGGGCAGGTCGCCGCTCAGCGCCGCCCCCGGCGCCTGCTGAGCGGAGACCACCGGCCGGACCGACAGCCAGGGATGGCGCCCGGCCAGCCGGCGCAGCTCCTCCAACTGGTAGAGGTCGCCGCCGTGCCGGGCGCCGTAGAACACCTCGACCGCGCGCCCGCCGGTGCCGCGCTCGGCCAGTTCCTCGACCAGCGCGCCGATCGGCGCGATGCCGGTGCCGCCGCCGAGCAGCAACAGGTCGGTGTCGGGCTCGCGCTCGTGGTCCAGCACCATCGAGCCGGCCGCCGGACCGAGCCGCAGGACGTCGCCCGCGGCGGCCCGGTGGACCAGAGCGTTGCTCACCCAGCCGGCCGGCACGGCCTTGACGTGGAAGGTCAGCAGCCCGTCCGGACGGGGCGCGGTGGCGAACGAGAAGTGCCGCCAGACCCGGGGCCACCAGGGCGTCTCCACGGTGGCGTACTGCCCTGCCCGGTACGGGTAGGCCTGGTCCGGACGGAGCGTGAGGACCGCGACATCCGGGGTGCGGCGCTGGTGCGAGACGACCTCGGCACGCCACCAGGCGGGCGAGGACGCGGCGGCGGCCTCGGCCGCCTCGATCATGATCCGGGAGACCAGGCCGTAGACCCGGCGCCAGGCCAGCTCGGTCTCGGCGTCCCAGCGGTTCCCGCAGAACCTGGCCAGGGCGGCCACCAGGCACTCGCCCACCGGCCCGTAGTGGCCGCTCAGGGTGCCGTACTTGCGGTGCCCCGCACCGAGGCGGCCCAGGTAGTCGGTCAGCCCGACCGGGTCGTCGGCACTGCGCGCCGCGAGCAGCAGCGCCCGGAACAGCCGGTCCCGCTGGACGTCCATGGCGGCCGGGAACAGCGCCCGCACCTCGGGGTGGTGGAGGAAGATCAACGCGTAGAAGTGGGCGGTGGCCCGGTCCGCGACCGGCTCGACGACGGCCAGGCTCTCCCGGATCAGCCGGATGTCCCGCGGGGTGGGCGGCTGATCCTCCGCCCGGTCCGCCCGCGCCGGTTCGGCGGCCGGCAGGGCCGGGCGCGACGGGCTGCCGGACAGCGTCTCCAGCGCCCAGGCCCGGCTCCAGTGGTCACCGGGACCGGCCCAGTTGAGCCCGGGGGCGTGGGTGAACAGCGGCTCGTAGTGGGGCATCGGGGCGGGCGCCGTCCGGGGCTTCGACGGCGGCACCGGCAGGGACGGCCCGGGTTCGGCCGGCTGCGGCAGCGGCGGGGCCGGCCGGGGTGCCGCGGGCGCGGGGGCCGGCGGCGCCGGGATCCGCGGGGGACGGGTCGGTCTCGGCGGGGTCCCGGCCACCGGCGACCCGGCCGGCCCGCCCGGTCCTCCGGGTCCGCCCGGTCCGGACGCCGCCCGCGCCGCCGCGCCGCCGGTCTGCTCGCGCTCCGGCGGACTCGGCGAGAACCCCGGTACGGCGGACGCCGCGACCGATCCGTGCCCCGCTCTGACGTTCAGCGGGCGTGCCTTCACCGCGACTTGACGTGTGCCCAAGAGAATCGTTTCGCTTCCGGTCGTCCCAACCACACCTGGTCTGTCTCTGCTGACGCCATCAGCAGAGTGGCACGCCCGAACAGCTCATCCGACAAGTCAGGGGAAGGCCGGACAACCGGCCCCCCCGCACGCTACGCTCACCCGACCTATGGCCACCTTGCGTGCCGCGCCCGGCACGCAAGGTGACGCCCGGGTCCGCGGACGGGGCCCGGTGGGGACCCGCCCGCGGCACCCGTCACAGCTGCCGCAGCAGCATCCCCGGCTGCTCCACGCAGTCCGCCACGAACCGCAGGAACCCGCCCGCCGTCCCGCCGTCGCAGACCCGGTGGTCGAAGGTGAACGACAGCTGCGTCACCTGCCGGACGGCCAGCTCGCCCTCGTGGACCCAGGGCTTGGGGGTGATCCGGCCGACGCCGAGCATCGCGGCCTCCGGGTGGTTGAGGATCGGCGTCGAGCCGTCCACCCCGAAGACCCCGTAGTTGTTCAGCGTGAAGGTGCCGCCGGTCAGTTCGGCCGGGGTCAGCGCCCCGGTCCGGGCGCCCTCGGTCAACCTGGCCAGTTCCGCGCCGAGCTGCTCGGTGCCCAGCGCCTGGGCGTCGCGCACCACCGGCACCACCAGACCGCGTTCACCCTGGGCCGCGAAGCCCAGGTGCACGGCGCCGTGCCGGCGCACGGCCGAACCGTCCGGCTCCACGCTGGAGTTGAGCTCGGGGAAGCGGGCCAGCGCGACCGTGCAGATCCGGGCCAGCAGCGCCAGCACGCTGATCTTCGGCCCGGCGGAACGGTTCAACTGGGCCCGCAGCGCCATCAGTTCGGTGGCATCCGCGTCCACCCAGCAGGTCGCGGCCGGCATCTCCCGGTGGCTGCGGGTGAGCTTCTCCGCCACCGCCCGGCGCAGCCCGCGCAGCGGTACCACCTCGTCCGCGAGCGAGGCCGGCGTCACGGCCGGTGCCGCAGCCGGTGCCACGGCACCGGCGACCACCGTCGCGGCGGGGGCCGGACCGGCCGCCGCCCGGGCCACGTCCGCCCGCATGATCAGCCCGTGCGGACCGCTGCCGGCCAGCGCGGCGAGGTCGACCCCGTGCTCCCGGGCCATCCGTCGCACCAGCGGCGAGATCACCGCCACCACCGACGGCGCGGCGACGGCCGGAGCGGCCGGAGCCGGAGCCGGCGCCACGGCGACCGGAGCCGCCGCCGGCGAACCGGTACCGCCCATCCGCACCCGTCCCCGCCGGGCGCCCTTCGGCCCGTCGGCGACCCCGTACCCGACCAGCGGGCGCTCGTCCGCGCCGCCGCCGGAGACCCGGACGCCCTCGCCCGGCGAGACCGCGACGGTGACCAGCGGGGCACCGACCGGCACCTCCTCGCCGACCTCGCCGAACCGGGCGGTGACCACCCCGCCGTACGGGCAGGGCACCTCCACCACGGCCTTGGCGGTCTCCACCTCGACCACCGGCTGGTCGACGACGATGACCTCGCCGACCTCGACCATCCAGCGCACCACCTCGGCCCCGGTGAGGCCCTCACCGAGGTCGGGCAGGGTGAACTCGCGAACCACGGGCATCACGTCAGTCCTCCCACTGCAGCCGGGCGACCGCGTCCAGGATCCGGTCCACCCCGGGCAGGTGGTGGTGCTCCAGCATCGGCGGCGGGAACGGGATGTCGAAGCCGGTGACCCGGAGCACCGGCGCGGCGAGGTGGTGGAAGCACTTCTCGGTGACCCGGGCGGCGATCTCCGCCCCGACGCCGCCGAAACCGCCGGCCTCGTGCACCACCACGGCGCGGCCCAGCGAGCGGACCACCTCGCAGACGGTCCGCTCGTCGAACGGCACCAGGCTGCGCAGGTCAAGCACCGCGAGGTCCCAGCCCTCGGCCCGGGCGGCCTCGGCGGCCTCCAGGCAGACCGGCAGCGACGGCCCGTAGGTGATCAGCACCGCCGAGTGGCCGGTGCGCCGCAGCACGGCCTTCCCGATCGGCTCGGTGGCCACCGCCGGGTCCCACTCGGTCTTGCCCCAGTAGAGCCGCTTGGGCTCCAGGAAGACCACCGGGTCGTCGGAGGCGATCGAGGCACGCAGCAGCCCGTAGGCATCGGCGACGGTGGCCGGAGTGACCACGTGCAGGCCGGGGGTGTGCGTGTAGTACGCCTCGGAGGAGTCGCTGTGGTGCTCGACGCCGCCGATGCCGCCGCCGTACGGGATGCGGATGGTGATCGGCAGCGGCAGCCGGCCGGCCGTGCGGTTGCGCATCTTGGCGACGTGCGAGAACAGCTGCTCCATCGCCGGGTAGGCGAAGGCGTCGAACTGCATCTCGACCACCGGGCGCAGGCCGTACATCGCCATGCCGACGGCGGTGCCGAGGATGCCGGCCTCGGCGAGCGGGGTGTCCAGGCAGCGGTCGGCGCCGAAGTCCCTGGTCAGGCCGTCGGTGATCCGGAAGACGCCGCCGAGCTGCCCGACGTCCTCGCCGAGCACGTGGACGGTGGGGTCGGCCTCCATGGAGTCCCGCAGCGCCGCGTTCAGCGCCTGGGCCATGCTCGACGTACGGGCGCCCCGGACGGGGGTGGCGGTGGTCATCGGTCGTGCACCTCTGCCTCGGCGGCCAGCTCGGCCGCGAGCTGGTCGGCCTGCTCGCGCAGCTGGGGGGTGGGTTCGGCGTAGACGTGGGCGAACAGCGACATCGGGTCGAGCACGGCGTCCGCGTGGAACTCCTCGCGCATCCGGGCCGCCAGGGCCTCGGCCTCCTCGGCGCACTCGCGGACCAGCTTCTCGTCCAGCAGGCCGGCGGCGTCCAGGTGGCGCTCCATCAGCACGATCGGGTCGTGCTCGGCCCAGGCGGTGACCTCGCCCTCCTCCCGGTAGCGGGTGGCGTCGTCGGCGTTGGTGTGCGCCTCGACCCGGTAGGTGAGCGCCTCGACCAGGGTCGGGCCGCCGCCGGAGCGGGCCCGCTCGACGGCCTCGGTCAGCACGGTGTGCATCGCGGCGGCGTCGTTGCCGTCCACCAGGCGGCCCGGCATGCCGTAGCCGACGGCCTTGTGGGCCAGGCTGGGCGCGGCGGACTGCTGGGTGAGCGGCACCGAGATCGCGTAGCCGTTGTTCTGCACCAGGAAGACCACCGGTGCGTGCAGCACGGCGGCGAAGTTCAGGGCCTCGTGGAAGTCGCCCTCGCTGGTCCCGCCGTCGCCGAGCATGGCCAGCGCGACCACCGGGTCGCCCGCCAGCCGGGCCGCGTGGGCGAGGCCGACGGCGTGCGGCGCCTGGGTGGCGAGCGGGGTGCACAGCGGCGCCGTCCGGGTGGCCTTCGGGTCGTAGCCGGTGTGCGCGTTGCCGCGCAGCAGGGTGAGGGCCTCCAGCGGGTCGACCCCGCGGGCGACGACGGCGAGGGTGTCGCGGTAGCTGGGGAAGAGCCAGTCCTGCTCGCGCAGCGCCAGCGCGGCGGCGACCTGGCAGGCCTCCTGGCCGGTGGAGGCCGGGTAGACGGCCAGCCGGCCCTGCTTGGTGAGGGTGGTCGCCTGCTGGTTGTAGCGGCGGCCGACCACCAGCCGCCGGTACAGCTCGCGCAGCAGCTCGGGGTCGGTCCGCTCCACCGCGGGGGTGCCGAGCACCCGGACCGGGGCGGCGTCGGGCAGCAGCGGAGCCGGATCGCTCCGGGGGCCGGTGGCGCCGGGCAGCCAGCCGGGGACGGCGGCCAGGTGTCTGTGATCGAGAACGGTCATCTCGGGCACCTCCTAAGGGTGGGGGAGGGTGCAGCAGGGGCAGTGGTGATGCCGTGGTGCGCAAGGGGCCGAAGGGCAGCCCGACGGGGGTCGGCGCTCCCTACCGATTGTTCGGTCGTCTGGGCATTCTGGCCACAGCCGGGACGGAGTGGTGGACAATCGGCCCGAACAGCTGTCGACTGGAGGCAGCACGTCCAATCGGGGAGGGTGGGGGGCCATGTCGGCTGAACAGACGTCCAGACTCGACCGTGTCGACCGGTCGATCCTGCGGCTGCTGCAGCAGGACGGTCGCGCCTCGATCCGCTCGGTCGCCGAGCGGGTGCACGTGTCTCGGGCGAACGCGTACGCCCGGATATCCAGGATGGTCGAGGACGGCATCATCCGCGGCTTCACCGCCCGGGTCGACCACGAACGGGCCGGGCAGGGGGCGTCCGCCTACATCACCCTGAAGATCGTCCAGAACTCCTGGCGGACCGTCCGCGAGCAGCTGCTCCTGCTGCCGGGGGTCGCGCACATCGCGCTGGTCGGCGGCGAGTTCGACGTCCTGCTGCTGGTGCACACCGCCGACAACCGGGCCCTGCGGGAACTGGTGCTGAACCGGATCCAGTCCATCCCCCAGGTGCTCACCACCCAGACCCTGCTGGTCTTCGAGGAGACCGACCAGGTCCCGCCCGACCCGGCGCCCTGAGCCGACGCCTGCGCTCCGCACCCCCACGCCCGCGCGCCCGCGCAGCCGGCGCCCCGAGCGCTCCGAGGGCCCGGAAACGGCGGTGTCCCGGCCGAAGGGATCGGCCGGGACACCCGGGGTCGTCGTGTGCGGGACGGGTCAGCGGCCGGCGGCCGCCAGCGTCCCGACCGGGCCGATCGCGCCACCCGCGCCCGACCCCTCGGTGTCACCCCAGCCGGACCAGCGCCCGGCGGTGTAGTCACCGTTCGCGTTGTGGATCCGGCCACCGATCACGCCGTAGAGCCGCAGGCTGTTGCCGGTGGCCGCGGCGGCGACCGCGGTGACCGCGCCGGACTGGCCGGTCGCCGCGGAGATGTCGCCCCACTGGTACCAGCGCCCGCCGGCGTAGTCCGCGGTGGCCTCGCTCAGCCGGCCGCCGGACAGCGCGACCACGTGCAGCTTGGACCCGATCGGTGCCACGGCCAGCGCGGAGATCCCGGTCAGCGGGCCGGTCTGGGCGCTCACGTCGCCGTAGCTCCAGCGGCCGCGGTCGTAGTCGCCGTCGGCCATCATGACCCGGCCGTCGGCGCTCAGCGCGACGATGTGCAGGACGTTGCCGACGGTGGCGGCGGCGATCCCGGTCATCGCGCCGGCCGGCTGGCCGATCGCCCCCGAGACGTCGCCCCACTGCTGCCAGGTGCCGGAGGTGTAGTCGCCGGAGGCCTCGTAGAGCCGGCCGCCGGACAGCGCGACCACGTGCAGCCGGTTGCCGCGGGCCGCCACCGTGACCTCGGTGACCGTCCCCAGCGGGCCGGCCGCGCCGGCGGCGTGGAGGTCGTACCAGCCGCTCCACAGGCCGGTCGCGACGTTGCGGTCCGCGGTGTAGAGCCGGCCGCCCGCCAGGGCCACGGCGTGCAGCTGGTCGTTGGCGGTGAAGGCCTCGGCGAAGGTGCCCGAGGCGTCGGCGCCCGCGCCGGGGGCCGGGATCGCCCGGTACTGCTCCCACTGGCCACGGGTGTAGTTGGCCGCCGCGGCCACCGGGCCGGTCGAGGTGTTGGCCAGCAGCTGGACGCGCTCGCCGTCGGCCACCAGGTTGGTCGCCGCGGGCACCACCTGGACGTCCTCCGCCCGGAGGAAGGCGAGCCGGTGGTTGTACCGGATCGGGTAGTAGCGGGTGCCGTCGACGACCGTGGTGCGGTCGTGGGGGGCGTCGCCGTTGATGTTGCTGGTGTAGTAGTAGTCGCCCGCCACCGGGTCGGCGGTCACCGGCACGTAGGCCTGGCCGGCCGCGACGGTGGCGTCGAGCGGCGAGATGTTCGGGCTCGGCAGCGGGACGCCGGCCGCCGTGAAGGCCGCGTCCTGCGGGTACGTCCTGCCGTACACCGGGATGCTGCTCAGACCGGCCTTCGGCGTGAGGACGCTCTGGCCCGGCCGGTTGTCCGCGGCGATGCTCCCCGCGCCGTAGAACCAGGCCTTGCGGCCGTTGTACCAGATGGCGGTCCACGGGTACTGCTGGTCGGCGACCACGTAGCTGCCGCCGGCGACGGCCTTGTCGCTCCAGTCGGCGGCGTTGGTCGTGCCGTTGCCGATCAGCGCGCCGCCCGGCGAGGCGTACAGGTAGACGAAGTTGGCGGGCTGCGGCGTCACGCCGTTGATCTGCGGCCGGTAGGCGTTGGAGAACGGCGGGTTGACGACCACCCGGCCACCGACGGCCACCGCCTGGTCCGAGGGCGGCCAGACGCCCATCAGGGCCATGTAGTGGTTCCAGTCCCAGAACGTGCCGGGGTCCCAGTGCATGCCCGCGACGCTGCTCTGGACCGGGCCCGGCACCTCGTCGTGGCCGATCACGTGCTGGCGGTCCAGCGGGATGCCGTACCGGCCGGCCAGGTAGCGGGTGAGCGCGGCCGAGGACTGGTAGAGCTGCTCGGAGTACCAGCTGGCCCCGCTGAGCGCGAAGCCCTCGTGCTCGATGCCCAGGCTGTGCGTGTTGACCGTCTTGTTGGCGGCGTGCCAGGCGACGTCCTTGGTGGCCACCAGCTGGCTCACGTGGCCGTCCGAGGAGCGCACGATGTAGTGCGCGCTGGCCTGGGTCGCCGGGTTCTGGAAGAGGCCGACCGCCCCGGCGAAGCCGCCCTCGGTGTCGTGGATGACGATGTACTGGATGTCCCCGGCACCGCGCTCGGCCACCGAGTAGTTGCCGTACGAGGTCGGGTCCGACTGGTCGGTCAGGGCGTACGCGGCAGGCTTGACGTCGCAGTTCAGCGCCGCCGGGCACTCGGCCGTGGCGCCGGGTGCGAGGGCCGCCCGCGCGGAGGAGCGGGAGGCCGCCTCCGGGAGGGTCCCGCGGTCCACGGCCGGGCTGTGCGCCACCGCGGCCGGGCTCGCCGCCAGCGTCACCTGCTGGCCCTCGGAGGTCGTGCGGGCGGTGCCGACCCGGATCGAGCCGAACACCCGGTCGGCGAACTCCCGGCCGCCGGTCCCGGCGGTGGGGTCCTGGCCCCCGTTGCTGAACCGGGCGACGGCGTCGTACCACTGCGCCGGGTCCGTCGGCAGCGTTCCGGCGGCCCGCTTCTGAAGGTCCGCCAGCAGGGCGGCGCCGCCGCGGATGCTCTGCAGGGTGTCGGTGCGCAGTTCGGCGGCCGGCCGGCCGGTCAGCCTGGCGGCGGCGTCCAGCGTGTGCAGCGCGGGGCTGTCGACGGGCGGTGCGATGCGCGGCGCGGGCGTCCGCAGCCGGGGGGCGTCCTCACCGCGAAGGTTGGTCTCGGGCTGGGCCGCGGCCTGGGCGGCGGCCACCGCGGCCAGGTCGACCTGGGTCAGGCCCATCACGTTGTAGTTGCCGGTGGTGCTCGGCCGGCCCTGGTGCGACTCCCACCGGGTCTGCTGGTAGGAGACGGCCAGCAGGATGCTCTCGGGGACCCGGAACTCCTTGGCCACCGCGGCGAACTGGCCCTGCAGCGTCCTGCCCGGCGCCGCGGGCGGCGCGGGGGCGGCGGGGGCGGCTGCGGCGGCCGGCACGGCCACGCCGAGCGCGAGCAGGGCCACGGAGGCGATTCCCGCCGTGAGGGCCCCGGGTCTGGAGCGCCGAACTGTCGGGTTGGACTGGTTCAAGGTGGTGTCCGGCCTTTCCCTGGGCGGGCGATCCAGCAGCTGACGGTCTGGACCCGCCGGGACGGCAGGGAAGGGCCACGGGTGTGCCCGGAACGGCCGAACCCCCCGAAGGCCTCCCCGAGCGGCCGCGCGGCAGGCTGAGGCGACGTTAGCAGCCCGCCTGGCGGTCCCCCCGGGGAGCCCGCAGACCGTCGAAGGCCAGGTGCACCACGGCGTCGGCGACCCCGTCGGAGGTCCGGCTGCCCGGGCGGTACCACTCCACGATCGAGTTGATCATCCCGAACAGCAGCCGGGTGGCCAGCCGGGGTTCGACGTCGGCCCGCAGCGAGCCCTCCGCGACCGATTCGCGCAGCAGCTCCGACACCCGGTGGTCGAAGTCGCGCCGACGCTCCAGCGCCCACAGCTCGGTCTCGGTGTTCCCGCGGACCCGCAGCAGGAGCGTCACGTACGGCAGTTCCGCCAGCAGCACCTCGGCGGTCCGCCGCACCACGTGCTCCAGCCGGTCGACCGACCGGCCGGTGGCCGCCGCGGGCTCGTCCAGGATGCCGAACAGCGAGTCCAGCGCCCGCCCGACGGCCAGCCGGAGCAGCTCCTCCTTGCCCCTGACGTGGTGGTAGATCGAGGACTTGGAGATGCCGGCCGCCCGGGACAGGTCCTCCATCGAGGTGCCGTCGTAGCCCCGCTCGTTGAAGACCTCCACCGTCACGGCGAGCAGCGAGTCGACGGTGTAGGCGGTGCGGGAGGAGTTGTCGGCCATACGCACGAGTATCCCCGCCGTCCGGGACGGCGACGCAGCCGGGGGGCCGGGCTCAGACCCCGCTGCCGTCCCGCCCGCGGGCGGGCTCGCGCACCGGTTCCCACGCCGGGTCGGGCGCGGAGCCGTACCCGGAGCCGTACCCGGAGTCGTGCGCGACGAAGTACGTGGGCCGCCGCTGGACGGCGGTGTAGATCCGTCCGATGTACTCGCCGAGCAGGCCGACGCAGATCAGCTGGACGCCGCCGAGGAACAGGATGCCGACGAAGAGCGAGGTCCAGCCCGGCACGGTGTGCCCGCTGGCGTACGCGGTCAGGCTGAAGACCAGCAGGCCGATGCAGGTGAAGAAGCTCACCACACCGAGCCAGGTGGCGATCCGCAGCGGCGCCGCGGAGAAGCCGGTGACGCTGTCGACGGCCAGCCGCACCATCTTGGTGACCGGGTACTTGGTCTCGCCGGCGACCCGCTCGTCGCGCTGGTAGCGCACCTCCCCACTGGGGAAGCCCAGCCACGGCACCAGGAGGCGGTAGACCCGCTGCTGGTCCGGCAGCGACTTGAGCGCCTCGACGGCCTCCCGGCTGAGCAGCCGGAAGTCGCCGGCCTGCGCGGGCACCTGCTTGCCGGCCAGGCGCCGCATCAGCCAGTAGTAGGCCCCGGCCGTGCGGCGCTTGAAGCCGCTGTCGGTGCTCCGGTCGTCGCGCACGCCGTAGACCACGTCCAGGTCACCGGCGCGGGCCAGCTCCAGCATCTCGGGGATCTTCTCCGGCGGGTCCTGGAGGTCCGCGTCGATGCTGGCCACGTACGCCCCGACGGCCCGGTGCAGACCGGCCGTGAGGGCGGCCTGGTGACCGCAGTTGCGGCGCAGCCGCACCACCCGCAGCTCGGGCCAGCCGGCCCGGAGGTCCTGGAGCAGCTCCGCGGTCTTGTCGGTGCTGCCGTCGTCGACCGCCACCACCTCGTAGCGGGCGCCGATGCCGTCGAGGACCGGTCGCAGCCGCTCGACGAGGGCGGGGAGCGCGTCCTGCTCGTTGTACATCGGCACGACGACGGAGAGCGTGACTCCGGCGGGCGGCGCTGTACTCATCGGACACTCCCGGGCTCGGGGCCTCGGCTCGGCCCTGCCCGGAGTTTACTCGGGCCGTCGCGGGCCCGGGAGGGGCGATTGGTACGGACCACTGTTCGCCCGATCGGCGGCACGGCAGACTTGGGGGATCATCTCAGCGTGACCACCAGCGGAAGTCAGGACCGGATCCCCATGGACGTGATGACCGGCACGGACGTCGAAGAGCGTTCCGGACCGGCCCGGCCGGCCGTGCCCTCCCCCGGGCGGACGGAGTCCCTGCGGGCCCGGGGCCGCCGGACGGCCCGGACGTACGGACCGGCCCTGGCCCTGTACGGCGCGGTCAAGCTGATCGGCTTCGCCGTCTTCATGCAGCTGCTGGAGTGGTCCGGCGAGTACCTCGGCAAGAACCCCCGTTTCGGCGGCGGCACGCATCCGTGGGACGTGCTCGGCGGCTGGGACGGCTGGTGGTACCAGCAGGTCGCCCAGAACGGCTACCAGCCGAGGCTCGTCCCGCTGGTCGGACAGGTCTGGTCGTACGACCAGAACTCGGCCGCGTTCTTCCCGCTCTACCCCGGCCTGATGCGGATCGTCGCGAACTGCACCGGGCTCGGCCTGTACGGCGCGGGCATGCTGGTCTCGGTCCTCGCCTCGTTCGCCGCCGCGGCCGGGATCTACGCCGTCACCGCCCGGCTCACCGACCGCCGGACCGGGGTGATCGCGGCCGCCGTCTGGGGCGTCTTCCCGGGGTCGGGCGCCGAGTGGGCGGTCTACTCCGACTCGCTCTTCGTCGCGCTGGCCGCCTGGGCCTGCTACTTCGTGCTGACCCGCAACTGGCTCGCCGCCGGCGTCACCACCTTCGTCGCCGGGCTCAACCGGCCGACCGCCGCCGCCCTGGTGGCGGCCGTGGGCATCGCCGCCCTGCTGGCGCTGTACCGCCGCCGGGACGGCGTCCTCGGCCCGCTCGCGGCGGGTGCGATCGCCCCGGTCGGCATGTTCGGCTACATCGCCTGGGTCGGCTGGCAGATGGGCGACCTCGGCGGCTACTTCAAGCTCCAGCGCGGCGCCTGGCTGCACTTCTTCGACAGCGGCGCGCACACCCGGGACGTCTTCGAGGGGGTCCTGTTCGGCCACAACAACTACCTGTTCGCCTACCCCACCGAGGACCTGATCGCCGTCCTGCTGGTGCTCACCCTGCCGGTCCTGCTGACCCTGCTGGTCCGGCAGCGCCCGCCCGCGTTCCTGCTGGTCTACACCGTGGTCACCATCGTCCTGGTGCTCGGCAGCCAGCAGATCTTCGGCAACACCTCGCGCTACCTGCTGCCGGCGTTCCCGCTGTTCGTCCCGGTCGCGGTCGCCCTGCGGCGGCTCTCCCGCACCTCGCTGGCCGTGGTGCTGGGCACCGCCGCCGTCGCCTCCGGCTGGTACGCGGGCTACGTCCTGTTCGAGCTCGGCATCCCGTAACCGCCCCCGGCGGGTCCGGCCGCGACGAACCGGCCTCGGGGTCTTGCCCCGACCGATCGTTCGGTTACTCTGAGGTGTGTCCCGCCCGCCCCTGTGAGGAGCGCACCATGGCTGCTGCGACCCCGACCCCGTCGGTCGCCGAACTGATCGAACGCCACCAGGACACCCTTGATCGCGCACTCGACGCGATCAGGAGCCGTGACTACTGGTCGCCGTACCCCGAGTTCCCCAAGGCGTACGGCGAGACCGGCCTGCCGGACGGCAAGGCGGCCTTCGACGCCCGCCTCGGCCGGCTGTTCTCGATCGACGGCCAGCCGGCCACCGGGGACGCGGTCGGCGGCGAGGCCTCGCCGTACGGGATCGAGCTCGGCATCAGCTACCCGCACGGCGAGCCGGACGCCCTGATCGCCGCGCTCGACGCGGCCCGCCCCGGCTGGGCCGCGGCCGGTCCGGCCGCCCGCGCGGCCGTCTGCCTGGAGATCCTGGCCCGCATCAACGCCCGCTCGCACGAGTTCGCGCACGCGGTGATGCACACCACCGGCCAGGCGTACGGGATGGCCTTCCAGGCCGGCGGCCCGCACGCCCAGGACCGCGGCCTGGAGGCCGTCGCCTACGCCTACGCCGAGCAGACCCGGCTGCCCGCCAGCGCCGACTGGAGCAAGCCGCAGGGCAAGCGCGACCCGCTCACCATGGTCAAGGAGTTCACCGTGGTGCCGCGCGGCCTCGCGCTGCTGATCGGCTGCAACACCTTCCCCACCTGGAACGGCTACCCGGGCCTGTTCGCCTCGCTGGCCACCGGCAACCCGGTGCTGGTCAAGCCGCACCCGCGCGCCGTCCTGCCGCTGGCGCTGACCGTCGAGGTGGCCCGCGAGGTGCTGGCCGAGGCGGGCTTCGACCCCAACCTGGTCTGTCTGGCCGCCGAGCACGAGGGCGGCACGATCGCGAAGACGCTGGCCGTCCGGCCCGAGATCAAGGTCATCGACTACACCGGCTCGACCTCCTTCGGCGACTGGCTGGAGGACAACGCCCGGCAGGCCCAGGTCTACACCGAGAAGGCCGGCCTCAACACGGTGGTGATCGACTCCACCGACAACTACCGCGGCATGCTGGCCAACCTGGCCTTCGCGCTCTCGCTGTACAGCGGCCAGATGTGCACCACCCCGCAGAACCTGCTGATCCCGCGCGGCGGCATCGGCACCGACGAGGGCGGCAAGTCCTACGACGAGGTCGTCAGCGACCTCGCGGCCGCCGTCGAGGGCCTGCTCGGCGACGACGCCCGCGCCGCCGCGATCCTGGGCGCCGTGGTCAACCCCGGCGTGCTCCGGCGCACGGTCGCCGCGGCCGCCGGCGAGTACGGCGAGCTGGCCCTCGCCCCGCGGGTGGTGGAGTCCGCCGAGTTCCCCGGCGCGACCATCCGCACCCCCGCCCTGATCACCGTGGACGCCGACAAGGCGGACGACCGCACGGCGTTCCGATCCGAGTGCTTCGGCCCGGTCTCCTTCGCCGTCGCGGTGGAGTCCACCGAGGCCGCGGTCGAGCTGCTGCGCGGCACGGTCAAGGAGCAGGGCGCCATGACGGCCGGCGCGTACACCGTGTCGGACGAGGTCGAGGCCGCCCTGGTGGAGGCCTGCCTGGACAGCGGGGTCTCGCTCTCGCTCAACCTCACCGGCGGGGTCTACGTCAACCAGACCGCGGCCTTCTCCGACCTGCACGGCACCGGCGCCAACCCGGCGGCCAACTCGGCGTACTGCGACGCCGCCTTCGTGGCCAACCGCTTCCGTACCGTCGAGGTCCGCCGCCACAGCTGAGCCGCGCGGACCGACGGGACACGTCCGGTGGCCCGCTCCCGGGGGGACTCGGGAGCGGGCCACCGGAGCCTCAGGGACGTTGCGCCCGGCGGGGGTTGAACACCCACACCCGCAGCAGCAGGAACCGCACCACGGTGGCGAGCGCGTTGGCCGCCACCAGCGCGGCCAGCTCGGCCGAGGGCCCGGCCTGCGCGTGCGCCAGGTGCAGCGCGGCGATCGCCCCGCTGCTCAGCGCCAGTCCGAGGACGAACGCGATGCCGCCCTCCACCTGGTGCTTCAGCGCGTCCTGACGCCCGGTCACCCCGAAGGTGAACCGCCGGTTCGCCGCGGTGTTGGCCACCGCCGTCGCACCGAGCGCCAGCGCATTGGCGAGCAGCGCGGGCAGCAGCTGGCGCAGGCCCAGGAAGAGCAGCACGTACGCCAGCGTGGAGAGCGTCCCGATCACCGCGAAGCTGGCCAGCTGCCAGCCCAGGCCCGGTGGCAGCCGCGCCTGCCGGACCCGGTCGGGGAGTTCCACCCGGCCGGCGCCGGAGAGCGAGCGGCGGGCCACCCGGGCCATCCCCCGCAGGTCGTCCAGGGCCGTGCGGACGATGTCCACCCGGCTGTCCGGGTCGTCGATCCAGTCCACCGGCACCTCGTGGATCCGCAGCCCGGAGCGCTCGGCCAGCAGCAGCAGCTCGGTGTCGAAGAACCACGCGTTGTCCTCGACCTCGGACAGCAGCTCCCTGACCACCTCCGTCCGCCCGGCCTTGAACCCGCACTGGGCGTCGGAGAACTTGGCGGCCATGGTGGCCCGCAGCAGCAGGTTGTAGGTGCGCGAGATGAACTCCCGCTTGGGCCCGCGGACCACCGCCGAGCCCCGGTGCAGCCGGCTGCCGATGGCCAGGTCGCTGTGGCCGGACAGCAGCGGGGCGACCAGCGGCAGAAAGGCCTCCAGCCCGGTGGAGAGGTCGACGTCCATGTACGCGACCACGTCCGCGGTGCTCTCGCCCCAGACCTGCCGCAGCGCCCGTCCCCGGCCCTTGAGGTCCAGGTGGACGGCGTGCACCTGCGGGAACTCCTCGGCCAGGGCGCTCGCCACCGCCCAGGTGCCGTCCGTACTGGCGTTGTCGGCGACGGTGATCCGGTACGGGTAGGGGAAGGTCTCGTCGAGGTAGGCGTGCAGCCGGCGCACGCAGCTCTCGACGGTGTGCTCCTCGTTGTAGACGGGGACGACCACCTCGACGGAGCGCACCCGCTGCCTGCTCCGTGCGACGGGCTCGGCAGCAGCCAGGGTCGCGCCGTTCGTCATGGGCTGAGTCATGCGAATGACATTCACAGCCCGTGATGGGCCCGCGATGATGGGAGGCTGAGAGCACGCTGAGAGCCGCCCCCGCTCCGTCCTGTCCTGTCCTGCGCAGTGCTCCGCCGATCAACGGGAGATGGCCGATGTCAGACAAGCAGCTCAGCTCCGACGTGCTGATCGTGGGCGCCGGCCCCACCGGGCTCCTGCTGGCCGGCGACCTCGCCGCCGCCGGGCTGCGGGTGACGGTGCTGGAGAAGCGCGACACCGAGTCCGACCTGACCCGTGCCTTCGCCGTGCACGCGCGGACGCTGGAGCAGCTGGACGCCCGCGGGCTGGCCGACGACCTGATCGCGACCGGCGCTGCGCTCGGCTCGCTGCGGCTGTTCGGCCGGCTGAAGGTCGACCTCGGACAGCTGCCGACCCGGTTCCCGTTCGTCCTGATCACCCCCCAGTCGAACACCGAGCGCCTGCTCCAGGAGCGGGCCGTGAAGGCCGGGGCGACCGTCCTGCGGGGCACCGAGGTGGTCGGCCTGCGCCAGGACGCCCACGGCGTCACGCTGACCACCCGGGAGCCGCTACCCGATGGCCGCGGCGGGACGGGCGCCGCCACCGAGCACCGGG
This sequence comes from Kitasatospora sp. NPDC088346, assembly GCF_044740765.1. Classification (NCBI taxonomy): domain Bacteria; kingdom Bacillati; phylum Actinomycetota; class Actinomycetes; order Kitasatosporales; family Streptomycetaceae; genus Kitasatospora; species Kitasatospora sp. NPDC088346. The sequence goes on from NZ_JBIURH010000034.1 coordinate 34,651, forward strand.
CGCGGTACGCGGTCGGCACCGACGGCGTCCACAGCACCGTCCGCGACCTGCTGGGGATCCCCTTCCCCGGCGAGTCGGTGGTCAACTCGGTGCTGCTGGCGGACGTCCGGCTGGAGCGCGAGCCGCAGGACGTGATCACGGTCGGCGCCACCGACGCCGGGTTCGCCTTCCTGGCGCCGTTCGGCGACGGCTGGTACCGGGTGATCGCCTGGGACCGGGCCCGCCAACTGCCGGACGACGCCCGGGTCGCGCTGCCGGAGCTGGCCGAGCTGACCCGGACGGTGCTCGGCACGGACTACGGCCTGTACGACCCGCGCTGGCTCTCCCGCTTCCACAGCGACGAGCGCCAGGTGCCCAGTTACCGGTCCGGCCGGGTCTTCCTGGCCGGCGACGCCGCGCACTGCCACTCCCCGGCCGGCGGCCAGGGCATGAACACCGGCCTCCAGGACGCCGCCAACCTCGGCTGGAAGCTGGTCGCGGCGGTCCGCGGCTGGGCCCCGGACGCGCTGCTGGACACCTACCAGACCGAGCGCCACCCGGTCGGCCGGGCGGTGCTGCGCAGCTCCGGCGCGCTGATCCGGCTGGCGCTCGCGCAGTCCGCGCCGACCCGGGCGCTGCGCTCCGCGCTGACCTCGGCGGCGGACCGGCTCGGCCCGGTGGGCCGGATCGGCGCCCGCCAGGTCTCCGGGCTCGCCGTCCGCTACCCCGCGCCCCCGGACGCCCATCCGCTGACCGGGCGCCGGCTGCCGGACCTGCGCCTGGCGGTGGACCAGCCGGGCGGGCCGTCCCGCCTGTACGAGGCCCTGCGGGCCGGCCGCCCGGTGCTGATCAGCAACGACGAGTTGTCGGTGGCCGAGCCGTGGGCGGACCGGATCGTCACGGCGGCCCCGGCCGATCCGCACGGCAAGCTGCGGGACACCGTGCTGCTGGTGCGGCCGGACGGCTACGCGGCCTGGGCGGCCGTCGACCCGACCCGGGGCGAACTCCGGACGGCGCTGACGCAGTGGCTCGGCCGACCCTCCGAGTGAACCGACGAAAAGCTATCGGGTGACCTTTTCGTAGTGCCGGGCGGCTTTCGCCCTATTTCCGCAGACGGCCATCGAGCACCACCTGCGACGGCCGTTCTGCGATGTGTCGAAGAAGTGAAGAATGCAGCTGGGATGGGCGCACGCCTTGATGCGGTGCGCCCCCTGGCCGAGCAGTTCGAGGTAATTGTCGGCGGCGAGCCAGGCGGCGAGCCACTGGTCCCCGTCGACCTCGACGCTCTGCTCCGGGCCGGCTTCGGTGAGCCGGCGGCGCAACCGTCCGCGGGCGAGCACCCGGTTGAGCCCGTCCGGCGGCGCGCTCTGTTGCCGGTCGGCCGCGTCGACCAGTTCCCCTAGCGCCGTCCGGACGGTCAGCACGGCGGCGAGGCTCTCCCGGTCGGCCGGGCAGCGCTCGGCGAGGCCGTTGGCGGCGAGCCAGATCCGGTAGCCGTCGAGGTCGGCGAGCAGGTCGTTGACGGGGGTGCCGGCCCAGCGCGTGTTGAGCAGATCGAGGGCGAGCGGTTCACCGATCAGCGGGCGCGGGTCGCGGGGGTCAGCCATGCGGTCGAGTGTAACTCCGCCCCGCCCGAACCGTATTCACTGTATTTCGCCGGGCGAATTCAGTTGATGAATTCACCGTCCACAGTTGACTGTTTTTTAGTAAGGAATTGCTCCGCCATGGGCCTCCTTACCGGAATTCCCTGTCAGGGTCAGGTCAGCGTTTTCGAACCGGACCGCCCCACACTTTCCGGAGGAGCCCGTGCGACCCCGCTCGCTCGCCCTTTCCGCGGCAATCGCCGTCCTGCCACTCACCGCCTTCTCCCTGGGCGTCTCCACCGCCCAGGCCGCGCCGGTCCCCCACGCCGCCGCCCGCGTCTCGCTGCCCGGCACCGTCACCCCCGCGGTGGCCCGTTCGCACAAGCAGGGCGACCTGCCCGCCGCCCAGCAGCTGTCGGTGGCCGTCGGCCTCAAGCTGCGCGACGCCGCGGGCCTGGACCGCTTCCTGGCCGCCGTGTCCACCCCGGGCACGCCGGAGTACGGGCGGTACCTGACGCCCGAGCAGTTCACCGCCGCCTTCGGCCCGACCCAGGCCGACGTGGACCAGGTCCGCGCCTACCTGACCTCCCAGGGCCTGTCCGTCTCCTCGGTCAGCGCCAACCGCCAGGTGGTGAACGCCCAGGGCACCGCCGAGCAGCTGGCCAAGGCGTTCGGCACCCACGAGAGCTCCTACACCGACCCCCAGCAGGGCAACCGGACCTTCTTCGCCAACGACTCGGCCGCCTCGGTGCCGGCCGCGCTGGCCGGCGTGGTCGAGGGCGTCTCGGGCCTGAACAACCACACCGTGCGCACCGCGCAGCTGGCCAGGCCGAACGGCGCGAGCCCGCAGGCGGCCCCGGGCGGCTTCGGCCCGGCCCAGTACGACGGCGCCTACAACCTGGGCAAGGTCGGCGCCGACGGCACCGGGGTGAACGTCGCGCTCTGGGAGTTCGACGGCTACAAGTCGACCAACCTCACCACGTACGACAACCAGTACGGCCTGTCCGGCCCGGCGGTCTCCACCGTCTCGGTGGACGGCGCCAACTACGACGCCAGTCCGGGCGAGGGCCAGGGCGAGGTCGAGCTGGACAGCGAGATCGTCCGCGGCGTGGCGCCGAAGGCGACCCAGCTGGTCTACGAGGCGCCCAACAGCGACCAGGGCGAGATCGACATGGCCGCCAAGATCGTGGCGGACAACCGGGTCTCGGTCATCTCCATCTCGTGGGGTTCCTGCGAGCCCGACACCACCGCGTCCTCGATGACCGCGGTGAACAACTCCTTCAAGCAGGCCGCGGCCCAGGGCATATCCGTCTTCTCGGCCTCCGGGGACGACGGCTCGCGCGACTGCACCCGCTCGGACAGCGGTTCCACGGTCAAGGCGGTCGACTTCCCGGCCTCCAGCCCGTACAACACCGGCGTCGGCGGCACCAACCTCAAGGTGAGCGGCAACGCCTACTCCTCCGAGAGCGCCTGGTCCACCGCGGGCGGCGGCGTCTCGACCCAGTTCGCCAAGCCGAGCTGGCAGACCGGCACCGGCGTCAGCGGCACCATGCGCACCGTCCCGGACGTCTCCTCCAACGCCGACCCGGCCAGCGGCTTCGCGATCTACACGGCCGGCGGCTGGCAGGTCTACGGCGGCACCTCGGCGGCCGCGCCGCTGTGGTCCGGCTACACCGCGCTGTACAACCAGAAGGCCAAGGCGGCCGGCAAGTCGGTGCTCGGCGAGGCCAACCCGAAGCTCTACACGCTGGCCAACTCCAGCAGCTACGGGTCGGTCTTCCACGACGTCACCACCGGCAAGAACCAGGACTTCTCCACCAAGGCCGGCTACGACCAGGTGACCGGCTGGGGCACCCCGGTGACCGACGCGCTGACCACCGCGCTGCTCGGCGGCACCACCACCCCGCCCGGCACCTGCACGGCCGGCCAGCTGATCGGCAACGGCGGCTTCGAGACCGGCACCGCCGCCCCGTGGACCGCCTCCACCGGCGTGGTCGACAACGCCTCCGGCGAGGCCCCGCACGCCGGGTCCTGGAAGGCCTGGCTGGACGGCTACGGCTCGGCGCACACCGACACCCTGTCGCAGACCGTCAGCATCCCGGCCGGCTGCAAGGCCACCTTCACCTTCTGGCTGCACGTGGACACCGCGGAGACCGGCTCGACCGCGTACGACAAGCTGACCGTCAAGGCCGGCTCGACCACGCTGGCGACGTACTCCAACGCCAACGCCGCGACCGGGTACGTGCAGAAGAGCTTCGACCTCTCCGGGTACGCCGGGCAGAGCGTCACGCTGACGTTCAGCGGCGTGGAGGACTCCTCCCTGAAGACCAGCTTCGTCATCGACGACGCCGCGCTGAACATTTCCTGACCTTTCCTCAGGCAGGCCGCGTGGTTTAGACCTCAGCACCTGCTCGGACCTGGTGGGTTCCGAGCAGGTGCTGTTGTTTCCACAATGTTTCAAGATCCATTGAATTTTCGATTCCTTGTCGTGACCACTGTCATATGTCCAAGTTGATGACGTAACCTCTCGCCGTGCGTAGGGTTCCCACAGCTCGGTGGCACAACTCTCGGCGCAGGCGCGCCGGGCTGAACCCGCCGAACTCACCTGGTGGGGAAGGTGTCGGGATGGGCTCACAGCAACCGCAGCAGGCCGGCCGCCTGCGGCTGGTCGGCCGCAAGGACAACGGGGCGGCGGCCCCCTCGGGCCCGGCGTCCGGCACGGCGGGGCCCGCGGCCCCCAGAACACCGCCCGCGGCTCCGGTGAGCGGGTTCGCGGACACCCTGAACGCCTCGATCGAGGCCAGCGGTCTGAGCCTCGACCGGATCCGGGCCGCGCTGGCCAAACAGGGGGTCAGGGTCAGCGTCACCACCCTCAGTTACTGGCGGCGCGGGCGCAGCCAGCCCGAGCGCGCCACCTCGCTGCGCGCCGTCCAGCTGCTGGAGCAGCTGCTCGGGCTTGCGCCGGACTCCCTGATCGCCCAGCTCGGCCCGCCGCGCCCGCGCGGCCGCTGGGTCACCCCGCCGTGCCCCGACGCGCTGCGGGTGGAGGACGTCTGGCCGGGGGAGCAGGAGATCAGCGAGGTCTTCCTGGAGCTGGACGCCCCGCCCACCGGCCAGCTGGAGCGGCTGTCGATCCACGACTCGTACTTCGTCAACGCCGAGCGCCGCGGCTACCTGCTGCGGATGCGCCAGGTGGTGCGGGCCACCGTGAGCGAGGTGGCCCGCTGCGTGGTGGTGCACAAGGCGGACGAGGGCGCCGTCGGCTGCCCGGAGATCACCTCCGTCCGGCACGCCCGGCTCGGCCGGGTCCGGCGCCGCCCGGAGAACGGGCTGCTGGTGGCCGAACTGCTGCTGGACCGCCCACTGGGCCTCGGCGACTCCACCGTCTTCGAGTACGAGGTGGCGATCCCGGACACCGGGCAGACCACCGACTACGGGCGGTTCTTCGCCGCGCCGGTCCGCGAGTACGTCCTACAGGTGCACTTCGACCCGGTGTCCGTACCGGTGCACTGCGAGCGCTTCGACCGCGACCCGGGCGCCGAGGTGGACCGCCAGCACCAGCAGCTCTGGATCGGGGCCTCGGCCAGCGCCCACGTGCTCTCCCCGGACCAGCAGCCGGGGCAGGTCGGCATCCGCTGGCAGTGGGAGTGACCTTCTAACCGGTACGCAACCTCATCGCGGTTGACCCTCGATGGGCTAACCCTTACTGTCACTAGTAACGGTTAGCCCGTCGGGCCGACCCCTGCCGGGAGTGAGCCGCCATGACCGACACCGCCACCACCGCCGACTCCGCTGCGTCCGTCCTGCCCTCCCTGCAGACCGGGCACGTCGGCCTGAACGTCACCGACCTCGACCGTTCCACCGCCTTCTACCGGCGGCTGCTCGGCCTGGAGCTCACCTCCGAGGGCACCGCTCCCGGGCGCCGGTTCGCCATGCTCGGCCGCGACGGGCGCCTGGTGCTGACGCTCTGGCAGCAGTCCGAGGGCGCCTTCGACCCCGCACGGCCGGGCCTGCACCACCTCTCCTTCCAGGTCGACTCGCCGGCCGAGGTCCGGGCCGCCGAGCAGGTGCTGCGCGGGCTCGGCGCGGAGTTCGCGCACGACGGCGTGGTGCCGCACCGCGAGGGATCGGCCTCCGGGGGCATCTTCTTCACCGACCCGGACGGCATCCGGCTGGAGATCTACACCCCGTCCGGCCTCGACGGCACCGAGGCGAAGGCCCCTGCCGGCGAGGCCCCCACCTGCGGGTTCTTCTGATGGACGGCACGACGCACCGGTACCACCCCGGCGAGCGCGCCGTACAGGGCCGGACCGGGCAGCAGGAGCGGGCCGCGCACGTCGGGCGGTCCATCGGCGACGTGATCCCGCCGGTGGCCGCCCGCTTCCTGGCCGAGCGGCGCACCCTGGTGCTGGGCGCCGCCGACCGGGCCGGCCGGCTCTGGGCGACCCTCCTCGACGGCCCGGCCGGCTTCCTGCGGGCGGCGGACGCGCACACCCTCACCGTCGCCGCGCGGCCCACCGCCGGCGATCCGCTCGCCGAGGCGCTGGCCCGCGGCACCGAGGTCGGCACCCTCGCACTCGACCCGGCCGGCCGGCGGCGGATGCGGGTCAACGGCGGCGCCGTCCCGGACGGCCGCGGCGGACTGGTGGTCACCGCCGCGCAGGTGTACGCCAACTGCCCCAAGTACATCCAGCGCCGCAGCCCGCTGGACGCCCCGGGGCGGCCCGGCACGGCCACCGCGGGGACCTCCCTGACCCTGCCCCAGCAGCTGGCCGCGGCCACCGCCGACACCTTCTTCATCGCCACCGCGGGCCCGGACGGCACGGTCGACGCCTCCCACCGCGGCGGCAACCCGGGCTTCCTCACCGTGCACGGCCCCGACCGGCTGAGCTGGCCCGAGTACCCGGGCAACACCATGTTCATGACCCTGGGAAACCTGGAGCTGAACCCCGCCGCCGGCCTGCTGCTCCCCGACTGGGAGACCGGCGCCGCCCTGTTGCTCACCGGCCGCGCCCGGGTCGACTGGAGCGATCCGGCCGCACCGGTGGTCGAGTACACGGTCACCGGCACCGTGCAGCTCGGCCGGGCGACCGCGCTGACCTGGACCGAGCCGGAGTACTCACCCGTCAACCCGGCCGCCGGCCCGCCCGCCGCCTGAGGCCGGCCCGGGCGGCATCCCATTTGTTATATTTTCAGGTGATATTCCTTCAGTTCGCCGTGGAATGAATGCCGACCCCACGACGGAAGGACAGGGATCACCGTGCTGATGGAGTTCACCGAAGTCGCACCGGGCGACGGCTGCGCCTGCCGCGGCTGCGGAGCACGCCGGCTCGCCCGGCTGCACGCCGCCCGGGCCGAGGACGGCGGCCACCCCTCGGCCCGCGGCGCGCGCCGGGCAGCCGTCCTGCTCGCAGCCGTGGGCACCGTGCTCGGCGGCGCCGCCGCCGCGGGCGCCGCCCCCTCCCCCGCCCCCGGCGACAGCCCCGGCACGTCGATACCCGACACCCCGCAGGGCGAGGTCAGCGGCCTCTACGGCGGCGAGTCCCTCGGCACCCGGCTGCGCGCCGCCGCCCCCGCCACCACCCGGTCCGAGATCATCGCGCGGGCGCGGCTCTGGACCGATCAGCACGTCCCGTACAGCATGACCAGCTTCTGGACGGACGGGTACCGGCAGGACTGCTCCGGCTTCGTCTCGATGGCCTGGGGCCTGGGCGGCAGTCAGACCACCTGGACCCTGCCGGACTTCGCCGACCGGATCTCCCGCGACGAGCTCCAGCCCGGCGACGTGCTGATCTACAACAACGCGGCCGACCCGGCCGGCGGCTCGCACGCCGTGCTCTTCGGCGGCTGGACGGACTCCTCCCGCACCCGCTACACCGCGTACGAGCAGACCAGGCCGTCCACGCTCACCCGGGCGACGCCCTATGCGTACTGGAGCAACTCCGGCTCCTACCTGCCGTACCGCTACCGGGGCCTCGACACCCCGGCCCCCGCACCGGCACCCGCGCCCGCGCCCACACCCACACCCGCGCCCGTGCCCGTGCCCGCCGACCCGGACGCCTTCCCCGGCACCGGCGCGTTCGGGCCGGGCACCTCGGGCCCGGCCGTCCAGCGCCTCGGCGAGATGCTGGTCCAGCGCGGCGGAGCCCGGTTCTACAGCGTGGGGCCGGGTCCCCAGTGGGGTGAGGCGGACCGCCGGGCCACCGAGGCCTTCCAGCTGGCCCAGGGCTGGCGGGGCGCCGAGGCCGACGGCTACCCGGGCAAGGACACCTGGGAGCACCTGGTGAAGGGCCGCGGCCAGGACATCCCCCCGGCGGCCACCCCGGCACCCGCGCCCGCACCCGCACCGATGCCCGCACCGCCGCCGTCCGTGCCGCCCTTCCCGGGCACGGCCGTCTTCGGCCCGGGCCAGGTCAACACCTACGTCACCCAGCTCGGCCAGCAACTGGTCCGCAAGGGCTTCGGCCGCTACTACACCCAGGGCCCCGGCCCCGGCTGGGGCGAGGCGGACCGGCTGAACGTGCAGGCCTTCCAGCAGGCCCAGGGCTGGCGGGGCACCGAGGCCGACGGCTACCCGGGGCCCGACACCTGGAAGCGGCTGTTCGGCTAGTCCTGTCCGGCCGGGATCCCGTCCGGGGCCCGGAGCGGCCCCGCCCCCACGGCGCCGCCCCCGCCGTGCACCCGCACCCAGGCGTGCATGGCGATGGCGGCGGCCGCGCCGGCGTTGATCGAGCGGGTCGAGCCGTACTGGGCGATCGAGCAGACGGCGGTCGAGTGCTCCCAGGCGGCCTCGGTCAGCCCGGGGCCCTCCTGGCCGAACAGCAGCACGCAGCGCTCGGGCAGCTCGAAGCCCTCGATCGGCACGGCACCCGGCAGGTTGTCGATGCCGATCAGCGGCAGCCCCCGCTCGGCGGCGAAGGCCGCCAGCGAGGCGACGTCCTCGTGGTGGCGCAGGTGCTGGTAGCGGTCGGTGACCATGGCCCCGCGCCGGTTCCAGCGCCGGCGGCCGACGATGTGCACCTGCTCGGCGAGGAAGGCGTTGGCGGTGCGCACCACCGAGCCGATGTTGAAGTCGTGCTGCCAGTTCTCCACCGCGACATGGAAGCCGTGCCGCCGGGTGTCCAGGTCGGCGACGATCGCCTCGTGGGTCCAGTACCGGTAGCGGTCGATCACGTTGCGCCGGTCACCGGCGGCCAGCAGCGCGCGGTCGTAGTGCGGCCCGGCGGGCCAGGGCTGCGGGTGCGGGCCGACGCCGATCTCCCGGTCGTCCGGTGCGAAGGCCTCGTCGTACTGCTCGCCCGTCAGGGGCACACCCGTCTCTGTCACGCCTCCGAGGGTACGGGTCTGGCCGGCTCGGCCGGGCGGCGCGGTCGCACCGCCTTCTCCAGGTCGGCCAGCGCCTGCATCAGCAGCCGGGCCCCGGACCGGGCGACCCCGCCGCGGTCCTCGGCGCCCGAGTCCGTCGGCAGCGCGGCCAGCTGTGCGTCCCACCTCTCGTGCGCGGCCCGCAGACCGGAGAAGTCGGGCGGCTGGCCGAGCAGGACGGCGGCCGCGGCGATCGCGGTGGCGTCCCGCAGCTCCTCGGCGAACTCCGCGGTCCCCGGCAGCGGCGGGCTGTCGGCGGGCGGCAGGTGGGCCTCCATCAGCATCGCGCCCCGGCTGAGCAGGGCGACGGCGGCCCGGGCCCGGTCGAGCTGCTTGCGGGGCAGTTCGGTCAGCCGGTCGGGGTCGCGATGCGGCTCGGCGTCGGCCCGCTCCTGGGCCTGGAGCATCTCGGAGCGGGTCTCCCGGAGGTCCAGCAGCGTCTCCGTGACCGCCCGGGCGTTGCGCTCGCCCGGCGCGCCGAGCGCGTTCACCACCGCCGTCGCGTACCGGCCGGCGGCCGCCAGGTACTCCGCCAGCCGTTCCGGCAGCCGGGCGGTGTGCCAGGTGGGGAAGAGGGCGTACGCGCCCAGCGCCACGGCGCCGCCGAGCAGCGTCATGGCGACCCGGTCGACGGCCGTCTGGGTGGGGTCGACGTCCTCCAGGCCGAGCAGGAAGACCACGTAGCCGGACATGCAGGTGGTGGTCAGCGCGTACCCGGTGCGCATGGTCAGGTAGGCGCCGGCGATGAAGACCACGGCCAGCGCGGCCGACAGCCACTCGCCGGGGTCGAACAGCCGGACCACCAGGGTGGCCAGCGCGACCCCGGCCACCGTGCCGGCCAACCGGGCGACGCCCCGGCTGTAGGTCTGCGCGAAGTCGGGCCGCATCACCATGGCGGCGGTCATCGGCGCCCAGTAGCCGTGCCGGACCCCGAGCAGCCGGGCCACCACGTAGGAGCCGGTGACCACGGACGACAGCCGTACCGCGTGCTGGAAGACGGCCGCGTGCGGGTCCATCTGGCGGCGGACGGTCCGCAGCGCGGAGGGCAGCACCCGCAGCAGCGGCGGGCGGTGCAGCCCGGGCCCGGTGGCCGGGCCGCTGATGGTGGACTGGTCCTGTTTGTCGAGGCTGTCCACGGCCCGGCTGAGCAGGCCGGACAGCCTCCGCGCGGAGCGCCGGGCGGCCCCGGACAGCGCCGGCCGGTCGTCCGGCTTGAACAGCGCCAGCGAGGGGGTGGACCGGGGCGGCCGGTAGGAGTCGCCGGAACGGATCGCCCGCGCGAGGGCGTCCAGCACCTCGGCGGCCGCGGCCAGGATCTCCCGGGCCCGGTCGCGGGCCGGTCCCTCGGCCGGCGCGCCCACCCGGGGGTCGGCCAGCGCGGCCATCGCCGGACGGACCTTCTCCGCCAGGCCGCGCAGGCCCCGCAGCCCGGCCGGCCGGCGCCGCTGCTGCCAGGGCGTCAGCTGGGCGGCCTGGCGGGCCAGGAAGAACGGCTCGGGGTCGACCTGCGCCATCGGGTCCTGGCGCAGCCGCCGGGCGTAGTCGGCGAGCGCGGCGTAGGTGTCGGCGAGGGCGGCGCGCTGGGCCCCCCAGCTGTCGATCGGCCAGAGCGTCACCACCAGGGCCTGGACGGCTCCGCCCAGCGCGCACAGCAGCCCGTGGCCGAGCGCGGTCCCCACGCTGACGGGCAGCTGGACGACCACCAGCATCACCGAGACCGTGGTCGCGGCGACCACGCCGCCGGTCGGCCCGACCGCCCAGGCCATCCCCGCCCCGAAGGCCCACAGCGCCAGCAGGACGGGGAAGACGCCGGGCACGCCGACGGCGAGGTAGCCGAGGAAGGTGCTCAGGCCGAGTCCGATGCCCGCGCCGACCGCGAGCGAGGTGCGGGGGCGGAAGCTGCGCTGGAAGGTCGCGGTGCCGGCGATGAAGGCGCCCATCGCGGCCGAGGTGGCGAGGGCCGGACCGGCCAGCGCCAGGACCGGGAAGACCACGATCGCGACCGCGAGGGCGCCGCGCACGGCCCGGCGGGGGTCGGAGAGGGCCCGGTCCAGGGTCAGCCCGGCCTTCGCGGTGTCGCGAAGGGAGGCGAACCAGGGCATATCGGGAGCTTATCCCTCGTCCGGCACCCGGTCCGGGCTCCCGCGCTCGGCCCGGTCCGCCGCCGTCCGGGCCGGCGCCGGCGCCTGCGCCAGCGCCGGATCCCCCTCCCGGCCCGGCCGGCCTCGCGACAGCCCGTGCCGAACCCGGCGCTCGGCCCACAGCAGGGCGCCGGTGGGCAGGAACACCGCGTCCGCCGCGATCATCGCGAGCGAGAAGAAGGGCAGGCCGAGGGTGACCGCGATCGCCACGTGCTCGGCCATCATCAGGGCCAGCAGCGCGTTCTTCAGCCGCCGGTTGGCCAGCGTGAACGGGAAGCCGACCTGGAGGACCACCGTGCCGTACGAGAGCAGGAAGGTCACCAGCAGGCTGGAGCCGAGCAGCCCGGACAGCCCGGGCCAGGGCGTGAAGTAGTCCAGGTGCAGCGGGTAGTGCAGCGCGGTGCCGTCCTGCCAGCGCGAGCCCTGCACCTTGTACCAGCCGGCCGTGGAGTAGATCAGCACCACCTGGCCCGCGATCACCAGCAGGCCGCAGTTGTGCAGCATGGTGGCCAGCGCGTCCAGCACCGCCCGCGGCTCTCCCACCGGCCCGCGCGGCGGCCGGCGCCGGGCCCGGCGGGCGTCCAGCGACCAGGCGCGCCCACAGCGCACCAGCACCAGGTAGATCGCCATCAGGTGGACGACGTTGTCCCCGCCGTCGCCGACCAGCACGTTGCGGTTCTGCAGCGAGAGCGCGGTGACCGCGAACAGCAGGCTGCTCGCCCTGGTCCGCCAGCCGAGCCCGAGCAGGACGGCGGCCAGGATGCCCAGGTGGTAGACCACCTCGAACCACAGGTGCGAGTGGGACCAGGCGAGCACGGTGAAGGCGTGGGTCTCGCCGAGCATCCGGTCGGCCAGCTCGGCCGACCAGGGGGAGCGGTCGCCGTACAGCTCCCGGCGGTTCGGCCATTCGCGCAGCAGGAAGCCGCCCCAGGCCAGCGCGGTGCCGATCCGCACCACGGCGGCCTGCCGGGGAAGCCAGGTCCGGGCGGTGAAGGCGTCGAAGAGCCGCTCGAACCGGGGCGGCGGCGGCCCGGTGCGCACCGGGCCGGGGCCGGCGGCCGCGTCGGTGCCGCCGTCGGTGCCGTCCTGCGGAACGGCCTGCGGCGGGATGCCGACGAGCAGCTGACGGTCCGTCGCCCGGTCGGGTATCGGGCCGCTCACGCCAGCCCCCGGAAGTCGTCCTCGGCCACCGGCCACCAGGGCAGGTCCTGGTACTGCACGCCGGTGTCGACCTGCTCGCGGGACCACGCGGGCAGCGCGACGGCCGCCGTGCCGACCCGGAACTGGATCTGCAGGACCCGCTCCCCGCCCACCGTGCGGCCCAGCCGCTGCAGCGCGATCCGCTTGAGGTACTCCTCGGCGAGCTCGCCGCGCGGCCCGTTGCCGGTGCTGCCGTCCTGGGTCGGATGGGTGGACTCGTAGAAGTCCAGGGCCCGGCGCAGCATGTTCTGGTCGAGGTGGCTGGGGGCCGGGTTGCCCCGGATCGCGGCGATGTCCCGGGCGGTCAGGGCGATCCAGTCGCGGGTGTGCACCTCGCCGTCCTCGGCGATCGTCTGCACCCGGGCGTCCGCGGTGATGTTCTGCTGCAGCGGGTTGGGCGCGAACAGCTTCCAGTTCTGCTCGAACTCGGGGTACACCACCGCGTCCAGCTCCGACCGGTACTCCTGGGAGAGCGCGTTGGAGGGCGCGGAGTGCAGGAAGAGCGCCCCCAGGAAGATCCCGGTGCCGCCCAGCAGCGCGGCCCCGGACAGGCAGATCACCGCCAGGGCGGGGGTGGACCAGACGCGCACGGCCCTCTCCTCCCACGGTCACCGGTGCCTGCTGCCCGGTCATCCTGCCCCAAGCGGGCCCGCCCGCGACAGGGGGATCCGCCGCCCGCCCCGGGGCGGCGGGCTCGGAGCACTCAGAGCACGAAGGCGGCCCGTCCGTCGGAGCCGGTCATCGGACGGCCGGCAGACTCCCAGGCGAACATGCCGCCGTCGACGTTGACCGCCTCCCGGCCCTGCGCGACCAGGTACTGGACGACCTGCGCCGAACGGCCGCCGACCCGGCACAGCACGTACAGCTTCTCGGCGGGCAGCTCGTCCAGACGGGCGATCACCTCGCCGATCGGGATGTGCAGCGCGCCCTCGACATGGCCGGCGTCCCACTCGTCCTGCTCACGGACGTCGAGCAGGAGGGCGTCGGCGGGCACCGAGGCGGCGTCGGTGGTGGGGATGTGCTGAGCGGACATCGTCGGGTTCTCCTGGGATTCACGGGGTTGGCCGTCACCATTGTGACCGGCCTCGCCGAGCAGCCGTTGCAATTCGGCCCGCTGGTCGGCGGCCCGGGCGAGCAGACTCTCGGCCAGCTCCTCCAGCAGCCGCTCCGGCTCCTGCGGGGCCAGCAGCAGCAGTTCGCCCATGGCGGTGCGCTCCAGCCGGACCTGTTCGGTGGCCAGCTGCCCGATCTTGCCGGTCAGCCACTCCAGCCGCTGGCGCAACCAGTCGGGGCGCTCCGCGGCGTCGACGGCGGGCGCGGAGTCCGGGTCGGTGGACCACTCCTCGGCCAGCTGCTCCAGCGCACCGGTGTCGCCGTGCGCGTACGCGTCGTTGACCCGGGCGATGAAGGCCGAACGGCGCTCCTGCTCGGCCGGGTCGGTGGCGAGGTCCGGGTGGGCCCGGCGGGCCAGCTCCCGGTAGACCCGCTGCGCCTCGCGGTCCGGACGGACCTTGCGGGTCGGCTCCGGTGCCACCTCGCGCAGGCCCTCGTCCAGCGCCGGGTCGGCCGGCGGCTCGACCCGGGCCCTGGCCTCGACCGCCCGGCGCAGGTCCTCCGGGTCCCCGGTGCGGGCCGCGACGGCCTCGGCGATCAGCGCGTCCAGCTCGTCCAGGCTGGCGTACAGCGGGCCGAGCAGCTGGTGGTGGACGAGTGCGAAGTTGTCGATCTCGACCCGCAGCGTCTCCACGTCGACCTCAAGGGTCAGCCAGGCCAGCTCGGTGGCGGCCACCAGCTCCTCCAGCCGCTCCCGTTCCGGGTCACTCCACCGCGCCGGGCTCTCCGTGCTCACCTGCTCGCCTTCGTCCGGTCGACCTGGGTCCGGCCTGCCACCCTACCGGGGCCCGGGCCCGCCGAACCGCCGTGGCGAACGGGTGAACCGGAAGCTCCGACCGGCGCACGGAGCGTGACACGCAACTGATACTGACGAATCTCCCCGATTCGCTGTCGGACCCGGGCCGGTCCGTGCTTCGCTGGAGGACGCACCGGGTGGCACCGCACGTACGGACGAGATCCGAACGGCCGGCGGCACGACACACCGGGCACGGGTGGAGCAGGACAGGCAGGAGCGGCCGAAGACCAGTAAGCCAGCACGCCGCCCCCATCACAGCGGGGCCGTCGCACGGCACGGCGGCCAGGCGGGAGCAGACCGAACCCATGGTGGACGAGCCCAACTCCGCACCACGTCCGGGTGCCGCGACGCCGCTGCCCTCCGGCGGCCCGGCCCCCGCCGGCGCCCACCCCGCGGGGGTCGTGGCGCTGCTGCGGGTCGCCTCGGTGCTGGTCGACGCGGACGGCCGGATCGCCCAGTGGGACCGCGCGGCCGAGGAACTGTTCGGACACCGGGCCGAGGTCACCTGCGGACGCCCGGCGATCGGCCTGCTGCCCGCCGTCGAACCCCGCCCGGAGACGGCCGGCCCGCCCCCCGCCGGTGCGGGGCGCCCCTGCGACGCCTTCGCCACCCTGGACGACCTGACCCAGCTGGACACCCCGTGGGCCGGCGCGATGGCGGTCAACGACCGCGAGGACCGGCTGCGCGACGTCCTCTGGTGGGCCTACCCGCTGATCGAACCGGGCGGCCGCGCCCTGCTGGTCCTGGCCACCGACGCCCGCCCGCTGCGCACCACCGGACTGCGGATCGCCCTCGGCGAGCGGCTGCTGCCGTACGCGGCCGCGCCGACCGCCCCCGGCCGCCCGCTGCGGGTCGCCGCCGCGTTCGCCCCCGGCGCCGCCCAGGGCGCGGCCGCGCTGGAGCCGCTGCTGCCCAAGGGCACCCCCGAGCGCCGGCAGCGGCTGCTCGGCCAGCTCGTCGCCGCCGGACTGCCCGCCCTGTGGGTGGACTCGGCCACCCTGCTCCCGGTCATGCCCTACCAGGCCTCGGCCACCGGAACCGCCCGGCTCGCCGCCGGGATCGGCCGCCGCTACCCCACCCCGCAACAGCGGGCCGCCCAGCCCCGGGCCACCCGCCGCCCACCCGAACCGGGCCGACCGGACGCCGCGCGCACCGGCCCCGCCGAGCCCACCGCGCCGACCGCCGACGGCGCCACCGCCACCACCACCGGTCCCGCCGGCACCCGCCCGCCCGGCGCGGCGGACGACGGCGGACGGACCCCCGGCGGCACCATCCCCGGCCAGCGCGACGCGGCCGGCACCCGCGACGACACCCCTCCCGGAGGCCCCACCATCGAGTCCGCCGTCAACGGCCGCGTGCCCGACCGCGACGCCCAGCTCCCCGGCCGACCACCCGCCCAGACCGAGCCCGTCGACGGCGTCGAGGTCGTCCGCGGCACCCCCGACGGCGACCAACTGGCCCTGCTGAGCGAGGTCGGCGGCCGCGTCGGCACCACCCTCGACCTGGACACCACCGCCCGGGAACTGTGCGACGTCCTGGTCCCCCGGGTCGCCGACTTCGCCTGCGTCGACCTCCTGGACGGACTGATCTCGGACTCCGAGCTGCCCCGCGACCGGCCGGACGACTCCACGATGCTGCGCCGGGTGGCCCGGGTCTTCAACGCCGGCTCCGGCAACTGGAACCACGTCCTGGACGAGGGCCGGCTGCTGGCCATGCCCCGCTCCACCCCGCCCGGCCTCGCCCTCCAGGAGAACAAGCCGGTCCTGGTCCCGGTGATCACGGCGGACGTCGCGGTCGAGTACGCGGCCTCGCTCGGCGGCCCCGAGCTGGTCCCGCTGGTGGTCGACCGCTCCATGCTGGTGCTGCCGCTGTCCGCCCGCGGCACCGTCCTCGGCATCCTCAAGCTGCTCCGCCTCGCCGACCGCGGCCCGTTCACCAAGGCCGACGCCGACACCCTCAGGGAACTCGCCGCCCGGGCCGCGCTCTCCCTGGACAACGCCCGGCTGCACCGCGCCGAGTCCAAGGTCGCCACCACCCTGCAGCGCTCGATGATCCCGACCCGCCCGCCCAGGATCCCCGGCGTCCAGGTCGCCCACCGCTACCTGCCCGGCGACCCGAAGGCCCAGGTCGGCGGCGACTGGTTCGACGCGATCCAGCTGCCCGGCAGCCGGGTCGCCCTGGTGGTCGGCGACGTGATGGGCCACGGCCTGCACTCGGCCGCCGCGATGGGCCGCTTCCGCACCGCCATGCAGACCCTCGCCGCCCTCGACCTGCCGCCCGGCCAGCTGCTGCGCCACCTCGACAACCTCGCCCACAAACTGGGCGACGACCACCTGGCCACCTGCCTGTACGCGGTCTACGACCCGATCAACCGGACCTGCGAGCTGGCCAGCGCCGGCCACGTGCCGCCCGTCCTGGTCCACCCGGACGGGCGCGGGGAACTCCTGGAGATCCCGGAGGGCGCACCGATCGGCGTCGGCGGGGTGCCGTTCGTGGCCAAGAAGATCGCCGTCCGGGACGGCTCGATGCTGGTGCTCTGCACGGACGGGCTGGTCGAGGTCCGGGGCGGCGACATAGGGGAGGGGCTGGCCGCGCTCTGCGGCAACCTGATCGACCCGAAGAAGTCCCCCGAGGAGGCCTGCGACACCGTCCTGGAGCGGCTGCACACGGACGACCGCAAGGACGACGTCGCGCTGCTGGTCGCCCGCTTCGACGGCGTCCCGCCGACCGAGGTCGCCACCTGGAGCCTGACGGTCGATCAGGCCGAGGTCCGCCGGGCCCGCGGGCTGGTCCGCGACCAGCTCGCCGCGTGGCGGTTGACCGCGCTCACCGACACCGTGGAACTGCTGGTCAGCGAGCTGGTCACCAACGCCGTCCGGGTGGCCCGCGCCGACGTCCAGCTCCAACTGATCCGGGTCGACAAGCTGCTGGTCGAGGTCAGCGACGACAACCACAACCTGCCCTCGCTGGAGCCCGCCGAGTCGATGGACGAGAACGGGCGCGGGCTCAACCTGGTGAGCAAGCTCGCCGAGCGCTGGGGCACCGCCCGCAAGGCGGTCGGCAAGGTGGTCTGGTTCGAGATGGCCCTGCCGCGGAGCTGAACCGCGGCCGGG
This sequence comes from Kitasatospora sp. NPDC088346, assembly GCF_044740765.1. NCBI lineage: Bacteria > Bacillati > Actinomycetota > Actinomycetes > Kitasatosporales > Streptomycetaceae > Kitasatospora > Kitasatospora sp. NPDC088346. Next base: position 51,941 of record NZ_JBIURH010000034.1, read on the forward strand.
CCGGGCCCGGCTACCGGCCGAGCGCCCCCGCCGGGGTGCGCCGGGCCGCCTCGGTGGCGACCGAGGCGGCGGCGCCGACCCCGGCCAGCACCCGCGGCCAGAAGTCCCCGAAGACCTCCAGCGCGGCGGCGATCAGAGCGGCCGTCAGCAGCGCCACCACGTGCTCCAGCCCGGCCAGGTTGGGCAGCACGACCGCCTCCGCCACCATCACCAGCGCCACCGTCCCGCCGGTCCACCAGGCCCGGGTGCGGAACGCGATGCACACCGCCAGCGCCACCACCGCCGCCGAGGGCCCGGTGTCGCGGACGTGCGCCACCCAGTGCGGGAAGCCGAACAGGTGGTCCGGGCCGATCGCCACCCCGACCCGGGCGAACAGCGTCCCCGCCAGGGTGCAGGCGTAGGCGACCACCAGCGTCAGCCGGCGCCCCAGCACGATCTCGGCCAGCCCGAACACCACGAAGACCTGCGCCAGCGCCCCCCAGACCGGAAGGTCCAGCGCCGGCACGTACAGCGAGAGAGGGGTGCGCAGCAGCGACACGTCCAGCGGCAGCGAGGCCTTGACCACGCCGATCCCGGAGACGAAGCCCGCCCCGCCCGGCAGGTGCTGCACCACGCTGAAGAGCAGGATCAACAGGGTCGCCGTCGTGGCCAGCGGAACCGAGAGGAACCGCCTGCGCCGCACGTGCGCCCTGACCACCGCGAACAGGACTCCCCATTCGGCGACAGCGGCCCGCCCGGCAATCGCCGGAAGCCCCTTTCGCACGCCCCCCGCCTGGGTAAATTCCGTCACAGCCGACCCGCTCCCCGTTCGCGTTCCAGAAAACCCCGACACTGAGGCTGTACCGCCCGGACCAAGTGTTGGTTCGAGCACTACATCTACGGTAAGCAGCGGCTAAACCGAAGGCATCACCACAAGTGGCGAACCGCTGTCATCCTCAGGTCGGACACGCTCCCCCATTCGCCCCCGACTGACCCCCCGATCGGCCCTTCCGGTCTCCACCCCCGGGATTCCCTCCGCCCCCCGGCGGAGGGATCACCCGCCCCCGTGCCGTTCCGCCGACTACGCCTTCGGAGCGGTGGCCGAGGCCGCCGCCCTGACATGCCGACGACGGAACAGCGCGGGGAGGCTCGGAACGGTGATGAAACCCTCGGCCCGCGCGCTCGCGATTCCGATGCGCGGGATCTCGCTGCTCTTCTCGAACAGCAGATAGCGCGGCTCCCAGATCGGGCGATACTTCGCATTGGCCCGATAGAGGGACTCGATCTGCCACCAGCGGGAGAAGAATCCCAGCACGGAACGCCACAACCGCAGAACCGGACCGGCACCGAGCTTCGAACCCCGCTCGAATACCGACCGGAACATCGCGAAGTTCAACGACACCCGCGCCAGCCCGACCTCGGCGGCCCGCTGCAACAGCTCGATCACCATGAATTCCATCAGGCCGTTCTCGCTGTCGCGGTCGCGGCGCATCAGGTCCAGCGAGAGGCCGTCGCGCCCCCACGGCACGAAACTCAGCAGCGCCCGCAGCTCACCGTCGCCGTCGTGGCACTCCAGCATCACGCAGCGCCCGTCGTCCGGATCTCCGAGGCGGCCCAGCGCCATCGAGAAGCCGCGCTCGGTGGCACCGTCGCGCCAGTGGTCGGCCCGCTCCACCAGCGAGGCCATCTCCTCCTCGGGGATGTCCTCGTGGCGCCGGATCCGGACGGTGTACCCGGCCCGCTTGACCCGGTTGTACGCCTGCCGGACCACCCGCATCGCCCGGCCGTCCAGCGAGAACTCGTCCAGCTCGACGATCGCCTCGTCGCCCAGCTCCAGTGCGTCCAGCCCGTGCCGGGCGTAGATCACCCCGGCCTCCTCGGAGGCCCCCATCACCGCCGGCACCCAGGCGTGCTCCCGGGCCTCGCCGAGCCAGGCCTCGATCGCCCCCGGCCAGGCCTCCGGATCCCCGATCGGATCGCCCGAGGCCAGCGAGACCCCGCCCAGCACCCGGTAGGCGACCGCCGCCTTGCCGCTCGGCGAGAACACCACCGCCTTGTCCCGGCGCAGCGCGAAGTACCCCAGCGAGTCCCGCTCGCCCTGACGGTCCAACAGGCCCCGCAGCCGCTCCTCGTCCTCGGCGCTCTGCAGCTCCTGACCGCGCGGGCTGCGGAACGCCACGTACAGCACCAGCAGGAAGAGCACCGCGCTCATCGCGTTGATGAAGGCGTTCACCCACGTCGGCACCGAGATCAGGCCGGACACGTGCTCGGACGGGGCGACGGTGACCATCCGCGCGATCGCGTAGACGAAGCGGTCGCCGAAGTCCGCCCCCGGGATGGTGTTGGTGGCGGCCACCAGCACCGACCCGACACCGCCGCCGAACAGCAGGCCGGCGAGGAACGTCGCCACCGCCGTCTTCGGGTTCGAGCGGTCGCCCTTGGAGGTGAACTCCCGCCGGCCCAGCAGCAGGGCCACCACGAACAGACCGGTCGTCACCGTGGAGAAGTAGTTCAGCGGGTGGTGCGCGAACTCCCCGCCGGGCACCAGCATCAGCACCAGGTACGCCGTGAAGAACAGCCCGGCCAGCGCGGTGTTGAAGATCCAGGCGGCCCGCTTGCGCCGCCGCATCGCCACCGCCAGGAACATCGAGAGCACCACCGTGCTCAGACCCGCCGTCACCAGGTACGGCGTGAAGTACTCGCCCTCGTTGTGGGTGCGCACCTGCTCCCGGAACGGCACGGCGAGCACCGCCACCAGGTTGATCAGGGCCATCAGGCGCAGGTACCAGACCGTCGCCGCGGCGCCGCGGCCGCGCCACGGTGCCATCGGCCCGGCTTCGGCGGTAAGGGCGACAGGGCCGGCGGACGGGGCCGTCTTCACAGTGGACACAGCTCCAATTCCAAGCGATCGGACAGGGGCACGCATCCGCACGACACCCGCAGGGGGGCTCGGCCAGGGCCCGATTCGGCCGGGGCGCCCATCGGCCCACGACAGGGGCCCATCGCTTTCCATCGTGGCCCACCCCGGATGAGAATTACGTGAATCCGGTAGCGGATTCCGACCCCCGCCGATCGGCGGGGGTACCATCCGACCGCCTACCGGGCCACCGGCCACGGCCTGCGTCTACGCTCGAATACCCTCGAAGCAGCCTGCGACCCCCGCAGCCCACCGAGAAGAGGAGCGACCATGTCGACCATCCGCGTCCTGATCGTGGACGACGAGGTGCTGGTCCGCTCCGGTCTCGGACTGATCGTCGGCTCGGCCCCCGACCTGGAGGTGGTCGGCAGCTGCTCCGGCGGCCAGGCCGAGGACCAGGTCACCGCGCTCGCCCCGCAGGTCGTCCTGCTCGACATCCGGATGCCCGACCTGGACGGCATCACCGTGCTGCGCCGGCTGCGCGCCCTGCCCGACCCGCCGGCCGTCGCCATGCTCACCACCTTCGACACCGACGAGTACATCGGCACCGCGCTGCGCACCGGAGCGGCCGGCTTCCTGCTCAAGGACACCGCCCCCGACCAGCTGGTGCACGCCGTCCGGGTGCTGGCCGCCGGCGGCAGCGTGCTCTCCCCCACCGTCACCCAGAGCGTGATCAACGGTTACGTCGAGGGCGGCGCCCCCGACACCGAGGCGGCCGGCCTGGCCCGCCAGCTCACCGGCCGCGAGCTCGACGTCCTCGCGCTGCTCGGTGAGGGCCTGTCCAACGCCGAGATCGCCGACCGGCTGTTCCTCGGCACCGGCACCGTGAAGGACCACATCAGCGCCATCCTCGGCAAGCTCGGCGCGGCCAACCGCGTCCAGGCCGCCGTGATCGCCCACCGGGCCGGGCTGGTCCGCACGCCCGGGCAGCCCGGCTGATGGCCGGCGCAGGCAGATCGCTGCCCGCCTGGGCCACCGGCCGGCGGGCCGCCCTGCTGGTACCGGTGGTGCCGGCCGCCGTCGACGCCTTCCTGGTCGGCAAGGGCAGCACCTGGTGGGAGGTGGTGCTCTCGGCGATCGCCGTGCTCGCCCTGCTGCTGCGCCTGCGCTTCCCGGTGCTGACCCTGGTGCTCACCCTGCCCGGCGCCTACTTCGAGTACATCTGGATCGCCCCGATGACGGCGCTCTACTCGGTCGCCGCCCACCGCGCGAACGTCCGGGTCACCGCCTTCTGGGCCACCCTGTTCGCCCTGGTCGAGTACTTCCACTGGCCGATCGTCCACGAGATGTTCGAGCTGGGCCGGGACACCGCGCTGAACGCCATCGAGAGCGCGATGCTCGCCGCCGGCCCCGCCGCCCTCGGCCTGCTCGCCCGCACCCGGCGCGAACTCGCCGATCGCATCGTCCAGTTGACCGAGGGACAGCAGCGGGAGAGCCGGCTGCTGGCCGAGCGGGTGCTCGGCTCCGAGCGCGCCCGGCTCGCCCGCGAGATGCACGACGTGGTCTCCCACCAGGTCAGCCTGATCTCCATCCAGGCCGGGGCGCTCCAGGTCTCCACCGCCGACCCGGTCGCCAAGGAGACCGCCCGCACCATCCGCGAGCTGTCCGTGCGCACCCTGGAGGAGCTGCGTCAGATGGTCGGCGTGCTCCGCGCCGCGAGCGTCCGGCGGGACGAGCCGCTCGCCCCGCAGCCCCGGCTGGCCGACCTGCCGCGCCTGATCGAGGGCAGCGGGCTGCCGGTCACCGCCGCGCTCGCCCCGGGCTCCCGGGCCTGGCCGGAGGCGGTGGAGCGGGCCGCGTACCGGACGGTCCAGGAGGCGCTCACCAACATCCGCAAGCACGCCCCCGGCGCCGACGTGAGCGTCAGCCTCGACGCCCGCGGCGCCCGGCTGCTGGTCGAGGTGCACAACGGCCCGCCCCCGCTCGGCGCCGGCAGCGCCCTGCCCGACCACCTGCCCGGCGGCGGCCACGGCCTGGTCGGCCTGCGCGAACGCGCCCAGCTGCTCGGCGGCACCCTGAGCGCCGATCCGGCGCCGGACGGCGGCTTCACCGTCCGGGCCGAACTCCCCGCCGAGTAGCCCGGGTCCGGACGGTCGGTACGGCCCGCACCGAGCCCGCACCGAGCCCGCGCGGAGCCCGCGCCGAGCCCGAACCGGCCGTCCGGACAGAACCCGTCCGGACAAAACAAAGAGGCCGGTCGGATTTAATCCGACCGGCCTCAGTGGTGCGCGAGGGGGGAGTTGAACCCCCACGCCCTTTCGGGCACTGGAACCTGAATCCAGCGCGTCTGCCTATTCCGCCACCCGCGCATGGGTGTTGTCGTAGATGCTACCCGGTCTTCCGATCCGTTCCGAACCTCTCGGTCCTTCCCGGCCTTCCGGCCCGGCTCCCTTTCGGGGCGCCCCTTCCGACGTGGAAAACATTAGCACGGCCTGCGGGGTAGCCCGAAATCCCTTTCCCGCGGCCGTCCGGACGGGCACCGACGAACGAGTGGTCGAAGGGTTGGCAGCCCCCGGAAGGGGTAGCCCTCGCTTGCCGGCACCGCCGACGCGGGTGTGTGCCGGGGCTCACCCAGGGGCACCACATGCCGGGGGAACCGTACGGACGGGCCCGGCGTGGATACGATCAGTACGGAAAAACAGCCACCGGCCCGATGCGGCACGCCCTCCACGGCGGCCCCCGGCCGAACCGACGCCCTGGAAGGGGGTGCCCCGTGGGAGTCCTGAAGAAGTTCGAGCAGCGGCTCGAGGGTCTCGTGAACGGCACCTTCGCCAAGGTGTTCAAGTCCGAGGTCCAGCCGGTGGAGATCGCCGGCGCGCTCCAGCGTGAGTGCGACAACAATGCGACCATCTGGAACCGCGAGCGCACCGTCGTGCCCAACGACTTCATCGTCGAGCTCAGCCCGCACGACCACGAGCGGCTCAGCCCGTACGCCGGACAGCTCGGCAAGGAGCTGGCCGGCATGGTGCGCGAGTACGCGGAGGCCCAGCGCTACAGCTTCATGGGCCCGCTCCAGGTGACCCTTGAGAAGGCCGACGACCTGGACACCGGCCTGTACCGGGTCCGCAGCCGCACCCTGGCCGCCGAGGAGCCTCAGCAGCAGGCCCCGCCGCAGGGCCAGCAGGGCTACGGCCGCCCGCCGACCCCGCCGGCCCCCGGAGCGCCCTGGCAGCAGCCCGGCGCGGCCCCCTACGGCGCGCCCGCACCGCCGGCCGCACCGCCGGTCATGCCCTCGGCCCCGCCCCCGACGGGCGGCGGCAACGTGCGCCCGTTCCCCGGCGCGGGCCACAGCGGCGCCAACACCCGCCGCTGGATCGAGGTCAACGGCAACCGGCACCAGATCACCGGGAACGCCCTGGTCCTGGGCCGGTCAACCGAGGCCGACGTGCGGATCGACGACCCCGGGGTCTCCCGCAAGCACGCCGAGATCAGGCCCGGGACACCCGCGATGGTGCTCGACCTCGGCTCGACCAACGGCATCGTGGTGGACGGACAGCACACCCAGCGCGCTACGCTCCGCGACGGCTCCCGAATCGTTCTGGGGTCCACCACCATCGTCTACCGACAGGTCGAAGGGTAGAGCGGGCCTCCTATGTCAGATCTGACCCTGACGGTCATGCGGCTTGGCTTCCTCGCCGTGCTGTGGCTGTTCGTCATCGTCGCGGTGCAGGTCATCCGCAGCGATCTGTTCGGCACCAAGGTCAATCCGCGCTCCGCGCGGCGGGCCGCCGCCGCCCCGGCGGGTGCCCCGAACAGGCCGCAGCAGAGCCAGCAGACCGCCACCCAGGCGCAACCGCGCCAGCGCCGCGGCGCCCCCACCCACCTGGTCGTGGTGCAGGGCTCGCTGGCCGGCACCACCGTGGCCCTGCAGGGCCAGACCATCACCCTGGGCCGCGCGCACGACTCCACCATCGTGCTCGACGACGACTACGCGTCCTCCCGGCATGCCAGGATCTACCCCGATCAGACTGGGCAGTGGACGGTCGAGGATCTAGGCTCCACCAACGGCACCTATCTGGACCGGCAGCGGCTCACCACGCCGCAGCCGCTCCAGCCCGGGATGCCGATCCGTATCGGCCGGACCGTCATCGAGCTGCGGAAGTAGTCAGCGCATGAGGGACAGCACCCCGTCCACCCAGAGGAGGGTAGGGACCGCATGAGTCTCGTGCTGCGCTTCGCCGCCGGGTCCCACAAGGGCTTGATCCGCGAGGGGAACGAGGACTCCGGCTACGCCGGGCCCCGCCTCCTCGCCGTGGCCGACGGCATGGGCGGTGCGGCAGCCGGTGAGGTCGCCTCCTCCGAGGTCCTCGGCTCCATCGTCCGGCTGGACGAGGACGTGCCCGGTGCCGACCTGCTCACCCTGCTGAACGACGCGGTGCAGACCGCCAACGACCGGCTCCGGCAGATGGTCGAGGAGGACCCGCAGCTGGAGGGCATGGGCTGCACCCTCACCGCGATGCTGTGGACCGGCCAGCGGATGGGCCTGGTGCACATCGGCGACTCCCGCGCGTACCTGCTGCGGGACGGCTCGCTCAGCCAGATCACCCAGGACCACACCTGGGTGCAGCGGCTGGTCGACGAGGGCCGGATCACCCCGGAGGAGGCCGAGACCCACCCCCAGCGCTCGCTGCTGATGCGCGCGCTGGACGGCCGCGGCCAGGTCGAGCCCGACCTGTCGATCCGCGAGGTCCGGGCCGGCGACCGCTACCTGATCTGCTCGGACGGCCTGTCCGGCCCGGTCAGCCACCAGACCCTGGAGGAGACGCTCGGGAGCTTCTACGCCCCGCAGCAGACCGTCCAGGCCCTGATCGAGCTGGCCCTGCGCGGCGGCGGCCCCGACAACATCACCTGCATCGTCGCGGACGTCATCGACGTCGGCGCCACCGACACCCTCAGCGGCCAGCTGGCCGACTTCCCGGTGGTGGTCGGCGCGGTCGCCGAGGCGCAGCCGCACCAGTCCACCGACCCGAACCTGCTGAACACCCCGGCCGGCCGCGCCGCCGGCCTCGGCCGGCCGCAGCCGCCGCAGGGCGCCTTCGGCCCCGCCAGCGGCTACGACGGCCAGGCCCCGGGTTTCGGCCCCGCCGAGGGGTACGGCGACGAGGGCTACGGCGAGGCGACCGAGGGCGGCTACGGCGAGCCCTACGGCGCGTACGAGGACGGCGAGCAGCCCGTGTACGAGGGCCGGCGGCGGCCGCGCCGCCGGCGCCGCGGCCTGAAGATCTCCATCGCGGTGGCCACCACCCTCGGCCTGCTGGGCGCGGGCGCCTGGTTCGGCTACCGCTGGACGCAGAACCAGTACTACGTGGGCGCCGACGGCGAGAGCGTCGCCGTCTACCAGGGCATCAACCAGAACCTGGCCGGCCTGGACCTCTCCTCGGTGCACCAGAAGTACGGGGACATCGAACTCAAGTTCCTGCCGACCTACCAGCGCACCCAGGTCTCCAAGACGATCCAGGCCAAGAGCCTGGGCGACGCCGAGGACCAGGTGAAGCGACTCGGCGAGCAGGCCTCGGTCTGCAAGAAGGTCGCCGCCGGCGCCAAGCCGGCCGTCCCCCCGACCACCACCGACCCAGCCACCACCACCGACACGACCACTCCGGGGGGTACCGCGCCCCTCACCGAGCAGGAGCAGCGCCTGGCCGCCTCCTGCCCGACCCAGTAGTGACCCCGCAGGGGTCCATCAGCCGTCGGGGAGCGGCCGTCACGTGAGCACCTTTGACCTGAGCAGGAACAACAGCGGTACCGAACCGGGCCGACGGCGGACCACCACCATCACCCCGCAGGGCACGCCCAACCGGCGCAACACCGAGCTGGTCATGCTGGCCTTCGCGGTGCTGGTGCCGATGGCCGCCTACGCCAACGTCGGCCTCGCGCTCGACAAGCGGCTGCCCGCGGGCATGCTGGAGTACGGCCTCGGCATGGGCGCCCTCGCGCTCGTCGCCCACCTGGTGATGCGCCGGTTCGCGCCGTACGCCGACCCGCTGCTGCTGCCGCTGGCGACGCTGCTGAACGGCCTCGGCCTGGTGATGATCTGGCGGCTGGACAAGGCCGGCAGCCTGCTCGCGTCCAACTTCCCGGCGGCGGCCAACCAGCTGATGTGGTCGGGGCTCGGGATCGCGCTGTTCATCGGCGTGATGCTGCTGCTCAAGGACCACCGGATCCTGCAGCGGTACACCTACATCTCGATGGTGGTGGCGCTGGTCCTGCTGGCCGCGCCGGCGTTCTTCCCGGCCCGGGCCGGGGACTTCGGCGCCAAGATCTGGATCCACATCGGCAGCTTCTCGATCCAGCCCGGCGAGTTCGCCAAGATCATCCTGACCGTGTTCTTCGCCGGCTTTTTGATGGTCAAGCGGGACGCCCTGGCACTGGCCAGCCGGCGCTTCATGGGCCTGTACCTGCCGCGCGGACGCGACCTCGGACCGATCATCGTGGTCTGGCTGCTGTCGATCCTGATCCTCGTCTTCGAGACCGACCTCGGCTCCTCGTTCCTGTTCTTCGGCCTGTTCGTGGTGATGCTCTACGTCGCCACCGAGCGGACCAGCTGGATCGTCTTCGGTCTGGTGATGTCGGTCGGCGGCGCGGCCGTGGTGGCCACCGCCGAACCGCACGTCAAGACCCGCATCAACTCCTGGCTCGACCCGATGGCCGCCTTCCAGGACCCGCCGCCCAAGGGCACCAGCGAGCAGATCGGCCAGACCCTGATGTCCTTCGGGACGGGCGGGGTCACCGGCACCGGCCTCGGCCAGGGCCGCTCCTGGCTGATCCAGTTCGCCGCCAAGAGCGACTTCATCCTCGGCTCGTTCGGCGAGGAGCTCGGGCTGACCGGCATGATGGCGGTCTTCCTGCTGTACGGGCTGATCGTGCAGCGCGGCCTGCGCACCGCCGTGGCCGCCCGCGACCCGTTCGGCAAGCTGCTCGCGGTCGGCCTGTCCTCGGCGTTCGCGCTGCAGGTCTTCGTGGTCGCCGGCGGTGTCACCGGTCTGATCCCGCTGACCGGCATGACGATGCCGTTCCTGGCCCAGGGCGGATCCTCGGTGGTCGCCAACTGGGCGCTGATCGCCGTCCTGCTGAAGATCAGCGACACCGCGCGCCGGCCCGCGGCCGAACCGGCCACCGAACCGGCCCCCGGCCCGGAACCGACCCGGCCCTGAAACCCGTGGTGATCCATGAGGTTGAATCTCACGTGGCTGTGCCACCATCGGCCGAGCCACGCCCACTGACCGAAGACGTCCGGAGGGGATCCGTCCCGTGAACAAGCCGATCCGCCGGGTCTCGATCTTCTGCCTGGTGCTGATCCTGGCCCTGATGGTCCGGGTCAACTGGGTGCAGGGCGTCCAGGCCGAGGCCTGGGCCAGCAACGTGCACAACGACCGGAACAAGTACGACCGGTACGCCTACCCGCGCGGCAACATCATCGCCGGGGACAAGCCGGTCACCAACTCCGACTTCGTCAACGGCCTGCGCTACAAGTACAAGCGCAGCTGGACGGACGGCGCGATGTACGCCCCGGTCACCGGCTACTCCTCGCAGTCCTTCGGGACCAGCCAGCTGGAACAGCTGGAGGACGGCGTCCTGGCGGGCACCGACTCCCGGCTGTTCTTCCGCAACACCCTCGACATGCTCACCGGTGAGCAGAAGAAGGGTGGCGACGTCGTCACCACGATCGACCCCAAGGCGCAGAAGGCCGCCTTCGAGGGCCTGGGCAACCGCAAGGGCGCCGCGGTCGCCCTCGACCCGCGCACCGGCGCGATCCTGGCCCTGGTCTCCACCCCCTCGTACGACCCGAGCACCTTCTCGGGCGGCGGCAAGGAGGACTCGAAGGCCTGGACGGACCTCAACGCCGACCCCAACAAGCCGATGCTGAACCGGGCGCTGCGCGAGACCTACCCGCCCGGCTCCACCTTCAAGCTGGTCACCGCCGCGGCCGCGTTCGAGAACGGGCTGTACCAGAACGTCGACGACACGACCCAGACGCCGAACCCGTTCGTCCTGCCCGGCACCTCCACCCAGCTGAAGAACGCCAGCGACAAGGAGGACTGCGAGAACGCCACCGTCAAGCACGGCATGGACCTGTCCTGCAACACCGTCTTCGGCAAGATGGGCGCCGACCTCGGCAAGGACAAGCTGCGGGCGCAGGCGGAGAAGTTCGGCTTCAACAACGGCAAGCTCGACACCCCGATCCGCGCCGTCACCAGCGTCTTCCCGGCGAACTCCGCTCCCGACGGCACCGCGATGGACGCCATCGGCCAGCACGACACCCGGGCCACCCCGCTGCAGATGGCCATGGTCGCCGCGGCCATCTGCAACAACGGCAGCCTGATGCAGCCCTACCTGGTGGCCCAGGAGCGCTCGGCCAACCTCGACGTGATCTCCAACCACACCGAGCACCAGATGAGCCAGGCGGTGAAGCCGGAGACCGCCCAGAAGCTCCAGCAGCTGATGGAGAGCGTGGTGCAGAACGGCACCGGCACCAAGGCGAAGATCAACGGCGCCACGGTCGGTGGCAAGACCGGCACCGCGCAGCACGGCCAGGACAACAGCGGCCTGCCGTTCGCCTGGTTCATGTCCTACGCCAAGGGCGCGGACGGCAAGCAGGTCGCGGTCGCCGTGGTGGTCGAGGACGGCTCCACCGAGCGCAACGAGATCAGCGGCGGCGCCATCGCCGCGCCCATCGCCAAGGCCGTGATGGAGGCCGCCCTCGGCAAGTAGGACCGCGGCCGGCCCGATCGGGTCGGCCCGACTCCGCCCGCTTTTACTCGGAGATTGTCACAATGGGACGGTCCCGGACGATACCGGTCTGGTCTCAGGTGGCGGGCTCCGCCGGCTCCCCGAGGTCGGCCCGGTAGCGTATCCGCAAGCAGCGGGTCTACCCGCCGCACACCCACGGCCCGGGCCCTGGGTGCCGGGACCGCGAAACCAGCGCGGGCCCGGCAGCGTCCAACAGAGCGTGCGGGGACACCTACGTCACATCCTCACCGACCGGTGGGGGAGAGGGTCGGAACTATGGAAGAGCCTCGTCGCCTCGGCGGCAGGTACGAGCTCGGCGGCGTCCTCGGACGCGGCGGCATGGCCGAGGTCTACCTCGCCCATGACACCCGGCTCGGCCGTACGGTCGCCGTGAAGACCCTCCGCGCCGACATGGCCCGAGACCCGTCCTTCCAGGCCCGCTTCCGCCGCGAGGCACAGTCCGCGGCCTCGCTCAACCACCCCGCCATCGTCGCCGTGTACGACACCGGCGAGGACTACATCGACGGCATCTCCATCCCGTACATCGTGATGGAGTACGTCGAGGGCTCCACCCTGCGCGAGCTGCTGCACTCCGGGCGGCGGCTGCTGCCCGAGCGCGCGCTGGAGATGACCATCGGCATCCTCCAGGCACTGGAGTACTCGCACCGGGCCGGCATCGTCCACCGCGACATCAAGCCCGCCAACGTGATGCTCACCCGGCAGGGCAACGTCAAGGTCATGGACTTCGGCATCGCCCGGGCCATGGGCGACGCCGGCATGACGATGACGCAGACCTCCGCCGTCATCGGCACCGCCCAGTACCTCTCCCCCGAGCAGGCCAAGGGCGAGACCGTCGACGCCCGCTCCGACCTCTACTCGACCGGCTGCCTGCTCTACGAGCTGCTCACCGTGCGGCCGCCGTTCGTCGGCGACTCCCCGGTCGCGGTCGCCTACCAGCACGTCCGCGAGGAGGCCCAGCCGCCGTCCGCGTACGACCCCGAGGTCCGCCCCGAGATCGACGCGATCGTGCTGAAGGCCCTCGCCAAGGAGCGGGACTACCGCTACCAGAGCGCCGACGAGATGCGCGACGACATCGAGCGCTTCCTCGACGGCCTACCGGTCGCCGCCGCCCAGCAGGCCGCCTACGGCATGGGCGCCCAGGGCTACGGCTACGACCAGAACGGCGGCCAGTACGACCCGTACGGCCAGACCAACCTGCTCCCGCAGCAGGGCGCGGCCGGCCCCACCACCATGCTCCCGCAGGTCGGCAACGGCCAGGGCGGCTACGGCTACCCGCCGCAGGAGGACACCTACGGTCCGGGCGGCGGTGGCGGCTACGACGACGGCTACGGGGGCGGCGGGCGCCGTCGCGAGGAGCCGCCGAAGAAGAACAACACCTCCTGGATCATCCTGGCCGTCGCGGCGGTCCTGGTCTTGGTCGGTGCCTTCTTCGTGGTCCAGGCCATGGTCAAGACCGGCGACCACGGGGGCGGCAAGACCACCTCGCCGACCCTGGTCGGCAAGACCCTCGCCGAGGCCCAGAACGCGGCCAAGGCACAGAGCGCCACGCTGACCGTGCAGGCCGGCGACCCGGTCGCCTGCCCGGACACCAAGATCCAGAAGGACCAGGTCTGCACCCAGTCCCCGGCCGCCGGTACCCAGATCGACGCCAGCACGGTGATCAAGGTCCAGCTCTCGTCCGGCCCGGCCTCGGTCGACCTGCCCGACGTCACCGGCAAGAGCCTCGCCGATGCCACCAACGCCCTGCAGAAGGCCGGCTTCGTCGTCGCCAACCCGGTCTACAAGACCGACGACAGCGTCCAGCAGGACAGCGTCATCTCGCAGAACCCGGCCGCCGGAAAGGCCGCCGCCGGGGCCACCGTCACCCTGACGGTCTCCCAGGGCCAGGGCAAGATCCCCGTCCCGTCGGTGATCAACCAGCAGCAGGACGCGGCCAGCCAGCAGCTCACCGACGCCGGCTTCAAGGTCGCGGTGAAGAACCAGACCGTGACCGACGCCGCCAAGGTCGGTGTGGTCGTCGACCAGACCCCCAAGAACACCTCGGCCAAGAAGGACAGCACGGTCACCATCACCGTCGGCAAGATGGCCGACAAGGTCACCGTGCCGCCGCTCCAGAACGTCACCGTCAAGGACGCGATCAAGCAGCTCGACGCGCTCGGCCTGCGCTTCTCCCTGGTGGGCTCCCAGGACCCGAACGGGACCGTGACGAACACCATGCCCGGCGCCGGCACCCAGATGAACCCGGGCGACTCGGTGACCCTCTTCACCAAGGCCCCCGACAGGGGCGGCCCGACCACCCCGGGCGGCAACTGACACCCGCAGCACCACCGAGGGGGCCGTGCGATCCGCACGGCCCCCTCGGGCATTCCCGGCGGCGTCAGACTCGCTGACGCCGCCGGCCGGCGCCGCGGTCGGTCCCGCGGTCGGCGCCGCGGTCGGTCCGCGACCGGGAGGACGCCGGCTGGAACGAGTGGCCGGATGGACACCAAATGAGAGGATCTGGCCATGCACCAGGTCGTCGTCCTCGCCCTCCCCGGCGTCATCCCCTTCGAGCTCGGCATCCCCGCCAAGGTCTTCGGCCTGGCCCACGACGCCGACGGTCACCCGCTCTACCGGGTCATCACCTGCGGCCTGGACGGGCGCCCGGTGCCCTCCAGCGCGGACTTCGCGATCGCCGTCGAGCACGATGTGAGCGCGCTGGAGACCGCCGACACCATCGTGATCGCCCCCAGCCACGACCCCGGCCTGCTCAACGGCCGACTGCCGCCCGCCCTCGCCGAGGCGCTGACCCGGATCCGCCCCGGCACCCGACTGGTGTCGATCTGCACCGGCTCGTTCGTCCTGGCCGCGGCCGGCCTGCTGAACGGCCGCCCGTCGACCACGCACTGGCACCACACCACCCGCTACCGCGAGCTCTTCCCCGCCACCCTGTTCGACCCCGACGTGCTCTTCACCGACGACGGCGACGTGCTGACCTCCGCCGGCGCGGCCGCCGGGCTGGACCTCTGCCTGCACATCGTCCGCCGCGACCACGGCAGCGAGATCGCCAACGGCGCCGCCCGCAGGTGCGTGGTACCCGCCTGGCGCGAGGGCGGACAGGCCCAGTTCGTCGAACGCCCGGTGCCGCTGCCCAACGGCTCCGACACCGCCGCCGCCCGCGACTGGGCCCTGCGCGAGCTCCACCGGCCGCTCCAGCTCGCCGAACTGGCGGCCCGGGCCGGCATGAGCGTACGGACCTTCAGCCGGCGCTTCCTCGCCGAGACCGGGCAGACCCCCGGCCAGTGGCTGACCGCCCAGCGTCTGGGCCTCGCCCGCGGCCTGCTGGAGGGCAGCGACCTGCCCGTCGACCAGGTCGCCGAACGCTCCGGCTTCGGCAGCGCCGCCTCGCTGCGCCAGCACCTGGCCGCCGCGCTCGGTGTCTCCCCCGCCGCCTACCGGCGGACCTTCCGCGGCGCCACCCGGCCGCAGCCCGCACCGGCCGCCGCAAGCACCGCGAGCACCACGAGCACCACGAGCACCACCGGCACCGCGAGCGCCGCGAGCGCCGCGGCCTAGTTTCCGGTCAGGGCCGCCGGCTGTCCCTGCGTCCTCGGCTGCTCCCCGGCCAGCTTGCCGAAGACGATCAGCCGGCCCCGGGCACTGAACTCGGGGGTGCAGGTGGTCAACGTGATGTACCGGCCCGCCTGGGTGAACGGGGATCCCTTCGGGATCGGCTGGATCACCGTCACGTTGTTCGGCGGCGTCTCCGGGATCCCACCGGCCACCTCGTAGGTGTAGAACGTGGTCGAGGTCTCCACCACGATCTTGTCACCGGGCTTCAGCTCACCGATCTTGCGGAACGGCTGGCCGTGCGTGGTGCGGTGTGCGGCGATCGCGAAGTTCCCGGCCTTGTCGGCCGGCATCGCGGTACCGGTGTAGTGCCCGACCAGACCCTTGTCGAGCACCTGCTGCTTGCCGGTGCCCTCGGCGATCGGGTACTTGAGGCCGAGCTTGGGGATGTAGACGATCGCGAAGCCCTGGCCCGGCTCGAACTTCCCCGGCTCCTTCGGCGCCTCGGCGCCCGGCGCGGGTGCCTGCTGGGGCTGCGCCCACTGCTGTTCGAGCTGGTTGCGGGTGCCGTCGGCGGCCGCGTCGGCCTGCACGTTGGTCCACCACAGCTGGTACGAGACGAAGAGCAGCATCACCAGGCCGAGCGTGATGAACAGCTCGCCTACCATCCGGGCGGCCACCACCAGCTTGGACTCCTTGGGCCGCTGGCGCGGGCCCCGCCGCGGGCCCGACGCCCGGCGCCGCCCGGTCCCCGAGCGCAGTGCCGTCCGTCCCTCGGCCCGTCGGGCGGAGCGCCCGCCCGGCGCGTCCGCACCCGGCTCCGCACCCGGTTCCGCACCCGGCTCCGCGGCCGGGCCGAAGGCGCCGCCGGCCGCCGGGACCACCCGCAGGTTCATGGTCCGCTCGCTCGCCGGCAGCCCGTCGAACGGGTCGGCCGTGCCGGGCGCGCCGGCCTGCTCGTACACGCCCCACTCCCCCGGCCCCGGCGCCTCGCCGCCGCCGTCGCCGGGCCGCTGGGTGTTGCCCTCCGGGCGCACCGCCGTCACTCGCTCAGCCCCGTCCGATCACCGGCGCGAGCCCCGCCGAACGGCCCACCGCCTCGGCGAACCCGCACTCCGCCAGCCAGTTCGCCAGCATCCGGTGGCCCCCTTCGGTCAGCACCGACTCCGGGTGGAACTGCACGCCCTCGACCAGCAGGTCGCGGTGGCGCAGGCCCATGATCACGCCGCTCTCGGTCCGCGCGGTGACCACCAGGGTGTCCGGCACCGTCGCCGGCTCGACCGCCAGCGAGTGGTACCGGGTGGCGGTCAGCGGCGAGGGCAGCCCCTCGAACACCCCGCCGTCCTCGTGGGTGACCGCCGACGTCTTGCCGTGCAGCAGCTCCGGAGCCCGGTCGACGACCGCGCCGTACGCCACCGCGATCGACTGCAGCCCCAGGCACACCCCGAAGAGCGGCAGCCCGATCGACGCGCAGCGGTGCACCATCTCGACGCAGACCCCGGCCTCCTCCGGCGTCCCGGGACCGGGGGACAGCAGCACCCCGTCGAAGCCCAGGTCGCCGTCGCGGAGCACCGCGTGATCGACCGTCACCTCGTCGTTGCGGACCACCTCGCAGGTGGCGCCCAGCTGGTAGAGGTACTGGACGAGGTTGAAGACGAAGCTGTCGTAGTTGTCGACCACGAGGATCCGGGGCGGGCGGCCGGAGGTCATCGCGCTACTCCTGGTGCAGAGTCGGGCAGGCGGGGGAGGCGGTCTGGCCCGGCGTCAGCCGGTACCGCCCTCGTCCACGGTGACGTTACCGAAGGGCAGCAGCGGTTCGGCCCACGGGAACACGTACTGGAACAGGACGTAGACGATCCCGAGGACGAGCAGCAGCGCGATGGCCGCCCGGATCAGGGTGTTGCCCGGCAGGTGCCGCCAGATCCAGCCGTACATGGTGCTCCTCGCGAGGTTCAGGTCGGGATCCAGAGTAGACCGCCGCCCGGGTCCGTATCGCGCACATCACCCTGGTGGACAACGGGCGGCCACCGTACGGTTCCCGGCCGGCTCCCGCCGGCCGGCGCGCCGGCCCGCTACTGGCCCTCGGCCGAGCGCAGGTCCGCCGAGCCGGTGTAACCGGGCAGGGTCAGGTCGGAGGCCTCCTGGACCTTCCAGCCCAGCCCGTACGCCACCACGTACTGCAGGTACCGCTTGATCGCCGGGTCGCCGTCCAGCGCCGAGCGCAGCGCCTCGGTCTTCCCGACCGCCTTGATCACGTACGGCGGGGAGTAGACCCGCCCCTGCAGCAGCAGGGTGTTGCCGACACAGCGGACGGCGCTGGTGGAGATCAGCCGCTGGTCCATCACCTGGATGCCCTCGGCGCCGCCCCGCCACAGGGCGTTGACCACCGCCTGGATGTCCTGCTGGTGGATGACCAGGTCGTTGACGTCCGGCTCCGGCACGTTCGGGATCCGCGCGGTCGCGTTCGGCGGCGCGTCGTTCAGGGTGACCGTCAACCCCGGACCGCGCAGCGCCTCCAGCCCGGCGACCCGCTGGAGGGCGTCCAGCCGGTCGGTGTCGGCGGGGCTGCCCTGCTGCTGGGCCAGCGTGTCGGTACGGTCCTGGAGGTCACCGACCTGGGCCTGCAACTGCTGGTTCTGCGCGCTGCGCTCCCGTATCACGTCGCTCAGCTTGAGCAGCGAGTTGTCGGTGCGCAGATCGGTGCCCTGGGCGGTCTGCGCACTGATGTAGAAGAGCAGTCCGGCGAGCGCGAAGACGGCGCAGGTCAGGGCACGTCCGACAATTCGGGTCCCGTTGGTGCGCGCGGGGCCGGACTCAGGGGGAATCGTGGAATTCGGCACCGTACCCTTATCTCCTTAACACCCGGCGAGCCACTACGCTAACGGACGCCGGTGGCATGTGCGGAGTGCTGCTCCCGGCACGACAGCGGGGGTACGCCCCGAGGTACGTGCCGGCAGACGGTCTGCCGTACGGATCCGGTCCCCACAGCCGCCCGCTTTCCCGCTGCACCCCGCGCGGTCACAGCGCATCGACAGGAGAGTCCCTCGTGCCGAAGTCTCGAGTCCGCAAGAAGGACGACTACACCCCGCCGTCCACCGCGACGGCGGTGAAGATCAGCTCCGGCCGGAGCTGGGTCGCCCCGCTCATGCTGGCGTTCTTCCTCATCGGCCTGGTCTGGATCGTCACGTACTACGTGACCAGCGGCAGCTGGCCGGTGGCGAGCTGGGGCAACTGGAACATTCTGGCCGGTTTCGGCTTCATCGCGGCGGGCTTCGGCGTCTCGACCCAGTGGAAGTAGGCCCCGGCCGCTCTCCCGTTCCTCCCTGCACCGCCTCGGCGTGACCCCGGGGCGGTGTTTCGGCATGCCGCCAATGGTCTCGACCATATGTTTATCCACACAGTTATCCACACTGGGGAAAAGTCGATCCAGCCTGTGGATAACTCGGACCGGGGAATTGCCGCCCGACTCCCGCCCGGATGTGACAACGACCAGTTGGACGCGCGTAGACCCACCTTGCGGCACCCGGCGCGCACACCCACTGTGCACAACCGCACGCCCGCTGTGGACAACCAGGTCCCGTCCGGTCGATCCTGCCGGGCGGGGCCTAGCCGCCGAGACGTGCCGTCCCCACCACGACCGCCCCTACCACCACGGCCAGCACGACGGCCGCCGTCAACACCTGCACCACCCCGCGGTGCGCCCGCGGGGCGTACACCATCCCCGCCGCCATGACGGCGCCGGCCACCAGTCCTCCGACGTGCGCCCGCCAGTCGATCCAGCTGATCGAGAACGTCACCACCAGGTTGAACACCAGGAGCGCCATCACCGGCCCGAGCGGCGCCCGGTTGAAGCGGACCAGCACCGCGGTGGCGCCCAGCAGGCCGAAGATCGCCCCCGAGGCGCCCACCGAGTAGAGCGCGCCGCCGGCGACCAGGAAGGCCAGCGCGTTCCCGGCCAGCCCCGACACCAGGTACAGCGCCAGGAACCGGCCCCGGCCCAGCACCCGCTCCAGCGGCGGCCCGAGCACCAGCAGGCTCACCAGGTTGGTCGCCACGTGCAGGAAGCCCGCGTGCACGAACATCGAGGTCAGCAGCCGGTACCACTCGGAGGGCCCGGCCGCGACGCCGACCGACAGCCCCGGCGCCGGCACGTAGCTGTACAGTCCCAGCCGCATCTGCCAGGACGGTGCCAGGTACTGGGTGAACAGGAACACCAGCACGTTCAGCCCGGCCAGCACGACCGTCACCGGCGCGCCGGCCACCATCGGGTGGGCGGTCAGCCGCGAGGACGCCGGACGGGCCGGACGGGCCGCTCCGCCCCCGACGCACTCCGGGCACTGGAAGCCCACGGCCGCCCCGGTCATGCAGTCCGGGCAGACCGGCCGCCCACAACGGGCACAGGACACCCCGGTCTCCCGGTCGGGATGCCGGTAGCAGACCGGTGCGTCACCGCCGGTCCCGGGCCCGGGGCCGTTCGACGAGCCGGGAAGCATCCGCTACCTCCTCAAGACGGATCCCGGCCGCCCACACCGCGGACAGGGGGCGCCGGGACCGTCCAGGCTACGCCGTGCGGCGTCAGCCGCGGGTGATGACCACGGACTCGATCACCACGTCCTCCAGCGGGCGGTCGCCCCCACGGGTCGGGGACTTCGAGATCTGCTCGACCACGGCCCGGCTCGCCGGGTCGACGACCTCGCCGAAGATGGTGTGCTTGCGGGTCAGCCAGGTGGTCGGCGCGACCGTGACGAAGAACTGCGAGCCGTTGGTGCCCGGGCCGGAGTTGGCCATGGCGAGCAGGAAGGGCTTGGTGAAGGCGAGGTCGGGGTGGAACTCGTCGGCGAACCGGTAGCCCGGGCCGCCGGTGCCGGTGCCCAGCGGGTCACCGCCCTGGATCATGAAGTCGCCGATCACCCGGTGGAACACGGTGCCGTCGTACAGCGGCGCGTTCGACTTCAGACCGGTCCGGGGGTCCACCCACTCGCGCGTTCCCTCGGCCAGCTCGACGAAGTTCGCCACCGTCTTGGGGGCGTGGTTCGGGAAGAGCTTCACCACGATGTCGCCGCGGTTGGTCTTCAGGGTGGCGGTCAGGTCCTGGGCCACGGAAATGCCCTCTCTCTCCGGTGTGATCGACCGCGGAATCATCCCACGGGTCCCGCGCGGACGGCTCAGCCCGGCGTGCCCGGGCACAGAACGGCATGCATGATCTCCAAACAGGTGGAAAGGTGCATACAGGACGCCACCGAGGAGGAGAAGCTCGTGACCCGTTTGGACTCAGCGCGGGAGACTGCCGACCGGACGAAGGAAGCCCTCGCGCCCTACGCCGTCACCGCCAAGGACACCGCCCTGCACTACGCCGGCGAGGCCAAGCAGGTGCTCGGCCCCAGGGCTGCCGCCGCCGGCGACCGGGCCAGGGCCGGCGCCGCCGGTGCCGCGCACGCCGCCCGCACCCAGTACACCAAGCTCGTCGTCCCGCAGCTGGAGCACGCGTTCGCCGGGTTGCCCCCGCACGCCCAGCAGACCACCCTGAAGGCCGTCCACCGGGCCCAGGAGGCCGCACTGGCCGCCAAGCACTCGGCGGCCCGGACGACCGAGCAGGCGCGCACCACGGTGGTCCCCAAGGTCACCGGCGCGGTCGGGAGCGCCCGTGCCACGGTCGGTCCCTTCGCCCAGGAGGCCCAGGTCCGCGGCGCCGCCGCCCTGACCGCCCTGCACGGCAACGTGACCGCGGCCGAGATCGGCGACCTGGCCGCGAAGAACGTCAGGAGGCAGCACCGGCACGGCTGGGCCACCGGCCTGGCGGTCGCCGGCACCGTGGCGATCGGCAGCGGGGTGCTGATCTGGCAGTGGTACCGCAAGCAGAGCAACCCCGAATGGCTGGTCGAGCCCCCGGCGCCGTCCTCGCCGGCCACCGGCCCGACCACCGGGGACGCCACCGTGGTGAACGGCTCCACCCCGATCGGCTCCACCCGGCCCGCCACCGACGAGAACACCGACTCCCACCCCGACTCCGCGGAGCACCGGCGGGGCGACGACCGCCCCAAGCCGCACGACCCGCGCAAGCCGCACTGAGCGACCGGCGCCACCGGGCGACCGCGCGGAAACGGCAGACGGGCGCGGGGCGGGGGGCCCGGGCCCGGCCCCCCCCCGGGGGGGGGGGGGGGGGGTAGCACACCCAGCCACAGGCCAGCAAACCCACCCCGCCAACCACAAAGCGAAAGACCCCCCCGGGGGGGCCGCGCCGTCAC
>NZ_JBIURH010000035.1:0-72585 GCF_044740765.1 Kitasatospora sp. NPDC088346
TCCTCCGCCACACCGCCACCGCCGACGACGACCTCATCACCGACCTGCGCAACCACGTCGGCCGCACCCTCGGCCCCATCGCCAAACCCAAGCAGATCAAGGTCGTCAGCGAACTCCCCAAGACCCGCTCCGGCAAGATCATGCGACGCCTGCTGCGGGACATCGCCGAGGGCCGCGAGGTGGGCGACACCACCACGCTGGCCGACTCCTCGGTGATGAACCTGATCCAGGCCCAGCTGCCCACGACCGGCAGCGAGGGCTGATCCGAGCCGTTCCGAGAGCTCGTCACGGGGTGGCCCGGTTGCGCGCGTGTACGCGCGCAACCGGGCCACCACCCGGCACACGTCCGACCGATCGGCGAGCAGCGGACCGGTCAGCGGCTCGGCGGCCCCACCCGGGGCACCCGCCCGGGGTACCTGCTCCGGGCCCGCTCCTGAGCCAGCCCGCGCGCGGCGCTCGGTGAGCCGCCCGGGTGAACTTCCTTCGCGAGGACGGTCGACTGTCCGCCACCGCCACCAGCCCGACCCGGGCCACCAGGGCCGACCCTGCGCCAGTGGAGGATCCCCGGGCCGAGCCCGCATGGCGGACCAGCGCAGCCGCCGCCCCGCACCGACAGTTGGTGACCTCCTGCGGCCCGGGCGGGCTGGGGTGAGCGGGGGCGGGGCGCTCGGGGTGCCCTCCGGCTCCCGTCCGGTCCCTGTCCTGCATCCGTATGAACGCGGTTCTGACTCGGAATGAGGTCCTCCGACCTGAGCTGCCGCCATACGCCTCGCCGCCATACGCGCCGCCGCCACACACACCCACAACCGCCATAAAGTATGGAAAAACGGATATCGCAGGACCAGCCCCGTAAACTGTCAACAACACATCAAGATCCCTAGAGGCGCGCCGGGAAGTCTGGTCGGCACTGCACCACCGGTGTATCCGTTCGCAGCCCCGCCCTCAGGAGGTCCCCCGCCGTGGCCACGCCGCCGCCACCCCCGGCCAAGCGCCGTCAGTTCCTCGGACTGCTTCCGCTGCCCGAGCGCCGGTTCATCACCGACGCGCTCCGCACCGAGACGGTCGGCGGTGTCCTGCTCCTGATCGCCGCCGTCGTGGCCCTCGTCTGGGCGAACGTCTGGCCGCACGCGTACGAGACGGTGAGCGAGTACACCATCGGCCCCTCCGGTCCGCTGCACCTGGACCTGAGCCTGGAGGCCTGGGCCAACGACGGACTGCTGACCATCTTCTTCTTCGTCGCCGGCATCGAGCTCAAGCGCGAGTTCGTCGCCGGCGAGCTCCGTACTCCGCGCGCCGCGATGCTGCCGGTGGTGGCGGCGATGTGCGGGGTGGTGCTGCCCGCGGTCGTCTACACCGTGGTCAACAGCGGCCCCGGCGGGCACGGCGAGGGCTGGGCCATCCCCACCGCGACCGACATCGCCTTCGCGCTCGGTGTGCTGGCCGTGGTGGGCACCCACCTGCCGTCGGCCCTGCGGGCCTTCCTGCTGACCCTCGCGGTGGTGGACGACCTGATCGCCATCCTGATCATCGCGGTGTTCTACAGCTCGGGCATCAAGTTCTGGGCGCTCGGGCTCTCGCTGGCCGGCCTGGTGCTGTTCTGGTTCCTGCACCGGCGCGGGGTCCACGGCTGGTACCTGTTCGTCCCGCTGGCGCTGGTGATCTGGGCGCTGATGCACGAGAGCGGCGTCCACGCCACGGTCGCGGGCGTGGCGATGGGCCTGCTGCTGCGTTGCCACACCGAGGGCGACGAGGAGGTCTCGCCCGGCGAGCACATCGAGCACCTGGTCCGACCGCTCTCGGCGGGCTTCGCGGTACCGGTGTTCGCGCTGTTCGCCGCCGGCGTGGTGATCTCCGTCTCGGCGCTGCGCGAGGTCTTCACCCAGGCGCTCCCGCTCGGGATCGTGCTGGGGCTGCTGGTGGGCAAGACCGTCGGCATCTTCGGCGGTACCTGGTTGGCCGCCCGGTTCACCCGGGCCGAGCTCAATCCTCAGCTGAAGTGGGCGGACCTGTTCTCGGTGGCGACGCTGGCGGGCATCGGCTTCACCGTCTCGCTGCTGATCAGCGAGCTGGCCTTCTCCGACGACCCCGTGCTGACGGACCGCGCGAAGTCCGCCGTCCTGGTCGGTTCGCTGCTGTGCGCGGTCGCCGCCACCGTGCTGCTGAAGCTGCGCAACCGGCACTACCGGCAGCTGTGCGAGGAGGAGGACCTCGACTCCGACGGCGACGGCATCCCCGACGTCTACCAGCAGGCCGACTGACCGGACGGCACCGCCCGCCGACGACAGCGGCTACGCCCGCACCCGCGCCGGCGCGGGCGGAGCTGACGGCGGCTCACCCCGTACGGGTCGACCCGCCTGGGCCAAGCGGGTCCCCATCCCCCCGAGGGCGGCCCCGGAGTGGTGCCTGACTGACCGGTAGAGGCATGATGCTGAGCTGTCGATCGAGTGATGAGCCGCGCGAGCAAGGAGAACCGCTGATGGCCTCAGGAGCCGCAGACCCAGGCAACGGCCGGGCCCCCTACGAGGGCGAGCGTTCGGTCGGGCAGCTGTTCGCCGCGGCCACCGCCGACCTGTCCGCCCTGGTGCACGACGAGATCGCCCTCGCCAAGGCGGAGATCCGGGCGGACGTCAAGCGCGGTGTCTCCGGTGGCGTCTCGCTCAGCGTGGCCGGCGTGGTGGCCCTGGCGGCCGTCCCGATGCTGAGCTTCGCCGCGGCGTACGGGCTGCAGGCGCTGGGGCTGACGCTGGGCTGGTCGTTCCTGATCGTCGCCGGCGCCTACCTGCTGCTGGCGGCGGTGCTCGGTCTGCTGGCCCTGCGTTCGTTCAAGAAGATCGAGAAGCCGCGCCGCACCATCGAGGGTGCCCAGGCGACGGCGGAGGTCCTCAAGAACGCCCGGCCGCGGCCCGCCACCAAGGAGGAGATCGACCGGGCGCTGGGCCGCATCCCGTAGCCGCACCTGGCCGCACCCTGGCCCCCGGCACGCCCGGCGGTGGGCGAAGGGCGACGGGCAGCGGGCGGCGGTTCGTGGGCTACGCGAGTGCCGGGGACGTGTCCGCAGCACGGGTATGACAGGCTCTCGGTATGCCGCTGGACCAGAAGCCCGTTCCTACGCCGCCCGCCGCCACGCCCCGGCCCGCCGAGGCCGACTGGACCGTCCGCTCGGCCGGTCCGTGGGTCCACCGCGACCTGGCCGCCAACGGGGCGCGGTTCCACATCGCCGAGGTCGGCGAAGGCCCGCTGGTCCTGCTGGTGCACGGCTGGCCGCAGTACTGGTGGGCCTGGCGGCACCAGTTGACCGCGTTGGCCGAGGCCGGGTACCGCGCGGTGGCGCTCGACCTGCGGGGCATGGGCGGTAGCGACCGGACCCCGCGCGGCTACGACCCGGGCAACCTGGCGCTGGACATCACCGGGGTGATCCGCTCGCTCGGCGAGCGCCGGGCCCATCTGGTCGGCCACGCCACCGGCGGCACGCTGGCCTGGGTGGCGGCCGTGATGCGGCCCTCGGTCATCCGGAGCCTGACGGTGGTCTCCGCCGCGCATCCCCGGCACCTGCGCCGGGCGCTGCTGACCGACCGCCGCCAGATCGCCGCCTTCGACCACGTCCTGGGCTTCCAGCGGCCGTGGATCCCGGAGCGGCAGCTGGTCGCGGACGACGGCGCCCTGGTCGCGGAGTACCTGAACGCCTGGACCGGGCCCGCCACGCTGGACCAGGAGGCGCTCACGGCCTACCGGAAGGCGATCCAGATCCCCAGCACCGCGCACTGCTCGATCGAGCCGTACCGCTGGCTGCTGCGGTCGATGGCCCGGCCCGACGGGATCCAGTTCGCCCGCCGGATGAAGAAGCCGATCACCGCCCCCACCCTGCACGTGCACGGCGCCGCCGACCCCGTGCTGCTGGCGCAGACCGCGCTCGGGGCCGGCGAGTACGTCGAGGCGCCGTACCGCTGGCGGCTGATGCCGGGCGTCGGGCACTTCCCGCACGAGGAGGCGCCGGAGGAGTTCACGGCGGAGCTCGTCAACTGGGTCGGTCAGCACAAGGACTGACGCCCGAACGGGTGATCCGCGATCCCTGACGCAGGCTCATATGACAATCGCACATGACAGATGCCCGTTCGGGACGGTTACTCCGCCCGGCCTACGGGCATCCATCCGGTATGACCTGGATGCCCGATCGTGAGCCCGCCGCGCGCCGTCACCGGCCCGGCAGCGGCTCGCAGAGCCAGTCCGAGCGGTCCCACCTCTCCGAGCGGGAGCTCGGGCCCCAGTGGCCCTACGAGGGCTCGGCACGGCCACAGCGTGCCGGCGCGCGCCGGCTGGGCATCCCGCGCATCCTCGGCCGGCGCGCCCGGTGGGTGGGCGCACGCCTGCGACGCGAGGCCTGAGGCCCGCCCGGCCCCGACCCGCTCCCGGCTCCGCCCCGAAGCCACCCCGGCGCCGCCCGCGCGCCGGACCGACGGCGCGGGCGGGGCCGTCCTCAGGTGAGCACGGTCGGCGACACCGCCGTGAACCAGAGCAGGACGAAGGTGGCGACGGTCATCAGCGGGACGAGGACCTTGGTCTCCACCCCGTTGCCGCTGCGATTGATCAGGACGAGCTCGTAGCGCTCCTCGCGCGGCCACAGCAGCGGCGCGCCCTTCTTCGTCAGGCAATCGCCGAGCAGGTGCGCGAGCGTCCCCAGCGCCACCGCGTACGGGAGCCAGCCCGGGGCACTCGGCATCCAGGTGTCCAGGCCCGCCGTGCCGAGCGCCGCCATGCCCATGACGGTGATCCACGCCGTGGGCCCGTCCCCGGGCGGGTGCAGCCGCAGGGCCCGGACGGCCAGGGCCAGCAGGAAGAAGGTCAGACCGAGGGTGAAGCTCCGCCCCAGGTACGTGATCCCGGCCCAGGCACCGGCTCCGGTGAGCGCGACGAAGAGCAGCGAGTGGGTGGCGTGCCGGTGCCCGCCGGACACCCAGCCCACCAGGCGGCAGAGCACCTTGGAGACCGGGCCGAGGAAGTTGGCGATGGTCCCGTCGTGGTGGTCCAGGTCGGGCAGCAGCGCGGCGCCGGCGCACAGCACGGTGCCCATCAGGATGTCGGCCGGCCGCAGGTGCGTGCCGAGCAGCACCGGGGGCAGGAACGGCGCGGACGCGGCGTACAGCATCGCGCCACTGACCGCGTGCGAGTGACCCATCATGACGTCCCGCTGACCTTCCGTCGGACTCCTGCGCCTCGCCCGCCCTCGTCCGCCTGAGCCGAACGGGGGCAGGCGGGGCACGCGGGGCACGCGGGGCACGCGGGGCAGCCTCAGAGCGCGCAGCCCTGGGTGTCCGCCCGCCCGGTCGCGGTGGCGCCCTGCACCGCGTCGTCGCGCACCTCGGCGGCGGTCAGCACGTACCCCGTGTCCGAGCTGTCCAGCGACTTGGCGAAGACCACCCCGTACACCTGACCGTCGGGGGTGAGCAGCGGGCCGCCGCTGTTCCCCTGGCGGACCAACGAGCGGACCGAGTACACGTCGCGCACCACCTGGCCGCGGTGGTAGATGTCCGGGCCGTTCGCCTGGATCCGGCCGCGGATCCGGGCGGGCTGGACGTTGAACGCGCCGTTCTCCGGGAAGCCGGCCACGATCGCGCTGTCGTTGGTCTTGGCCTCACCGGCGAAGGCGAGCGGCGGGGCGTTCAGCCGGGGGACGTCGAGCACCGCGATGTCCTTCTGCCAGTCGTAGCGGACCACCGTGGCGTCGTAGAGCTGGCCCGCCCCCCCGATCTGCACGGTCGGCTCGCTGACCCCGCCGACCACGTGGGCGTTGGTCATCACCCGGTGCGGGGCGAAGACGAAGCCGCTGCCCTCCAGTGACTTGCCGCAGGACGTGGCCGTCCCGACCACCTTCACCATGCTCTGGCGGGCCCGCTGGACGGCGGCACTGCCGGCCAGGGCCGGGTCCGGTGCCTCGACCTCGGTGATCGGCTCGTGCTCGAAGGGGTTGAACACCTGGGGGAACCCGCTGCGGGCCAGTTCCTTGCTGAAGTCGGAGAACCAGTTCGGCGCGTCCGCCGGGAGGACGTCCTGGACGCCGCCCAGCACCGCGGAGGTGCGGACCTGCTTGGAGACGGTGGGCAACGAGGTCCCGGCCAGGGCCGACCCGATCAGCCAGGCCACCAGCAGCATCGAGATCACGTTGACCACCGAGCCGCCGATCGCGTCCACGGTCTTGGCCCGTCTGCGGTCGATGTGGCCGCGCAGCTTCCAGCCGAAGTGCGTGGTGACGGCCTGGCCGATCGCCGCCAGCACGATCACCACCACCACCGCGACCACCGAGGCCGTGGTACCCGGTCCGATCTGTCGCAGCAGCAGGGGGAGCAGTTGCACCGCGATCAGGCCGCCGCCGAGGAAGCCGAGGACGGAGAGCACACCGACCACGAAGCCCTGCCGGTAACCGGACACGGCAAAGCCCACCGCGGCGGCGATCAGCAGTAGATCCATGACGTTCACCCGGCTACCCTCCCATGCCCCCGGCGCGCGGAGGGCACACTCACGCCCGCTCGCCCGCTCGGCCCACCCAGCGGGCACGGCCTGCACCACACTGGCAACGTCTCGACAGAGAACCGTCACATCGCGACACCGCTCCGACACCGCAGGGACTCCGGGAGGCAGGCATGTGGGACGCCAGCAGCGCAGTGGAGGCCGAGTGGCTTCCCCCGCTCGACATCCCCGAGCCCGGGCCGCAGAACCGGTTCACCGTGTTCCTCCGCGCCCTGCTGGCGCTGCCCCAGATCATCGTCGTCTGGTTCCTGAGCATTGCCGCCTTCGTGGTCGTGGTGATCGGCTGGTTCGGTGCGCTGTTCCTCGGTCGGCTACCCGAATTCGCCGCCCGGTACCTGGCGCTGTACGTCGCGTACGACACCCGGGTCGAGGGCTACCTGATGCTGCTCGTCGACCGCTACCCGCCGTTCGAGTTCGAGCCGGCGAAGTACCCGGTGCGGATCGAGCTCCGGCCCGGCCCCCTCAACCGGCTGGCGGTGTTCTTCCGGCTGCTGCTGGTGATCCCCGCCGCGATCGTGCAGAACCTGCTGGTCACCGGCTGGTGGGTGGTGGCCTTCTTCAGCTGGCTGGTGGTCCTGGTGCTGGGGCGGATGCCGCGGCCCCTGTTCGAGGCGACGGCGGCCGTCCTGCGGTACCGGATGCGGTTCGGGGCGTACCTGCTGATGCTGACGCCGGCGTACCCGAAGCGGGTGTTCGGCGACCCGGAGCCGCTGGCCGAGCCGCCGCTGCCGCCCGCGGGTGCCTGGCCCGGGACCACGGCGGGGGCGCCCGCCGCACCGGCCCCGGGCATGCCCGCCCAGGGGACGCCTCCCGAGGGGACGGCCGCCCCCGGTCCGGTGGCCGGGGCCGTCGGGGCGGACGCCGCCGGAGCGGGTGCGCTGGGCGCCTCAGGCATCGCGGGGGCGTCGGCGACCAGGCCGCTGGTGGTCAGCGGCGCCGGGAAGGCACTGCTGGTGCTGTTCCTGGTGGCCGGCCTCGCCTCGTCCATCGCCAGCTCGGTCACCCGCAACTACGACTCCGACGACTACTACGCGACGGCGCCGGCGTTCGGCGGCCAGGCGTCGGGCGGGCCCGCGGACGTACCCGGCGGGACGACCCGGGACGGATGACGACGGGCGGCGGCGGACGGCCCCGGGCACCCGCCCGGGCCGCTCACCCTCGCTCGCCGAACCCCCGCCCGGCCAGCCCGAGCGCCTCGTCCGAGAGCGGGATCATGCGCCCGGTGTCCCAGGGCCGCGCCAGGCCGCTGTAGTGCAGCACCCGGTCGATCACCCCGGCGGTGAAGCCCCAGACCAGGCGGCCGGCCACGTCGAAGACCGGCCCGGTGAAGCCGGACGGGTGCTTGGTCCTGGCCCGGTTGGCCGGATCGGTGAGGTCGGCCAGCGGTACCCGGAAGACCGCGCCCGTCTCGGCCAGGTCGACCGGCGCGACCGGGGTCTCCCGCCGCCACCACCCCAGCACCGGTGTCACCACGAAATCGCTCACCGGGATGAAGAGAGCGGGCAGGGTCGCGAAGACCTGGACGCCCGACGGGTCGAGACCGGTCTCCTCCGCGGCCTCCCGGAGCGCCGCCGCCACCGGCCCCGGACCGTCCGGGTCCCCGTCCTCCGGGTCGAGCGCCCCGCCGGGGAAGGACGGCTGACCGGCGTGCGAGCGCAGCGAGCGGGCCCGCTCGATCAGCAGCAGGTCCGGTCCGAGCGGCCCCTCCCCGAACAGCATCAGCACGGCCGACGGCCGCCCGCCCTCGGCCGGCGGCAGGAACCGGCTCAACTGCTCCGGCCGCACCGTCTCGGCCGCCTCCCGCACCGGCAGCAGCCAGTCCGGCAACCCGTCCCGTTCGATCGACACCGTCATGCCGCCCCCTCCGGATCAGCGGCGTCGCCGGGCTCGCCGTTCCCGCCGCCCGCGCGCGGGGCGGGCTGCCCCGGGTAGTCCGCCGGCGGCCGCAACCGCTGCCCGGGCTGGCCGCCCAGTTCGTACTTGAGCAGCTTGCGGGCCTTCTCCGGGTCGGTCTCGCCCGCGCCGTACGACGGGCAGAGCGAGGCGATCGGGCAGGCACCGCAGGCCGGCTTGCGGGAGTGGCAGACCCGGCGGCCGTGGAAGACCACCCGGTGCGAGAGCATCGTCCACTCCGACTTCGGGAAGATCTCGGCGACGACCGCCTCGACCTTCACCGGGTCCTCCTCGTCCGTCCAGCCGAAGCGCCGGGCGAGCCGGCCGAAGTGGGTGTCGACGGTGATCCCGGGGACCCCGAAGGCGTTGCCGAGCACGACGTTCGCGGTCTTGCGCCCGACCCCCGGCAGGGTGACCAGGTCCGCCAGCCGGCCCGGCACCTCACCGTCGAAGCGGTCCCGGAGCGCGGCCGCCAGCCCGATCAGCGACCTGGCCTTGGCCCGGAAGAAGCCGGTCGGCCGGATGATCTCCTCCAGCTCCTCCGGCACCGCCACCGCCATGTCCTCCGGCGTCGGGTACTTCGCGAACAGCGCCGGCGTGGTCTGGTTCACCCGCAGGTCGGTCGTCTGGGCGGACAGCACCGTCGCCACCAGCAGTTCGAACGGCGACTCGAAGTCCAGCTCCGGGTGGGCGTACGGGTACAGCTCCGCCAGCGCCCGGTTGATCTTCCGCGCCCGTCGCACCATCGCCAGCTTCGACTCCGGCTTCTTCGGCTTCGCGACCCGCTGCACCGCGGGCGCCGCCTTCCGGACCTTGCTCTCTGCCATGCACGCAGGCTACGCCGAGCGGGTCGCCCTCCGTGGTCGGTTCCGCCGGTCCGGGCCGAGCCGCCCGCCGGGCCCGCCCGGAGACGGGAGGCGGCCCGCGGAGGGCACCCGGGGACCCGCGCCGAGCCCCGAACGGAGCCCCTCCGGGGGCGTTCCGAGGGCGTTCCGACCCCACGGACGGGTCCGCCCAGGTGCGGCCGCACCGTGCGGATGGGTACAAATGGCCCCGTACGGTGTCCAGCAGGTCACCCCCTCCTCATATGATCGGAGTGACATGCGTCATCCTTGGTGGTGAGTAGCACTGCCCAGACACCAGCAGGAGGAAGCTCGTGGACGACGTTCTGCGGCGCGCCGCGCTCTTCGCGGCACTCGACGACGACCAGGCTGCCGAGCTGCGGGCTTCCATGACCGAGGTGACCCTCGCCCGCGGTGAGTCGCTGTTCCACGAAGGCGACCCGGGCGACCGGCTGTACGTCGTGGTCGAGGGCAAGGTGAAGCTGCACCGTGCGTCCCCCGACGGCCGCGAGAACATGCTCGCCGTACTCGGCCCCAGCGAGATGATCGGCGAGCTGTCGCTGTTCGACCCGGGCCCGCGGACCGCCACCGCCACCGCACTGACCGAGGTGAAGCTGCTCGGCCTCGGCCACGGCGACCTCCTCCCGCTGCTGCACGCCCGCCCCGAGGTGTCGATCGCGCTGCTGCGCGCCATCGCCCGCCGGCTGCGCCGCACCAACGACGTGATGTCCGACCTGGTGTTCTCGGACGTCCCCGGGCGCGTGGCCAAGGCCCTGCTCGACCTCTCCCGCCGCTTCGGGGTGCCGTCCGACGAGGGCATCCACGTCGCCCACGACCTCACGCAGGAGGAGCTGGCCCAACTGGTCGGCGCCTCCCGCGAGACGGTCAACAAGGCGCTGGCGGACTTCGCCGGCCGCGGCTGGCTGAAGCTGGAGGCCCGCGCGGTGGTCCTGATGGACGTCGAACGGCTGTCGCGCCGCTCGCGCTGACACCCCGCGCTGACACCCCGCGCTGACGACGCGTGTACCGAGGGCCCGTGGGACAGCTCCCACGGGCCCTCGGGCGATCCCGGCTCCTCCGGCGATCCCGCCGCTTCGGGCGATCCGGAGGGAGTTCCCGGTCCTCGCCGCCGCCGGCCGCCTCAGCCGGCCGGCTGGGCTGACGGGGCTGACGGAGCCGACGGCCTCAGATCAGGCCGTGGTCCTCCAGGTATCCGAGCTGGGCCCGCACCGAGAGCTCGGCGGCCGGCCACAGCGCCGGATCCACGTCCGCGTAGACCCGGGCCACCACCTCGGCGGGAGTCCGGCAGCCGGCCTCCACCGCCGTCTCGACCTGGGCCAGCCGGTTGGCGCGGTGCGCCAGGTAGTAGTCGACGGCGCCCAGCGCGTCCGCGAGCACCGGGCCGTGCCCGGGCAGCACGGTGCGCACGCCGTGTTCGGCGGCCATGGTGTGCAGGCGGCGCAGCGAGTCCAGGTAGTCACCGAGCCGGCCGTCGGGGTGCGCGACCATCGTGGTGCCCCGGCCGAGGACGGTGTCGCCGGTCAGGATCGCGCCGTCGGCGGGCAGGTGGAAGGTCAGCGAGTCCGAGGTGTGGCCGGGGGTGCCGACCACCCGGATCTCCAGACCGCCGACGTCGAGCACCTGGCCATGGTGCAGCCCCTCGTCACCGAGCCGGTGCGCCGGGTCCAGGGCGAGCACCCGGCTGCCGGTGAGTTCGGCGAAGCGGGCCGCGCCCTCGGCGTGGTCGTGGTGGCCGTGCGTCAGCAGGGTCCGCGTGATGCGCTTGCCCTGCCGTTCGGCGGCCTCGACGACCCGCCGCAGGTGCCCCTCGTCCAGCGGGCCCGGGTCGACGACCGCCGCGCGGTCGGAGCCGGGCTCGGACAGCAGCCAGGTGTTGGTGCCGTCCAGTGTCATCGGGGAGGGGTTGGGCGCCAGCACGCACAGCGCCCGGGGGGTGGCCCCACCGCCGACCGTGGCGGCGGGGTCACCCGGGAGGAGACCGCTCACTGGCCGCCCTCGGTTCCGCGGTCCACGTCCGCGCTGCGGCGGAAGAGGCTCCGGGCCGGCAGCGGTCGCGTCAGCGCACGCGGGGCGTACACGTCGTACGCGGCGGTGGTGCCGCGCCGGTTTCGGGGCGTCAGGCTTCGGGCGGGCATGGCGTGCGCCGTCCGGCGAGCCACGTCATTGTGGATCATCGGCCGAGTTCCTTCCGTCTACGGTGACCCGGCCTGAACCGGGCCCCTCTCCAACTCCCGGCACCGCTATGCCGGGCGGTTCCTCACTCCCGGCACCGCTATGCCGGGAATTCCCCATCGATGGTCAGCTCTTCATACCCAGACCATCGCACCGTCATTCGATCGCCCGCCACCTCGGCCTGCCCCAGGACGGGGCTGATGACGCGGTGCTCCGCCGCCGCGAG
Source organism: Kitasatospora sp. NPDC088346 (assembly GCF_044740765.1). Classification (NCBI taxonomy): domain Bacteria; kingdom Bacillati; phylum Actinomycetota; class Actinomycetes; order Kitasatosporales; family Streptomycetaceae; genus Kitasatospora; species Kitasatospora sp. NPDC088346. The sequence goes on from NZ_JBIURH010000035.1 coordinate 11,677, forward strand.
CGCCTCGGCCGCGGAACCGGCCGGAAGCAGCTCGCGCAGGACGGTCACGGTGGGCGGAAGCATGCCGATCCGGCCCGCCTCGTAGCCCTCGACCGCCTCGGTGGGCGACAGCCAGGCGACCTCGTCGGCCTCGCCGACGTGGGCGGCGGCGTCCTGCCCGGCGGGCATGGCGGCGACGAAGAACCAGGTGTCGAAGCGGCGCTCCTCGAAGGCCGGGGTGGTCCAGCGGGCCCAGGCGCCCAGCAGGTCGCTGCGCAGCACCAGTCCGTGCTTGCTCAGGAACTCGCCGAAGGACAGCTCGTGGGCCTCCAGGGCCGCCCGCTCGACACTCCAGTCCCGGGGCTCGGCCATCGTCTCGGCGTCCGGTCCGGCCAGCAGGACGCCGGCCTCCTCGAAGGTCTCCCGGACGGCCGCGCAGACCACCGCCTGGGCGGCGCTCACGTCGGTCCCGAGCCGCTGCGCCCACTCGGCGGGCGTCGGCCCGGCCCAGCGCAGGTCGGCCTCCGCGTCGCGCGGGTCGACCCCGCCGCCGGGGTAGGCGTACATGCCGCCCGCGAACGCCATCGACGTACGCCGCCGCAGCAGGTACGCCTGCGGTCCGGCGCCCGCGGCGGAGCCGCCGTCGCGCAGCAGCACCACGGTGGCCGACGGCTTCGGCGTCGCCGGCGTCAGCTCACCGGCCGCGAGCGCGCGGATCCGCGCAGGCCAGGACGGCGGCATCGGGAGCGACCCTGCTCGATGATCCATGCCCGGATGCTAGACGCGCGGGGCCCGGGTTGGACAGACCCGACCCCGGCCCCGCGCGGAAATCGCAGATGCGGACGGGTCAGCCGGCGGCGCGGACCCGCACCTGGAACTCGATCTCGACCGGGGCGTCCAGCGGCAGCACCGAGACGCCGACCGCGCTGCGCGCGTGCACGCCGGCCTCGCCGAGCACCTGGCCGAGCAGCTCGCTGGCACCGTTGATCACGCCGGGCTGGCCGGTGAAGTCGGGGGCGGAGGCCACGAAGCCGACCACCTTGACGACCTGCTCGATCAGGTCCAGGTCGCCGATCACGGACTTCACGGCGGCCAGGCCGTTGAGGGCGCAGGTCTGCGCGAGCGCCTTGGCCTCCTCGGCGGTGACCTCGGCGCCGACCTTGCCGGTGATCGCGAGCTTGCCCGCCACCATCGGCAGCTGGCCGGCGGTCAGCACGTGGTCGCCGGACCGCACCGCCGGAACGTACGCGGCGACCGGTGCCGCGACGGCGGGCAGGGTGAGCCCGAGCTCGGCCAGCCTGTCCTCGACCTTGCTCATCAGCTCTTCTCCCGCTTCAGGTAGGCAACCAGCTGCTCGGGGTTGTTCGGCCCGGGCACGACCTGGACGAGCTCCCAGCCGTCCTCGCCCCAGGTGTCCAGGATCTGCTTGGTCGCGTGCACGAGCAGCGGCACGGTGACGTATTCCCACTTGGTCATGGAGGTGACTCTAGCCGCCGGCGCGGGTGTGAGGTGGGACACAGAGGGGGCATCAATCCGGGCGCCCGTCCGGATGCTCCCGTCATCGACGGCGCGCGCTGGTTACGCTCACGGGGAGGGCACCAGGCGGTGCCGGTCGACGGACGGACGGAGACGGAGCGTGGCGAGCACCCCCGGCCCCGAGGAGCGCGCCCCGGACTGGGAGGGCGTGCGGCTGCACGTCGTCAGCGGCAAGGGCGGCACCGGGAAGACCACGCTGGCGGCCGCGCTCGCCCTGGCGCTCGCGGCCGAGGGGGGCCGCACGCTGCTGATCGAGGTCGAGGGCCGGCAGGGCATCGCCGAGCTGTTCGGCATCGCCGCGCTGCCGTACGAGGAGCGCAAGGTCGCCACCGTCAGCCGGGCCAGGCTGGGGCTGCCCGCCGAGCCCGGCGGCAGGCCGGGCGAGCTGTACGCGCTGGCGATCGACACCGAGCAGGCGCTGCTGGAGTACCTGGAGATGTTCTACAAGCTCGGCCGGGCCGGCAAGGCCCTGCAGAAGGTCGGCTTCGTGGACTTCGCGACCACGGTCGCCCCGGGCGTGCGCGACGTCCTGCTCACCGGCAAGGCCTGCGAGGCGGCCCGCCGCAAGCGGCCGGACGGCCTGCGGGCGTACGACGCGATCGTCATGGACGCCCCGCCGACCGGCCGGATCACCCGGTTCCTGAACGTCAACTCCGAGGTCGCCGGGCTGGCCAGGTTCGGCCCGATACACACTCAGGCGCAGGCCGTGATGCGGGTGTTGAAGTCGCCGGAGACGGCGGTGCACTTCGTCACGCTGCTGGAGGAGATGCCGGTGCAGGAGACGGTGGACGGGATCACCGACCTCCGGGAGGCACAGCTGCCGCTGGGCGGGGTGATGGTCAACATGGTCCGCCCGCCGCTGCTGGACGCGGCCGCGGTGGCGGCGGTGCACGGCGACCACCGCGAGGAGGTGGCGCAGGCGCTGGGCGAGGCCGGCCTGGGCGGCCGGTCGCGCAAGCCGGAGACCGTCCGGGCGGCCGTCGAGCCGCTGCTGGACCCCCTGCTCGAACAGGCCAGGGAGCACGCCGAGCGGGTGGAACTGGAACGCGACCAGCGGGCCGACCTGCAGCAGTTGGAGCTGCCGACGTACGAGCTGCCGCTGCTCGGCGAAGGTGTGGACCTCGGTGGGCTGTACCGGCTCGCGAGCGAACTCAAGCGGCAGGGGGCGGCATGACGACCCGGTTGGAGATCGACGCGCTGATCGACGACCCGAAGACCCGGATCGTCGTCTGCTGCGGCTCGGGCGGGGTCGGCAAGACCACCACCGCCGCGGCGATCGGCCTGCGGGCCGCCGAGCGCGGCCGCAAGGCCGTGGTGCTGACCATCGACCCGGCCCGGCGGCTGGCCCAGTCGATGGGCCTGACCGAGCTGGACAACACCCCGCGCCTGGTCAAGGACGTCGACGGCCCCGGTGAGCTGCAGGCCATGATGCTCGACATGAAGCGGACCTTCGACGAGGTCGTGCTGGCCCACGCCGACCCGGAGCGGGCCAGGGCGATCCTGGAGAACCCCTTCTACCAGTCGCTGTCCGCCGGTTTCGCCGGCACCCAGGAGTACATGGCGATGGAGAAGCTCGGCCAGCTGCGCGCGGCCGAGCGCTGGGACCTGATCGTGGTGGACACCCCGCCGTCCCGCTCCGCGCTGGACTTCCTGGACGCGCCCGGCCGGCTCGGCTCGTTCCTGGACGGGCGGGTGATCCGGATGCTCACCGCCCCGGCCAAGGTCGGCGGCCGCAGTGCGATGAAGTTCCTCAACGTCGGGATGGGCCTGCTCACGGGCACCCTGGGGAAGATCTTCGGCGCCCAGCTGCTGACCGACATCCAGACCTTCGTCAGCGCGATGGACTCGATGTTCGGCGGCTTCCGCGAGCGGGCCGACCGGACGTACCAACTGCTCAAGGCGCCGGGCACGGCCTTCCTGGTGGTCGCCGCGCCGGAGCGGGACGCGCTGCGCGAGGCCGCGTACTTCGTCGACCGGCTGGCCGCCGACGAGATGCCGCTGGCGGGGCTGGTGCTCAACCGGGTGCACTCCACCGGGGCCGCGCAGCTGACCGCCGAACGGGCGCTGGCCGCCGCCGAGGCCCTGGAGGAGAACGGCTCGCAGACCGCCACGGTGCAGGCGGAGACCCTGGCTGCGGGCCTGCTGCGGCTGCACGCGGAGCGGATGCAGATCATGAACCGGGAACGCCGGACCAGGGACCGGTTCGTCTCGGTCTACCCGGACGTTCCCATGGTGGAGGTGCCGGCGCTGGCCGGTGACGTGCACGACCTGGCCGGACTGCGCACCATCGGCGAACGCCTCGGCACCCCGGCGGCCTCGGGCACGGCGAAGCGGTGAAGCGGTGAACACGGCGACGGTGAAAGCTGCAGCAGTGAACGCTGCGGCAGTGGACGGCGCGACGGTCGGTGGCGCGACGGTGAACCGACCACGGTGAACGGCGTGATCGGGCGGAACTCGGAACGCAGCCCGGGCAGCAGACCCCCTCTGGTGCACCGGGCGGGACACGGGCACCGGCCGGACCGGTACCTGTCGCTCGCCGCCCCCACACCTGCCGACTGCCCGTCAGCATCCCTGCGGTCGATGGCGGGAGGAGCTCAGCCCGCCTGTGCGTAGTCGCGCAGGATCACGCCCGTGGCCAGCGACTCCTCGTACTCCGCCCGGGCTGTCTCCAGCAGCCTGCGCCAGGAGCCCACGGTGGGACGGCGCCGCAGCAGCGCCCTGCGCTCCCGCTCGGTCATCCCTCCCCAGACGCCGAACTCGACCCGGTTGTCGAGCGCATCGGCCAGGCACTCGGTGCGAACGGGGCATCCGCTGCACACGGCCTTGGCGCGATTCTGCGCGGCCCCCTGTACGAACAATTCATCCGGATCGCTCGTGCGGCAGGCCGCCAGTGCGCTCCAGTCGTCTACCCAGCCCATGCTGGCGCCGTCCTCTCCCGAATCGGGGCTCCCCCACGGCGGCAACGGCATATTCACCGCTGCCAGTTGAGGACGTTACGGAAGAACCGCACTCCGCAACAGCCCCTTCGGGCTCAATCTCAAATGACCCAATCGGACTATGGGTACCCGATACCTCACTCGTTGGAGTGATCGCAGGTCGAAGGCCTTGCCGACACTCCCGAGACAACTATCGTCACGCTGCGCTACGAGAAATGGACGGATACCCGGGCATCATTGGGCGCAAAAGGCGCTAAATCGGGCAAAGCTCATCACTCACAAGAGTGGTGATGATGAACAGAGCGAAGCTGTCGCAGTCTTGTGACAAGCCTAGGCGAACACCTGCCCCCATGGTGGGGAATCCGGCACGTAGTGTTCTCCCATGGCACCTCAGCGAACCTCGGGATCAGCGCTCGACAAGGCGAGCCTCGGAGTCAAGTTCCTGGGCGGCAGCGTGCTCGCCGGCGTCCTGGTCGCCGGCATGGCCCTGCCCGCCGTCGGCGCGCTCGGACTCACGGCCAAGGACACGGCGGACAGCTTCGACAACATCCCCGCCGACTTCAAGACGCCCACCCTCTCCCAGGCGTCGACGATCTACGACGCCAAGGGCGGCCTGATCGCCAAGGTCTACGACCGGGACCGCACGATCCTGACCGCCGAGCAGATGGCGCCGATCATGCGCAAGGCCCAGGTGGACATCGAGGACAGCCGGTTCTACGAGCACGGCGCCGTCGACCTCAAGGGCGTGCTGCGGGCGATCACCAAGAACGCCGAGGCCGGCTCCGCCACCCAGGGCGCGTCCACGCTGACCCAGCAGTACGTGAAGAACGTCTTCGTCGAGCAGGCCGGCGACGACCAGCAGGCGTTCCTCGAGGCGACCAAGAAGAGCCTGGGCCGCAAGATCCAGGAGCTGAAGTACGCCATCAAGCTGGAGGAGGACCTGAGCAAGGATCAGATCCTCACCAACTACCTCAACATCACCTTCTACGGCCACCAGGCGTACGGCATCGAGGCCGCCGCCAACCGCTACTTCAGCAAGAGCGCCAAGGACCTGACCATCCCCGAGGCCGCGATGCTGGCCGGGCTGGTGCAGAACCCCACGGCCTACGACCCGATCCTGCACCCGCAGGCCGCGCAGACCAGGCGCAACACGGTCATCGCCAAGCTGCTGGAGTACAAGCACATCTCGCCGGAGGAGGCCAAGGCCGCCACCGAGTCCGCGCTCGGGATCAAGTACCGCGAGCCGCTGAACGGCTGCATCACCGCGCAGGCCGGAATGGGCTTCTTCTGCGACTACGTGCGCCGCGTGGTCAAGCAGGACCCGGTGTTCGGCAAGACCGCCACCGACCGGCAGAAGCTGTGGAGCCAGGGCGGCCTGAAGATCAACACCACCATCGACCCGGACAAGCAGGCCGCCGCCTACAACGCGGTGACCAAGAAGGTCTACGCGACCGACTCGGTCTCGGCCGCGGCCACCATGGTCAAGCCCGGCACCGGCGAGATCCTGGCGATGGCGCAGACCCGGCCGTACGGCCTGGACGGCAAGCAGAACCAGACCGTGCTCAACCTCAACGTGGACGCCGCGATGGGCGGCGGCAACGGCTTCTCCCCCGGCTCGACCTTCAAGCCGATCCTGGCCGCGGCCGCCCTGGAGTCGGGCGTCCCGATCACCCAGGAGTTCCCCTCCCCGCACGACATGGACTACCCGTCCATGAGCACCTGCGAGGGCACCTGGAAGAACAGCACCCGCAACGCGGCCACCGTGGAGAACGAGTCGCCCACCGAGATCGGGCCGTTCTCGCTCAAGGACGCGATGGCGAAGTCGGTCAACACCTACTTCGTGCAGATGGAGCAGCAGGTCGGCCTCTGCCCGATGAAGCAGATGGCGGACAAGCTCGGCATCAAGAACAAGGCCAACGGCAAGCCGATGGAGCAGGTCCCCTCCATGGTGCTCGGCACCCAGGAGGTCAGCCCGCTGACCATGGCCAACGTCTACGCGACCTTCGCCGCCCGCGGCCTGTACTGCAGCCCCGTCGCGATCAGCTCGATGGTCGCCGCCGACGGCAAGAAGCTCGAGGTGCCGAAGCCCAACTGCACCCAGGCGATGTCCCAGTCCACCGCGGACGGCGTCACCACCCTGCTGCTGGGCGTGACCGAGAAGGGCACCGGCTCCTCGCTCGGCCTCGACGGCGGCCGCCCGATCGCCGGCAAGACCGGTACCACCGACAACCGGTACGCCGCCTGGTTCACCGGCTTCACCCCGGAGCTGTCCACCTCGGTCTGGCTCGGCGGCCCCACCGGCAACGTCTCGATGAAGAACATCAAGATCGGCGGCCACCCGTTCAGCGCGGTCTACGGCGCCGACGGCCCCGGCCCGATCTGGCAGATGGCGATGAACGACGCGCTGGACGGCACGCCGAGGTCGAACTTCCACACGGTCAACATCCCGGTGCCGGTGACCCCGACCCCCACCGACGGCGCCACCCCGCCGTCCGGGGACGCCGCCAACGGCGGCAACAACAACGGGGGCAACAACGGCGGCGGTCTGATCAACGGCGGCTTCACCTTCCCGCCGATCGGCACCGACGGAGGCATCGGCGGCGCCAACGGCGGGAACGGTGGCAACGGCGGAGGCCGGCACCACTGACCCCGGCGAGGCGCTCCGCGCCCGCAGGACGACCGACGCCCGAGGGCGGTCCCCGACCCACGGGGACCGCCCTCGGGCGTGTCCGGCACACACCGGCGGGCCGTCCGGGCCCCGGCACCGGCCCCCACCGACCCCGGCACCGGCCCCCGCCGGCTCGGAGCGGCGCAGCCGGGTCAGCCCGCCAGCGCGGCCTTCACCGCGGCGGCCACCCGGCCGCCCTCGGCCCGGTCACCGACCTTGGGGCGCACCAGCTTCATCACCGCGCCCATCGCCTGCGGGCCGGTGGCACCGGCAGCGGCCACCGCCTCGGCCACGATCGCGGTCAGCTCCTCGTCCGAGAGCTGCTGCGGCAGGTAGTGCGCCAGCACCTCGCCCTCGGCGCGCTCCCGGGCCGCCGACTCGGTCCGGCCGGCCTGCTCGAAGGCCTCCGCCGCCTCCCGGCGCTTCTTGGCCTCCCGGACCACCAGCTGGAGCACCTCGCTGTCGGAGAGGTCCCGCTTCGTCTTGCCGGCCACCTCCTCCGAGGTGACGGCCGACAGTGTCAGCCGAATGGTGGAGGAGCGCAGCTCGTCCCGGGCCCTGATCGCAGCCGTCAGGTCCTCCTGCAGCTGCTGCTTAAGCGTCGTCATGCCGACGAGTCTCGCACCTGACCGGCACCGACGCCCCTGATTAAGGCCTGCCCCGGACGTCGCGGGGCCCGCCCACGGGCCGAACCCCGGCGGCCGGGCACTCGCCGGGGGTGTCACGGCAGCTCATCCACGTCCTCCGCGACCACCTGCGCGTTCGGACCCTGATCTCCCGTCTGAGAGCATGGACCGATGCGACCGCTGTACTCCGTCCCGCTCGGAATCGCCGCCACCGGCGCCGCCTGCCTCGCCTACGCCGCCGGGTACGAGGTCCGCTCGTTCCGGCTGCGCCGGGTGGAGGTCCCGATCCTGCCGCGCGGCGCCCGGCCCCTCCGGGTGCTCCAGCTCTCCGACATCCACATGGTCGCCGGACAGGGCAAGAAGCAGCGCTGGCTGCAGAGCCTGGCCGGGCTCCGGCCCGACCTGGTGGTGAACACCGGCGACAACCTCTCCGACCCGCTCGGCGTACCCGCCACCCTCGACGCGCTCGGCCCGCTGATGGACTTCCCGGGCGTCTACGTCTTCGGCTCCAACGACTACTACGGGCCGGCCCGCAAGAGCCCGACCCGCTACCTCAGCGCCCTGCGCAGCGGCATCCACGGCCTCAACAACCCGGACGGCACCAGTCGACGGGGCATCACCGGAGCCGTCCACAACCCGTGGCAGAAGCTGCGCGACGGCTTCGACGCGGCCGGCTGGCTGAACCTCAACAACGCCCGCGGCCGGCTGACCCTGGCAGGCCTCGACGTCGAGTTCACCGGCCTGGACGACCCGCACATCCGGCACGACCGGTACGAGGAGGTGGCCGGCGGGCCCTCCCCCGACGCCGACCTCTCGCTGGCCGTGGTGCACGCCCCGTACCTGCGGGTGCTGGACGCCTTCACCGCCGACCGGTACCCGCTGATACTGGCCGGACACACCCACGGCGGACAGCTCTGCATCCCCTTCTACGGCGCCCTGGTCACCAACTGCGACCTGGACACCGACCGGGTGAAGGGCCTGTCCGCCCACCGCGCCGGCGGCCACCGCTCGTACCTGCACGTCTCGGCCGGCTGCGGCACCAACCGCTACACCCCGGTCCGCTTCGCCTGCCCGCCGGAGGCCACCCTGCTCACCCTGACCCCCCGGCGCTGACCTGCGACGGAGCCCTCCGGGGAATCGGATTTCGTCTCTCGGCGCACGTCCGGTAGAGTTCTACTCGTTGCGCCGGAGACGGAAGCAACAACAGCAGGACCGGGGTGTGGCGCAGCTTGGTAGCGCGCTTCGTTCGGGACGAAGAGGCCGTGGGTTCAAATCCCGCCACCCCGACCCAGTAAGACCAGCTCAGGGCCGGTCTCCCGCAAGGGAGACCGGCCCTGACTGGCTTTCCGGGGCCTCTCGGGAGAATCCTGGGAGAAACCCCGTCCCGGAGGCTCTCCGCTGAGGTCTACTGACCCGCCCTCAGCAAGGTATCGAGCGTGCTCACCGGCGAGCCCGGCGACATCTCCCGACGCACCGCGAGGGATTCCGCCCACACCCGGGTGAGGTCGTCCATCAGGGTGCGGCGCATCTCGGCGGTGACGTGCGAGTAGCGGGCCTGGACGGATCCGTCCTCGTGGCCCATCCGCTCGTCCTTGAGCTTCGGTGGGGTGCCGAACTCGTCCATCATCGTCTTGTGCGTGTGCCGCAGGCCGTGCGGTGTCAGGCCGCGGGCGATCGGCAGCCAGGATGCCTCCGTGCGCCCGGAGGCGCCACGTCCGCGGGCCGGGATCCCTGGCCATGGGTCGGCCAGCAGTGGCACCGGGTGCTCCTCCTTGCTCCCGCGCTTCGGGTATCGGCCCGTCGCCGCCGGCTGGAACAGCCAGGTGGCGAAGCCGCTGCGCCGCCAGTGTGCCGCGTTCTCCCCGGTCGGCCAGTACCGGATGTAGCCGAGCTCGGTGATCGCCTTCTCGACCCGGTCACGGGTATCAGGGGCGACGGCATGGGGCCGGTTCAGGACGTTGGAGACGGTGCCGGTGGAGACCCCCGCGAACCGGGCGACGTCCACCAGCTTGGCGCCCGGCCGCCGGGCAGCGCCGTTCGCCGCACCGTGCCCGCTGAAGAGGTACCGCAGGCCGTGGCAGTCACACGGCTTGTCACTGGCCCGGCCCGCCTGCCCTGTCAACAGCGCGGAGAGGAAGGGTGGGGTGTCGACCGTCCGATAGGAGTCGTCCTTGGGCGGGCACCGGTGCAGTTCGCCCGTGTCCAGCTCGTACAGCTGCCACTCCACCCGGACGGCCGCCGGCCGGACGAACTCACGCTCCAGCCCGACGATCTCGCCCCATCGCAGGCCCGTATAGCCCTTGAGCAGGACGGCGGCGAACTCGTCCTCCCGCCCCGACAGCAGCGCGGTCCGCTCGGCAATCAGCAGGATGCCGAGCGCTGAGGTGACCACCTTCTCCGGCCCCCGGTTGCGTGAGCGCCCGGCGCGCTTGCCACGGCCCCGGCGGCGGGTCGCGGGGTTGGAGTCGCGCAGCCCTTCCTCCACAGCGTCTTCGAGGATCAGGTGCAGCGTGCCCCGCCACGTCTTGATGCTGCTGGGCTTGTATCCCCGGCCACGCTCCTTGCGCTCCCAAGCGTCGATCTCGCCCTTGCTGATCTCGTCCGTCAAAGCGTCCTCGAACTCGGGGAGCAAGTGCTCCTCAATGTGGCGCCGGTAGTTCTGCATGGTCGAGGCGGCAAGGTCCTGCCGCTCGTACCAGGCACTCGCGTACTCGCCGAACGTCATCCGCTCGGCCACCGGTTCGGCCGGGCGCTGGGCAGCGGCTTCCTGAGTCTTCCGTTCGGTGTCTTCGGCCACAGCGGCGGCCTTCTCGGCAGCGCGCTTGGTCTTGAAGCGGATGGTCTTGCCGCTCGCGTCGGAGACGGTCCCGTACTTGCCGGGCCCGATCTTGTAACGGCCGCGCCAGTAGTCGCCGCGGTTCTCGGCGTATCCCACGGTGTATCCCCCTCGGGGTCAGCCCCGCCCTGATGTGGGCACCAGGGCGGGGCAGGTGTCACGCGGCGTTCTGCTGCTGGTCGAGGTTGGCGGCCACCCGGCGCGGCAGCCGAGCCCGGAGGCGGACCGACGGGGCCGGGAGCGACGCCTTGGCAGCCGGAGCAGGTGCCGCACGCACGGGCGGTCGAGCGACGGCCGGTTCGGGGCGCCACTCGTACAGGCGGACGATCTCGGCGATGTGCTCGGAGGTGAATCGGTAGGCCCGACCAGGCTTCGTGAACGGGATGCGACCGCGGCGAGCCTGCTCCTTGACCCACCACTCGGACTTTCCGAGCACCCTGGCTACGTCGGCCGGCCGGAAGAGAGCCGGCGGCCGGTCACGGCTCGTTGGCAAGTTCTGCCCTCTCATCTCTGGAGGTCCGCTACCGCCGCTACTCCGCTACCGGGCAGGTGGGAGGGGGTGTGGCGGTAGCGGATGCGGTAGCGGTAGCGGATTAGTGGGTCAGCCGACGGTGATGAGCTCGGTGGACGCGGTGGAGGTGGCGGGCGGCGGGCTATCCGCTACCGCTACCGGTTCCGCTACCGGAAACAGGGCCCTGACCTGCGCGGTAGCGGGAGTAGCGGTGGTAGCGGACGTTTCGGGAACGGGCTGGCAGTAGCGGGCCCAGGCGTCGGTCAGGTCGGCGGCGTAGTAGCCCTTGGCGACGGCGGTTCCGATCTTGATGTTGCGGGGGCGGATGGGGTCGTTGGCGGCGGTGACGTAGTCGCCAAGCATCTTGGAGAGGCTGCGGGTGTTGAGGGGGCGGCTGTCGAGGTCGGCCCAGGGGGCGTCGTCCATGCTGGTGAGGCGTTCGATGATGGTGGCGCTGGTGAGCCGTTCGGCGCCGTTGAAGACGTCGCGCAGGTCGGCGAGCAGGCGGATGCCGACGGAGCCCTTGTCGTTGGCCTTGGCGGCGTGGACGAGTTCGAGGCAGGCGGCGCGGGCCCTGGTGGGCCAGTGGCCGCCGGCGGCGTCGGCGACGGCGAGCAGGGGTTCCCAGACGTCGGCGGGCCGGTCGGTGACGCCGTCGGGCAGCTCGGGCCAGGCGCCCTCGATCCGTTCGCGGACGGTGTCGGCCCAGGCGGCGAGCCGGTCGCGCAGCGCGTGCCCCTCGGGCTCGTTGATCCGCTGCCGGAACGGCTCGACCGTCTCGTTGGGTGCGCGGCGGCGCATCCGGACGATGACGGACCGGCTCATGATGGTGTCGGGCAGGTCGCCGAGTCCGCCCATGGCGAGGGCGGCGTAGACGGGGAACTTCCGCACGACGTGGTTGTCGCCGTCCCGGACAGCGCGAATGACGCCGCCGGTGCGGCGGTAGCCGGCGTTGATGAGGCCGCGCAGTTCCTCGTTGCCGCCGGCGGCGGCGCCGAAGACGGTGTCGATCTCGTCGAACAGCACCGTCGGGCGGGCGTCCCCGTCGGAGACGGAGCGGAACAGCGCGGACTGGCTGATGTCCACGGTGACCAGCGGCCTCGGGACCAGGGTCTCCACGATCTCAAGCGCGCGGGTCTTGCCGCTGGCGGGCTCCGGGGAGAGGAACGCCAGGCGCGGGGTGGCCTCGAAGGAGTCCATCAGGTGCGCGTGGGCGTCCCACAGGACGACGGCGACGTAGGCGGCTTCGCTGGGGAACACGTTGAAGCGGCGGTGGTGGGCCTCGACGGCGTCCAGCAGGGCGGCGCCGTCCTCGGGCGGGGTGTCGTTGGCGAGCGGGGTGGGATCGGTCATGCTGGGGTCTCCTGGTTCCGTGAGGGACTCGGGTTCGGGGCGGCCGGTCATCTTTGGCGAGAGCGGCGGCCGCCCCTGGCTGAGCTAGGCCGCCGGGTACCGAGCGCCGGCGGCGGGGTGGGGTTCGGTGGTGCGGAGGGTCGGGGCGGTCACTCGGCCTCCCGCCGGGGCCGGTCCCTGTCGGAGAAGCGCTTCTCCGGGAGGGACGAGGGGTGGTGGTTGCTCATGCGGCCCGCCCAGCGTGGTTGCCTCCGCGGGTCAGGCCCTTGGCGATGGTGCGGCGGCACTCCGCCTCCCCGAGACCCGCCTTCTGACCGGCGGCCAGAAGGGCGTCGGTGGCGTCCCCTTCGGGGAGGGTGCCCGCGGCGACCAGGCGGCCGAGGGCGGCGGCGGACGCGAACAGGGTGTGGTTGCGCACGCCCTCCCCGGCCGCCTCGACCTTCTGTGCCTCGCCGCGGACGGCGGCCTGTGTGTAGGCGGTGAGACGGCCGATCCGCGCCCGGATCTCCGCGGTGTCGAGCCGGGCGACCGGCGGGGCCTTCGGGGTGAGTAGGACGGCCAGCCAGCCGGGCAGCGGCATGGGCGGCACGTCGCGGACGATGGTGTAGGGACGGCCGTTGACGGTGCTGCCAGCGGCGACGACGTACCCGCCGTCGGCGCGGGTGTCGACCTTCCACCCGAGGCCGTTGCCGCGATCGCCCGTGGTGTTGCGCAAGGGCAGGCCGGGCGGGGCGGTGAAGTACAGGTGCCGGCCGCCGCGGCCGGTCCGCACGGTGTAGGTGTCGTAGTCGCCGGGCTGCCCGTGGTCCTCGCACAGCGCGGCGAACACGTCGTACCCGTCGGTGATGCCTCGCCCGGCCCACTGCTCGGGGGGCAGGTCGCCGGGGTGCTTGGCGGTGTCGAGGTCGATCACGACCAGGCGGGAGGGGCCGGTGGCCACGCCGATCCCGTACGGGCCGTGCGCCCACGCGCGCCGCAGGATGTCGGGGTCGGTGGTAGCGCGCTGCTGCCATCCGTTGTGCCCGTTGGTGCAGGGCCCGGTGCGGGGGCAGTCGTCCTCGGCGTGCAGGGCCGGGTACTTGCTGTTCGGGGCGAGCGGGAAGACGTACCAGCCGCGGCCGGTGGCGCCCAGCGCAGATGCCAGCAGGTCGGTGATGCTCATGGCCTGGCCGGTGATGGTCTGGGTCATCGGGCACCGCCGGTCAGCTCGTTGACCAGGTGGGCGTGCGCGTTGACGATCTCGACCAGCACCCGCATGGCCTGCTTGGCGTCGCGGGTCATCGCCCGGCCCGGGGCGGCGGTGGTCGGGGTGGTCAGCCGCTCGGTGGCCACCGGGATCAGCAGGGTGGCGGTGGTCAGCAGCGCGGGCCGGTCGGTCTGCTCGGGCGCCTCCAGGGCCAGCCACCGCCGGTCCGCCCACGGGTCGTGCTCGGCTTGCCAGTCCAGGACCCGGGCGGGCCGGCGGGTGAGGGCGTGGTGGCGGAGCGGAACCGTGATCCGCAGGGCGAGCCGGTAGTCGTCCGAGACCGTCGTGGTCAGGTCGGTGAGGTCGGGGCGGATGCGGACGTAGCCGGGGTACATGATCGGGCTGGTGGCGACCATCCACGCGACGGACGCGAACGCCACCGGGGTGAGGGGCTGGTCGTCGTCGTGGAGCAGGTGGGCGTGCTGGGCGAGGTAGGCGCCGTAGCGGGAGTGGCCGTCGGAGGCGCGGGACTTGTCGTACGCGTCGTCCACGTAGGCGAGCGTGCGGGGGCCGAACTCGGGCATGCTGGTGTCCTTCGGTCTCGTGAAAGCGGGAGCGGATCGCCCCGCAGCAGCCGGTCATCACCCGGCAAGGTCGTCCGGCTGCTGCGGGGTTTTGTGCTGTCCGGGGCCGGTGGCCCGGGGGTTCAGTGGTTGCGGTTGGTCATGCTGACGTGCACGTTGACCGCGCCCCGCCCACCCGAACCGCTGTTGTTCTTGAGCAGCCAAGCGAGGGCAAGGACGGCGGCGAGCAGGCCGAGGCCGGTGGCGGCCTGGGCGACGGCTTGCAGCATGTAGCCGACGCCGAGGCCGGCCGCGCCGGTGCCGACGCCACCGGCGAGCAACCGAACGGGCCACGGGTCACGCTCGGGCGTGGTGTTGAGGACCGGCATCGGGCTGTGGAGCTGCCCGACGGCCGGAGCTTGCTGGTGTGTCAGGTGCGGGTGCGGTGCGGGCTGGTACGGGATGAGCGGCGCGGCGGTGGTCGGGCCGGGGAGGTAGTAGGGCTGGCCGTCGGCGGTGTAGAGCACCGCCGGGGTGTGCTGCTGGTGCTGGTTCATGGCGGTGCTCTCCTCGTTCAGTGGTGGGAGATGAGTCCGACGGCGGCCTGTATGGCGGCGTTGACGGGTCCGGCGACACCGGTCGAGGCGAGGGTGAAGCCGGACAGCCACAGCGCGGCGGCGGTCGGCAGGGACACCCGCCGGCCGCGGATCAGCAGGACGCTGACGACGGCGAGCAGGACGGCCAGGGAGACGGAGACGATCACGGACGTGCCTTCCGTGAGGCGGTGTGTGGGTGTGGCGGGGCCCCGCCCGGGAGGGTCGTGGGGCGGGGCCGGGTGCTGTCGTGCGGACTGCGCCGGAGCTGTCGTCCGTACTGTCGTGGTGCTGTCGTCCCGACTGTCGTGACGACTGTCGCCTGCCAGGTCGGAGGGGGTTCTGCGGGGCTGTGACAGCTCGGACCCACCCCGGGGTGACAGTGCGACAGTGCGGGCGACAGCAGGCCTGTTTCAGCCCTCGGTAGGGGGCTTGGGGGCGTGCGTGAGGTGGACGTAGCGGGCCTTGTTGCTCTCGCCGACCCGGACCGCTTCGCCCGTCTCGGCCCACTCCTTGAGCCAGCCGTTGATGGTCTGCCGGGTGGTGCCGAACTCGGGCTTCAGGACCCGCTCCATCGCGGTCGCCCCGGTGCCTTCCGGCCCCGCCTTGAGCAGCAGGATGAGGGCGGCTTCGCGGGCGCCGGGCTGTTCCGGGGTGTCCTGTTCGCGGCCGCTGGACCAGGTGGTGGGGTCGGACCAGTCGGTTGCGGTGGCGGTGCTGTCCTTGTCGGCCGGGGGCAGCAGCCAGAGGCTCTCCAGCTCGTCGGCCGGTCCGTCGGTGGGGCGGTCCCATCCGGCGGTGGCCTTCCACCCGCCCGGCGGCGGCCCGGTGTTCAGCCCCTGCTCCGCCGGGCCGCCCGCTCCGGGCTGCCGGCCGGGCGGGACGGGGGCGGAGTCCCAGAGGTGCCCGCACCGCTCGAACGACCAGCGCTCGGCGTAGTCGGTGCCGGCGGCGTCGAGTGAGGGGGCGTCGAGGGCGGGACGGCGGTGGGAGGTGAGGGCGGCGATGTCCTCGATCTGCCCGGGGGTGATCCGCCACTGCCTCGCTTTGGCGGGCTGCTTGCCCTCGGTGCCGACCAGCAGCGACCCCGGCCCCGAGAACGAGTCTTCGGCGCGCAGGGCCCGCCAGCCGAAGAGGTGCCCGAGCTCGGAGTCCTCCAGCGCACCGGTCGCGACCCGGTTGGAGGCCATCTTGCGGACCAGCGGGTCGGGCATGACGTCCTGGGTGACCCGCAGCACCGAGATCACGGCGCGGATCGCCATGGCGCGGGCGATCCGGATGACTTCCGAGATCCCGGCGAGGACGGCGCGTGCTTCGCGGGTGGCGGCGACCTCGGCGCCCTCGTCCATGATGATGACGATCTCGGGGACGTCCGGGCTGACGGGCAGCTTGTCGTCGTTGGCGTCGCGCATGGCGTCCTGGTAGGCGGTCTTGCGGCGCTTGGCGATCCGCACCGCCGCCGCCAGCATCCGCTTGGCCTCCGCCGGGGTGGAGGCGACCCAGTCCACCCCTGGGGTGGGGATGTCCGCCCCCGCCCACCGCGAACCCGCCCGGCCGGTCTGGGCGTCGCGCCACGCGTTCAGCCACGGAAGGCCGATCGACCCGGCGTTCAGGTCGATCACCCAGACCAGGGTGTCGTTGGTCTGGTCGAGCAGGGCGATCAGGGTGTGCAGCCAGTTGGTCTTGCCGGAGCCGGTGGGGCCGGTGACGACCGTGGACGCCTGCCGCAGGTCCAGCTCCGCGCGCTCCCCGGTCGACAGCAAAGCGATCGGGACCGGGTTGTTGACCGTGGTCGTCTCGTGCAGGTCCTCGACCGGGAACGGCAGCTCGGTCCCGGCCAGGTTCTTCGTGGTGACCATGATGAGGACCCGCCGGCGGGAGATGCCGGGCATGGTGGCCAGGCCGCAGCCCTCCGGCAGGTCGAGGTCGGTGCCCAGGCCCTCAGCGCGGTCGGTGATGGTCCGGCGGGTGGTGCCGCCCTCGGGCAGCTCGACCTCAACGGTGTAGCCGGCGCCGGACGGCCAGTGCTCGATCCCCAGCACGACCACGTCGACGCCGCAGACACGCTTGATGCGGGCGGTCCACTCGGCGCCCATCTGCCGGCGGGCACCGATCAGCAGCAGGTGCCGGCGGGACTCCTGCTCGATCTCCTCGTGCGCGGCGAACCCCCGTGCCAGCGTCCCGACCGCGATACCGGCGGCGGCGAGGGAACCGAGGTGGGGCCAGGTCCACGGGCCGCCGTGGGCGATCGCCCAGGACGACCAGCCGCCGGCGGTGAGCCAGCACGCCCCGCGGAAGGTGAGGGTGGCGCCGGTGAGGCGGCGGCGCATCCCGGCGGCGAGCGTCCCGACCGCCCCCGCCGCACCGGCCGCGAGGGCCCAACCGGCGGGCATGCCGGTGACGTGACCCAGGGACGCGGTGGTGAGGGCGCCGCAGGTGCCGTTGACGGTGCCGGACAGGATCCCGTGTCCGGCCTTCCAGTCGATCCGCACCCCGGAGGCGGGGTGCTTGGGGTTGGTCATCGTGCTTCTCTCCTGCTCACGAAGGGGGAGGGAACGGGCCGCCCACCACCGTGTGGTGGGCGGCCCGGGACGAGCGACGGTGCGGGGTCGAGCCGGAGGTGCGGCGGGTCGGCGGGGTTACTGGACGTTCCAGCGGCGTTCGCCGTCGACGCCGTTGCGGGGGTTCTCGATTCGCTCGATGTCGGCCTCATGCACGCGGCGGTAGATGACGGGGACCTCTTCGAGGGCGGCGACGACCTTGCCCATGGCGCGGTAGCCCTCGCCGATCTCCTCGACCACCGCCGGGTCCACCGGCAGGCGTTCGGCGGACAGCTCCGCGAGGACCCGCAGCACGTCCTGGATGGTGAGGAACGCGCCGGGCAGGTCGTTGACGAGTTGCTCGAACTCCGTCATGTGCTCGGGGTCGAACGTGGAGGCGGCCTGCAGCATGACGTCGGCGGCGGAGGAGAGGGAGAACGCGGGAACGGTGGACTGGGAGTCGGGCATGGTTGCCTCCTCGGGGCGCCAGCCGAAGATGACGCGGGTCGGTGTCCAGACGGTCGGGGCCTGCACCGCACGCCTCTTAAGAGCCGAGGTGGCGGTGGGTTTGGCCTTGCGGGCAGGGTCGTTCACGGTCTCGGCGGGCACCGGCACCTCACCGACACCGGTCAGGTCAGTTCCGGCGATCGCCGCGTCCCTGGCCTCACGGGCCGAGCGGGCATTGCCCGCCAGCCGCCACCAGGTGCGGCGCATGTGGGAGGCGACCATGCCGCGGTGCCGCCAGTTGAACGCCAGCACCGAACCCAGCCCGACCAGGCCGGTGCCGAGGACGGCGCCGGTCATCCTCGCCCGGTAGCGCCATGCGGAGCGCTTCAAGGCCTTCCGCTGCTCGGGCGTCGACACCACTGGCACGGACGACTTCCCTCCCTTCGCCCTGGTCTTGGTCGTGGTGGTGGGGGTGGTGAGGCCGGTGGCGGGGTCGAGGCCGGCCTTGCGCATCGCGCGCTCACGGCCCTTGATCAGGCGCTTCTCGGTGCGGTCGGCGATCTTCGCTGCCCGGCCGGCGGATGCCTCCGGCCACCGGCCGCCCGAACCGCCGCGCAGGCCCGGCGCGTTGCCCTGTGCGCCCTTCGCCACCGACCGGGCAGCCCACCCCGGCTCGCGCCAACCACCAGCACCAGTGCCCCGGTTGGAGCCGCCGCGGTGCCCGGCCCCGGATCGGCCCGACGAGCCGGCAGTGCGGGCGGCCCCGGCGGCGGTGGTTCGGGGGCGGCCGAGGCCGACGCTCGGCATGCCAGCCGAGCCCCGGGGGGAAGCCCCGGGGGCGGTTCCGGCGGCCGGGCTGCCGGCCGCGCCGTGCGGGCGGGGCGTGGTCCCTGCGGGGGTGGTGGTGCGGTGCTGGGCGGTGCGGGCGGCGGCCCGCAGCCCGGACGCGCTCGGCCGGGCCTGCCCGGACCACGGCAGCCCACCACCAGCGGCGCCCGACGACCGGCGGGCGCCGGGGACGTGTCCGGCCCCGGCGGACGTCCGGAGCGCGGAGCCACGGTTCCCGCCGGCCCCGAGGGTGCCGGCGGTGCTGCGCGTGGTGCCCAGCGCGCCGGTGCGGTGGGCGGCGCGGGTGCGATGGGCGAGGGTGCCGACCGCGATCACGCCAGCAGCGACCGTGGCGGCTGCGAGCGAGAGCGGCCCGCCGAGACTGAGGGCTCCGGTGGTGACGGCGCCGACGGCGTTGGCGGCCGCGGCGGCGAGCGGCAGCCCCGGCACCGGGGCCACCGGGGGGTTGCCCGCGGTGGGCGGCGCGGCGGGCATGGGCGGGACGGGGGGTGGGGGTTGTGTGGTGACCTCGACCAGGGTCGGGGCGTCGGCCATGATGGCTACTCCGGTCTCTTCGATGAGGGGTTCGGAGCCCGGGACGGCCGGACAGCTTGCCGGCACGAACGGCCGTCCCGGGGCGAGGAAGGGTCAGACCGCGGCCGTGAGCTGGGGCTTGAGCTCGATCGAGCGGCACCGGGCGGCGTGGTCGTTGGCCTCGGTGCGGGCGGCCGCGGTGAACACGTGGTTCTGGCTGACCTGGCCGCAGCCCAGGCAGTGCCAGGCCATCGCGCCGGGCTGGGGCTCGAAGAGCGCGACCCGGGCCTTGAACACCCCCAGGAACAGGGCGACGGTGCCGACCGGCAGACCGGTCTCGGGGTTCATCGGGACGTGCTTGGACACGATTCCTCCTGGAATCACGTGGGGTTGGGTGAGGTGGCGCCGTTCTTCAGGCAGCGAGCCCGAGACGGTCCGCGCACGGCACGCAGGTGCCGTAGCGCTGCGGCAGGACGTAGCCGGCGTCGCGCTGGCACTCCGGGCACCAACGCCGGGCCAGGTTCGCCGCAGCGAGTGCCCCCCGCTTGGCGGGGGTCATCGGGCGGACCGGCGCGGCGAGGTCGAGGCGGTAGAGGAACGCGGTGGCGGTGCCGCCGAAGCGGGACCGCCAGCACATCTGCGCGGCGACTGGCTGCCCGCCCGGCCGCAAGCCGCGCTTGCGGAGCTGCCTGCGGGTGGCGTACCCGTCGGGGGCCTGCCGCCACCGGAACGTCGGGATACACCCCGGCCCGGTCGCGGCCGGGGCCTCAATCCGGCGCTTCACGCGGACACCGCCGCGGCGCCGACCAGCGGGCGGAGCGCGTCGCGTACCCGCTGGGCGCGGGGCTGGCCGATGCCGTACTCGGCGCGCAGGGTACGCACCGACGGCAGGTTCCCCTCAGCGAGTACATCCGCGAACCGGGCCGCCGCGGCCGGGGTCAGCTCGTCCGCCGCCGCGGCCTCTTCCTGCTGGTCAGGGCCGGTGTATCCGGTGTATCCGTCGTCCTCGGGTACGTACCCGTCGGCGTCGCTCGGACGGGTACGGTCCGGCGCCGGGACGGGTGCGGGGCGGGCCGGGAGCGGCATGAACAGCAGCTCCGGCACCACCTCGACGGCGGGCTCGACCGGCGCCGGCGCGGGGGCCGGGTACGGCTCGGGTACGGCGGGTACGGGCGCCGGGTACACCCCGGCGGGACCGGGTACGGGCCTCGCCCACAGCGGTGCCACCTTGTCCTCCGCAGCCCTGCCGGGCGTGCGGTGGGTGAGGGAGGCGAGGGCCCGGCGGTAGGCGGGTCCGGCCTCGGCGACCAGGAGCAGGAGGAGCGGGGGGATGAGGTGGATGGCGACGCCGACGGTGTCTTTGGCGAGGGCGGCGTCCCCGATGTTGAGCCAGACCGTGGCCAGGCCGGTGACCCACCGGAAGAGCCGGGGCCAGGCGCCGCCGTCGGCGTCGTAGCGGGCCAGGGTGCTGTCGGCTTGCAGGCTGAGGATGAAGCAGCCGTCCGCGGCGACCGACATGACTGGGCCGGACCCCCAGCCCTGGGAGTGGGCGTCGATGAACGGGGCGGCGGTGAACATGCTCACCGTGACGACCGCGCCGGTCAGCACCCACGTGAACGTGGTGATCACCCGGCCGGTCCGCCGGACCTGCTGCTCGGTCGGGACCTCAGTGCCTGCCGGGTCGGGACCGTGCTTGTCGCGGCTCACCGGGCACCCCCGGTAGGCATCGGGGTGGTGGCGCGCTCGGCGCGGTGGCGGGCGTCGAGGTCCGCGGTGTGCCGCTCGACCCGCTCCGCCAGCCGGGCAGCCTGCTCGCGGACCCGGCGCAAGGCCTCATCGGCCTGCGACAGCGGTGTCACGGTCGCGGCGGTGGTCATCAGGCCACCTGCTTCCGCTGCCGGTCCTTCAGCAGGTGACGCTGATACGGGGTGAGGCCACCGAAGATGCCGTGCTTCTCGCCGCGCTCCATCGCCAGGGCCAGGCACATGTCGCGGACCGGGCAGCCGGAGCAGATGTCCTTGGCCCGCAGGACGCAGAAACCGTAGTTGTCGGCGTCGTCGTCGGGGAAGAACAGGTCCGGGTCGGCGCCGGTGCAGGCGGCGCCCGGAAGGCTGCCGGCCGCCTCGGGCGGGGTGAAGACCGCGTCCCCTGCGGGGCTGGCGGTCAGGTGCGGGCGGTTGGTGCCGCGCAGTCCGCGGCGCACGTAGCGGGTCATCACGCGGCCGCCTTCCACGTCTGGGCCCGGCGGCGCTCTGCGGTGTTGAGCAGGGCGCGGGCGTAGCGGGCAGGCTCGGGGGCCAGGTCACGGAGCACGTCCCTGGCCACCGCAAGGCGGACCACCTTGTCGGTGTCCGTCTCGTCGGCAGGGCCGCCGAACAACTCCACGTCGATGCCGAGGGCCAATTCGGCGAACTCGGAGGCCGTAGCGGCCTCCTGGCCTGCAACAATCAGTCGCACGGGTCTACCTCTTCCAAGGGGTAAGTGGGCCCGTGAGGGCCGCCGCGCGCCCGGCCAAGGAATGCGCGGCGGTCCACTCAACGGGCTCAGGCCACAAGTCGGTTGACGAGCGGCCGCGGAACCCGGCGTACCGCCGCCCAAGGCGGTGCACGTCGGGAGCCGTGATCGCTGGTCGGGAAGCCTCACCGGCTACCGGCACGGTGAGGCGACCTATGGGACTCGCGGATGACCAGGTTCATCGGGACCTCCTTCGGTTCGAGCGATCAAGGGATTCACACTGCAAGGGGGGCCACGCCCCCACTCTCCGGCCGTTGATCGCGGTCACCGGGCCACCTCGCCAGTCAGGGCCGAAGCCCCTGTCCCCTGGCCTTTGCGGAGATTGCAGCGTCCTCCGCCTCAGCTCTCAGCAGCCCGTGCAGGCGGCTGTCGCGCGCCCTCAGGGCCACGTTCGTGCAGGTCAGAGCAGCCCAAAGAAGGCCCCTCTGCGCCGCTCCCGCATCTCCCGGTTGCGGCACTCTCAACATAGAGAACCTGCTTAGGCAGGTCAAGAGGGTCAGGTCTCTCGCGTCTGTTGGGCGTCTGCCCTAGCATTGGCCCATGGCCCTAGACCCCGATGACTCCCGACCCCCGTATCAGCAGGTCAGCAGCGCCCTGCGGGCCTCGATTCTTACGAAGAAGCCGGGGTTCGAGACCGGCGACAAACTTCCGTCCGGACCCGAGCTGGCCAAGTACTTCGGCGTGGCACGCGGCACTGTGGACAAAGCTCTCGACCTGCTCCGGAGCGAGGGGCTGATCGTGACCCGGCAGGGAAGCGGCTCATTCGTCCGAGAGCGGACATCTCGCCCGGTCGGACTTCGGCCGCACCTTGAAGCAGCCTTCGAGCAGCAGCAAGTCACGCTCGACTTCGCCGGATTCTCTAGCGAGACGCTGCACAACGCGATGCAAGAGCCACTCGACAAAGTCCGCTCCGGTCGGCTGACGCCGGAGTCGATCACCGTCCGACTGCTGCTGCCAGACACCACAGCGCCGATGGCCGTCCCTGTACTGGTCGACGGCCTCGCTGACGAGGTGGCACTTCGCGAGCGGGCCAGGAACATCGCGCTGACCAACGCAGGTGGCATCGCCCACTCGGTGGAGGTGCTGGCAGAGCTGGGGCTGGTTCAGTCGGCGAGCGTCCAGGTCAAGGTCCACCGGGCGTCGAGCCTGTTCAAGCTGTACATCCTCAACCGGTCGGAAGCCTTCTTCGGCTTCTATCCGCTGCGCGAGCGGACCATCGCGGTCGAGGGTGCCGACCACACCTTCTACGACGTGACCGGCAAGGACACCACCCTGTTCCACCATGCCGCCGGCCCTGATGACGCGTCGCTCGGGTCGCAGTACGTCCAGCAGGCCCAGATGTGGTTCGACAGCGTATGGACCACCATCGCTTACGAGCGCCAGCGATGAGCACGGTCCCCCAGTCGCTCGCGGACGTGCTCCGGCCGGTGAAGCACGTCCTGCTCGACTTCGACGGCCCGATCTGCTCCGTCTTCGCGGGGCTGCCAGCCCCTGAGGTGGCGGAACGACTTCGTGAGGGCCTGCTCGCCATCGGGCAGGCCCCGCCTGGAGGCGAAGGAGAGAAGGACCCGCTCGCATTGCTTCGCTTGATCTCGGATGCCCGACCGAACCTGACCGCTCGCGCAGACAACCTGCTGACAGCGCTGGAGACCGAAGCCGCGCGCGTGGGTCGGCCGACTCCGGGCGGAGAATCGGTTCTACGTGCCTGCGCAGACTCGGGCCGGTCAGTGTCTGTCGTCAGCAACAACGCCACCGTAGCAATCAAGGCTTACCTGGCCGATCACGGCCTGAGCGACTGCGTGAGCGGAGTCTTCGGACGGGTACCTGGCAACCCGTCATCGATGAAGCCGAACCCGTACCTCCTACTGGCAGCCATGGAAGCTGCGGGCACTCGACCTGAGGAGTGTGTCTTCATCGGCGACGCAGCCCGCGACGTGGAAGCCGGAGACGCAGCCAGCGTCCCCACCATCGGCTACGCCAACAAACCAGGGAAAGATGCCAGGCTGTCCGCCGCTGGCGCGATTGCCATCGTGCACTCAATGCAAGCGATTGCAGACGCCTTGGTCTAAGCCCACTTCGAGTAGCGACAGGGAAATCGCTGCCAGCCGGCATCACGATTCACCGCGCTCATCGATTCACAAGAATCTACCTAGACAGATAATCTCAGGTCGCCCTGCACTCTAGGATCTCGTAGCATATTCAGTAGTTGAGCATCACCTATGCCAGAAAATAGCACGTCTGCGTCGACCCTCATAGCCTGCCTGAGCATAGATTGGAAGACTGCAGCAAAAGGCTGATCTCGGATAACGCTAGCCGCCCTATCCATCTCAGCCAAGGCGCCCTCAACTCGGGCGTTCATCCACTGCCCAATAGCCAGGGACATCAGCTCAAGCGCATGGCGACGAGCGTCGGGGCGCTTCTCACTGTTAAGCCCGCAAGTCCTGACCGTATATTCTCCCCTATCCGAAATGCCGAAGTATTCACCCGTATCCAGGATCAAGTGGAGATGCACAAAGGGATCTTCGGCCGTCGGATTGACAAGCATGGGAACCCCCACGGAATCAACTTCATGAATACCCTTCTTGAACCTGCTGTTGCACGTACTGCAGGCAAGTAGGTAGTTCAGCCACATGAAGGCTTTCATGGGATCGCTATGAACAGGCACATAATGGTCGATGTGATCCGCGAGGTTCTGCCCGCAGTACATGCAGCAGTCATGACCCGCCGCCATCCCTCGAAGCGCCTCCAGTGCTGGTGCGTACCCGTCGCGCCTAAATGTCTGCCGATTCCACGCCAGTGATACCGTCTTAAGGCGATCGCTCGACGCCTCGACCTCTCCGGTAAGGATTGCAAGCTTAGACTCCACCGAGCTAGGCAGATCGACTCGACGAATGGGAATCAAATTCCACCGCCATTGGAATCACCTAGCAGTCGGACGGAGATTTCATCGACACGAGTAACTGGGGAACTGGAGAGTTGCACCTTAATCTCCCGGAGCGATTCAACATCCTCATCCGAGGCATGTCCACTGATCAGAAGCCTCTCCAGGCGCAAGAGTCGCTTTCGAAGATCCTGAGCCTCCATTGAATATGGCGTATCGAGCCCGAAAAGGTCGGAGATTACCGCGTCATCCCCCGTGCCATAAACCACCCGCCTGTAGAGGTCTTGGTCAACGACGCTCGGGGGGCTAGCTTCACTCGGACCAGGTAGCCTGATAAGGCCGTTCTCGTCCGCGGCCTGACAGATGTATGGGCTGTGCGTCGTAACGATGAACTGCACTTGAGGGAAATGAAGCTTCAACCAAGCACCAATCCGCTGCTGCCATGAAACATGGAGATGCGCGTCCACCTCATCGATCAGGACTACCCCTGGATGCCGAAGCGTCGGACGTCCATCTTGATACACAACGCGATGAACGTCTGGATAAGGATAGGCTGCAAACATGCGCCGGATAATATCTAGCACCAAGGCAACGACGGTCCGATAACCGTCGCTCATCTGGCGAAGAGGTGTGGACCTTCCGGTCTCATCATGAATGATCCAGAGGCCCTGCGAGTCCACACGATCAACTTTATAGTGATCTGGGAGAAGGCCATCCTGGAGCAGCTCGAAGATGGCTTCCAGAAGCTCCGCCGATCCTCGCGAATTTACATTCTCTTGCTGCTCCTCAAGGCGCTGCAAATGAAGACGGACAAGCCAAGCGACCGCCTCCGAAAGCGAATCCCTTTCACTAAAAAGAGTCCGAACCGCGAACATCTTATCCGCGTAGTCGGGGATGCGGCTGGATCGTGGATTCTTTGAATTAACAGGGGATCGCTCAAAATCGCTGTCTCCACCCGTCAACCTGCGGAAAGGGCCATATGCAGCAATAAACCATCCAGGAATCCTTGATCCCGACCAAAGCACTTCCCCTAGGAGGGCATCAGCCTTGAAGGATACCGATACTCGATCGAGCAGAAGGTGCTCTTGGAGCTCAGGTGCGATGAAGTGGCGGAATTCATTGCGCTCTTTGAGTCGATACTCAAAAAGAGCCTCATCCATTACCTTCCTGGACCGGCCCGACCCAAACCTCCAAGACATCGCGACCGTGCCCAAGGTCTCCTCCGAATATCCCGCATCCCAGAGTGGGTCATTCGAGATCTCCAGAGCGATACTTCCCTGCTTCCTGTTTTCTGAAAGCCACCCCTCAAGAGTATCTTCCAGCTGCATTGACAGTCGTTGCCCGATGAGGCCAATGGCAATCGCCCGAAGGAGCGTCGTCTTGCCCGACCCATTGCGTCCGGCTAGGACGGTCCAGCCTGCATAGCTGCCGTCTGGCCGCGCGAAATCGAGTGCAACTTTTCGCTTTCCGTCGAATCCTCGAACGCCATTCATAGTCAGCTTATTTACGTACATTCCAAATTCTCCCTCAGGTACAGGGCGCGGGATCTGTTGGACGTGGCGTCAGCCACGGAGGTCTGCATCGCAACTCCCCGCAAACTGTCGAAGGAGTTGGGGCTAGCGTCGCGCTCTAGCAAGCGCATGCGAGAAGAGAACTGATGCCGCATGCGCCCCGCTCGTCGGCCCCTCTCATCCATGACAGTGACGGTACCCGGTTTGGCTACTCCAACCGAAGATTTGTGGGACTTCCAGCTGGCGACCGCGACTGTATAGGGAGCTACTGACGGCTAACCAGCCTCCATCGTCTGCTCGGCTAGCGGCCTCTCGAGGGCAGAACCGTAGGCCAGAGCCGGCAGGCATCTCCGTCAACACTCCCAGCTGATGAGTCCTCTGGTGGGCCAAAGCACATGTGCCCTCCTCGCCGGCACCGCAGCCCACCGTCAGGACTGGCGGGCCCGGGTAGCGGTCAGTGGTTCGATGCGCGGTACCAGTAGAAGCCAGCTAGCGCGTCCCGCAGAGGGCCGCTGCAAGCTACTGTCGAGGCGTGCTGCCCGCGCAGGTTGAACCAACACAGACCTGGCCCGCCCACGGGTGCGCGAACGGAAGGCAAGTGGACTCGTGAGCCGAGGCCCGCTTCCGGCCACTAGACCTCGCCGGAGTGGCGGCTGGGAGAACTCCGGGAGAAGCATTTGCCATCAGGGGTCTCCGAAGGCAGGCCAAGCCAACGCAGACCAACGGCCTGAGCTGCATGGATCCCAGTCGTGGCAGGTGCCTAGCGAATCCGGACCTCATTCGGGACGAAGAGGCCGTGGGTTCAAATCCCGCCACCCCGACCCAGTGCAGAGGCCCTGCCGGAGAAATCCGGCAGGGCCTCTGTCGTGTGCGCCGACAGTG
The DNA here is from genome assembly GCF_044740765.1 of Kitasatospora sp. NPDC088346. NCBI lineage: Bacteria > Bacillati > Actinomycetota > Actinomycetes > Kitasatosporales > Streptomycetaceae > Kitasatospora > Kitasatospora sp. NPDC088346. The sequence goes on from NZ_JBIURH010000035.1 coordinate 38,601, forward strand.
GACGGCAAGGGCGGTCGACCCGGGGCTCGGTGACGGGTGGACAGGAAGGCTTCTGCGTCCGCCTCCTGTCGCGGCGGTGGCCCGGGCGGGTCCGGGCGGCTGCCGACGCGGCCGTCGGAGTGACAAACCGGACGGGTCGCGGGCGGTCGACGGGGGCTCGACACCTAGCGTGACCGTATGAATACAGAACGTTTTCCCGGTGTTCCCGGGGGTCCGGCCGCGCCGGGTGCGTCGCGGCGGAGCGGGTTCGCGGCCCTGTTCGTGATGGCGCTCGCCCTGCTCACCGTCGTCGCGACCATCACGCCGGCCGCCGCCGCGCGCCGGGCGGGCGGCACGGTGACCGTGGAGGTCGTCAACAACAGCGACCGGGACCTGATCGGTTCGGCCATCAACGTCGCGCACGGCTGCCTGCTCGCCCCGGCTCCGGGGCGGATCAACGCGGGGACCACCGGCCGCTGGACGGCGGTGGCGTGCGGCGACCTCGCCGGCACCGAGGGAACGGTCTCCTACCAGGTCGCGGGCGAGGGCACGGCGACCGTGGACGTGGGCTGGATCGTCCCGCTCGCGGGGGAGAACAGCTTCACGCAGAAGGCGCCCACCGGCTACGTGGTGAGCCTCAGCGGCGGCGCGGACCCGACCTCGCCCGCCCGGTTCACCTTCGACTGCAACTCCACGACCTGCGACGGGATCCCCGACGACTGGAAGCGCAACGGCGTCACCATCAACCCGGGCAACGGCGCCGCCCCGCAGTTCATCGACCTGCCCAAGATGGGTGCGGACGTGAACAAGCCGGACGTCTTCGTCCAGCTCGACTGGATGGCCGGCACGGCCCACAGCCACGCGCTCGACCCGCAGGCGATCAGGAAGGTGGTCGACGCCTTCGCGAAGTCGCCGTTCAACCGGCACTCCCCGACGACCGGCATCAACCTGCACGTCGACGCCGGGCCCAACAGCGTCCTCAACTTCGCGACCGGCGCGACCTGGGGCACCCTCAGCAAGGCGAAGGCGCTGACCGAGACCACCAACCTGGGGGTCAAGGACGCGAACGGGATGTACACCTGGAACGCCTTCAACGCGCTGAAGACGGCCACCACGGGCGGCTTCGTGAACACCGGGCGGGCGTCGATCTTCCACTACGCGATCTCCGCCCACAACCTGGAACCCGGCTCCGGATCCAGCGGCATCTCCGCCGGCACCCCGGCCAGCGACTTCATCGTCAGCCTGGGCAGCTTCACCAACAGCGTCGGCACGGTCAACGAGCAGGCCGGGACGTTCATGCACGAGCTCGGCCACAACCTCGGCCTGCGGCACGGCGGCGACTTCGACCTGCCCAACCACCGGCCGCAGTACTTCAGCGTGATGAACTACTCGTACCAGATGGGTCTGGCCTCCGGGACCACCACCGGTCTGATGGACTACTCCCGGCAGGCGGCCTCGCTGCAGGAGAGCAGCCTGAACGAGCGCCAGTACCCGGGCAGCACGGGCAGCTTCGACGTCCGGCACTACTGCGCCAAGCCGACCGGGGGCGGTTCGTTCGTCACCGTGCTGGCCTCCGCCGGCCAGGTCGACTGGAACTGCAACGGCATGATCGAGGAGAACCCGGTCTCGGCCGACACCAACAACGACGGGCAGATCACCGCCCTCACCGGCCACGACGACTGGAACGCCGTCCAGCTGCGCGGCGGCTCGATCAGCCACCCCGGTGACTCCGGCGGCGTCCCGGCGCCGACCCCCGACGACGAGCTGGCGCCCGACGAGGCCGCCATGGACCTCCCGGTGGACACCACACCGCCGGTCACCACGGCGACGACGTACCCGCACCCCGGGAAGCACCAGGTCCACCACGAGGACGTCACCGTCACCCTCACCGCGACGGACGACATCTCCGGCGTGGCGAGGACCGAGTACAACCTCGACGGCGCGGGCTGGCGTGAGTACACCGGCCCGGTCCGGGTGGGCGGCGACGGCGAGCACACCCTGCTGTACCGCTCGGTCGACCACTCGCAGAACCTGGAGGAGACCAGGTCGCTGACGATCCGGATCGACTGCGACGGCGGACGGCACGACGGCTGGCAGCAGACGTCGTGACGCCGGCCGCGGGTGCTCCGCTCCCGCGTGTCTGACCGCTCCGCAGGACCCCCGGGCCACCCCTCCGGCCCGGGGGTCCCCGCATGCCCGGCCGCGCTCGCCGCACGGCCCGACCGCCCGACCGCCCGTCAGGAAGGTTCCCCCACGGCCACCGCCCCTCCGCGGGTAGCCTGCCTGGCGAGCCAGGGCCGCAAGGCCGGCCGGGGCCGTACGGCCGTCACCAGCTGAGGGAGAACCATGGCAGAGCCCCTGATCGCCGCCGTCGCCGGCCGTGTCCCGGACGTCGACCCCACGGCGTTCGTCGCCCCCAACGCGGTGGTGGTCGGATCGGTCACCGTCGCCCCCCGCGCGAGCGTCTGGTACGGCGCCGTCCTGCGGGGTGACGCCGAGTCCATCGTGGTGGGCGCGGACACCAACATCCAGGACAACTGCACGGTGCACAGCGACCTCGGCTTCCCCGCGGTGCTCGGGGAACGGATCTCGGTCGGCCACAACGCGGTGCTGCACGGCTGCACGGTCGAGGACGACGTGCTGGTCGGCATGGGCGCCACGGTGCTCAACGGTGCCCGGATCGGCGCCGGGTCGCTGGTCGCGGCCGGCGCCGTGGTGCCGCAGGGGATGCAGGTGCCGCCGGGATCCCTGGTCGCCGGGGTGCCCGCCAAGGTCCGGCGGGAGCTCACCGAGGAGGAGCGGGCGGGCATCAAGGCCAACGGCGAGGGGTACGTCCTGCTCGCCCTGGCGCACGCCGAGATCGAGGCTCCCTGACCGCCCACGCCCACGCTCACCCCCGGGTACACGCCGGCGCGCGGTCCACCGCGCGCCGGTGACGACGGGAGGCCCACCGGGGAGACGGCCCGAGCGCCGGCCCGAGCGCCCGTCCGAGCGCACCGGTCTCAGTGCTCCGCCGGGAAGCTCCACCGGGTGGGCGAGCCCGTGAAGTCCTCCTGCACCAGGCCGAACACCTCGGAGGGCCGCACCCGGAAGGTCGAATTCACCGCCGGGTCGAGGAAGTCGATCCCGTAGGCGGTGCCGTACTTCCCGTTGAGCGCGGCCAGGAACACGGCGATCCCCGCCGGGTCGACGACCGTGGCGGCCCGGCCCTCCAGTACCACCGGCTCGTGCGGGTCGTCCGTGGTCACCACGCAGTCGGCGCGGGCGGCCAGGTTGCGGGCCTTGCGCGAGGCCCGGCTGCTGCTGAACCAGAGCGCGCCGTCGAGCCAGACGCCCCACACCGGCATCGCGTGCGGCCTGCCGTCCGGCCGCACGGTGGAGAGCCAGTAGTCGTGCGAGCCGGTCAGCCGCTCGCAGGCCCACGACCACGGGAGCAGACCGGTGCCCTCGTCCGCCGGCAGGATCCCGTAACCGGGCATGTGCGGGCGGGCCCGGGACGGTTCCAACACCGGATCACCTCCGTGCGGCAGCACGCCGTCGACCGCCCGCCGGTGCGGGCTGCGCCCACCGTACGGCCGCGACACGCGACGGACGCGCAGGCACACCCCCCTTCACCCTCGGAATCCACACGGACACCCTGAGTGGCGGCCCCCTCCGATCGCCCATAGCTTCGATCCGACGGGCGTGCACCCCGCGGGGCCTCGGCACGTCACCGCCCACGGACTCCACCGAACTCCCGGAAGGCAGGTCACCACCCATGCCCACACGACCGATTCACTACTGCGCGGGCTTCGCCGCCGCCCTGCTCGCCGCCCTGGGAACGGCACCCCCCGCCCACGCGACGAGCTGGCACGTGGTCCGGCCGGGTGAGTCGATCCAGCAGGCCGTCGACGCCGCCTCCCCCGGCGACGGCATCCAGCTCCTCGCCGGCACCTACCGCGGGAGCGTGCAGGTCACCACCCCCAACCTCACCATCCGCGGGGCCGGCCGGGCCACCGTGATCTCCCCGGCCGAGACCCCGACCGGGCAGGCCTGCGCCGCGGCCGGCCACGGCCTGTGCATCAGCGGCACCGCCACCACCCCGCTGTCCGGGGTGCGGATCGAGGCGCTCACCCTCCAGGGGTTCAGCAAGAACGGCCTCACCGCCACCATGACGGACCGTCTCCAGGTCCGCGGCATCGTCGCCCGCGACAACGGCCAGCAGGGCATCAGCCAGGAGAAGTCCACCCGGTCCACGGTGGTCGGCAACGAGGCCAGGAACAACGGCCAGGCCGGCGTCTTCCTGGCGAACGCCGCCAACGAGGAGGGCGGGGGCCTGGACACCCGGGGTGCCGTGATCAGCGGCAACCGCCTCACCGGCAACCGGATCGGCGTCGTGGTCCGCCGGGCCCGGGAGCTGACCGTCGAGCAGAACAGCATCTCCGGCAACTGCGGCGGCGTCTTCGTCGTGGGCGACGAGGGCGTCCCGAAGGCCGGCGCGCTGACCGTCCGCCAGAACCACGTCTTCGCCAACAACCGGTACTGCCCGCCCAACCCTCGGCTCGACTACATCCAGGGCACCGGCATCCTCCTCACCGGCGTGGAGGACACCGAGGTGAGCGGCAACCGCGTCGAGGACAACGAGGGCGCCTCGCCGATGTCCGGCGGCATCGTGCTGTTCCGCAGCGTGGTGGGCACCCCGAACAGCCGGATCACCGTCCAGGACAACATCGTCCTCCGCAACGGCCCGGCCGACCTCGCCGACCGCGACGCCGCCGGGACGGACAACTCCTTCGCCGGAAACACCTGCCGGGTCTCCGAACCGTCCGGCCACTGCTGACCAGCCCGGCCCCGCCGGGGCCGGATCCCCGCCACGAGAAAGGTGACCCGATGACCACCGCACGACCGACCGCCGCCCGCCGCAGCACGGCGAAGCCGACGCCCCCGCCCCCGGCGGCCGCCGGCGCCGCACCGCCCGGATCCCCGCAAGCCGCCATGCGCCTGCGCGAGCTGGTCTTCGGCGCGGCCTGCGCGGCCGCCGTCCGCGCCGCCGCGTCGCTGGGCGTCGCCGACGCGCTCGGCGAGCGGCCCGCGACCGTCGAGGAGCTGGCCACGGCCGTCCACGCCGAGCCGAGACCGCTGCGCCGGCTGCTGCGGGCGCTGTCCTGCTACGGCGTGTTCACCGAGACGGACGACGACCGCTACGCCCACACCGACATGTCCCGTCAGCTGCGCCAGGACGCCCCGAACACCCTCCACCACATCGCCCTGTGGTGCACCGAGCCGTGGACCTGGCAGGCCTGGCCCCGCCTGGACGAGGCCGTCCGCACCGGCCGCAACATCTTCCCGGACGTGTTCGGCAAGGAGTTCTTCGACTACCTGCACGACGACGCGCGCGACTCGGCCCGGGTCTTCAACCAGGCCATGACCAGCTCCAGCCGCCAGTCCGCCGCCGACCTCGCGGCCTTCCTCGACCTCGACGGCGTCTCCAGCGTGGTGGACATCGGCGGCGGCCAGGGCCACGTGCTGGCCAGCCTGCTGGAGAAGCACCCGGCGCTGCACGGCACGCTGCTCGACCTCCCCCAGGTGGTCGAGAACGCCGACGCCAGGCTGCGGCCGGGCGGCGTCCTCGCCGACCGCGCGAAGCTCGTCCCGGGCGACTGCCGGGTCGACATCCCGGTCCGCGCGGACCTCTACATCATCAAGAACATCCTGGAGTGGGACGACGAGAGCACCCGCCGCACGCTGCGCAACGTGCTGGCCGCCGCCCGCCCGGGCGCCCGGGTGGTGGTGGTGGAGAACCTGGTCGACGACAGCCCCTCGATGCGGTTCACCACGGCGATGGACCTGATGCTGCTCCTGAACGTCGGCGGCGCCAAGCACTCCCGGGAGAGCATGCTCTCCCTGATGACCGAGGCCGGCCTGCTCGTCCAGGACGTCCGGCCGGTCAACCCGTACCTGCACGCGTTCGAGAGCGTCGTTCCCGCCTGACCCGGGGAAACTCGGGGAGACCGCGATCCGGCCCGTCGGCTGAGCCGACGGGCCGGATCGCTGTGCGCGTGCGAGGGGGTCAGCGGGCGGCGTTCCCGGCCGCGCGGCGGCGCAGCGCCACCGCGCCGGCCGCGAGGCCGCCGGCCAGCAGGACCGAGCCGGCGACCTGCCCGGCGACGGACCCGCCGGGCGTGAGGGCCGTGCCGCCGCCGCCCGCGTGCACGCCACCGGTCGGCTTCGCCGCCTGGCCGCCCTCGGCCGCGGCCGACGCCTGCTTCTCCGCCCAGGTCTTCTGCCCCTCGGGCGAGGCGGCCTTGGCCTGCTTCTGCTCCCAGGTCAGCTCGGGGCGGGCCTCGGAACCGTCGTCGGCCTGGGCGACCGGGCCGGCCAGGAGCACGGTCGCGGCGAGCGCCGCCCCGGTGAGAAGGGTGCGTGCAGAACGCATGGGGATCTTCCTTTCGATACCTTCGGTGCGTTTGCCGATCCGGTCGGCAAGAGGGGACGCACGGCACTGCGCCTGCGGCGTGCCGCAGGTGGTCGGGAACGCGCGGAACCCGCGACGGTCACCGGCGGCCGGGGGCTCGTCGGACGAGCTCCGGTACGGCCGTTCCGGTTCTCCGGGCGGGCGGCGGGCGGGCGGCTGCGAGTGCAAGCGGTCGGCGCCGGTGACCGTCGCGGTCACCGGGCGCTCGACCTGCAGCCGTCGGTGGGTCTCCATCGGTTCGGGGTGCCCGGGCGGGCGTCGCGGAGTGCCCGGGCCGGTGTCACGAGGTGCGGGGACGCTCCCAGCGGTAGAACTCGCGGGCCATCGCGTCCTTCGGCTCGCGCCAGGTCGCCGGGTCGTAGGCCTCCACGTACGCGGTGAGCTGGCGGCTCACCTCGCGGAACTCGGGGTGGCCGGCGAGGCGGGCGACCTCGGGGCCGGGCGGGCGGTCGGCCTCGATCAGGTGCATGTAGAGGTCGCCGAACTGGAACAGGCTGCGTCCGGTGACGCCGATCAGGTGCGGGAGTTCACCGCGGTCGGAGGCCTCGAAGACCTCGGCGATGCCCTCGGCCGACTTCGGCTTCATCCGGGCGACGATCAGGGTGCGGTGCAGCTCGCTCATGCGTTGGCCACCCGCTTCTCGACCTTCTCCCTGATCAGCTCCATCTGGATCCGCGAGTTGCGGTTGATGTGGTTGGTCATCGCGGCGTCGTCGACCGGGGCGGTCGGCTTCATGGCGAAGTCCTGGATCCAGCGCATCCGGGTGCCGTCCGGCGCCTCGGCGTACTCCCAGCGGATGTCCATGAACTCGAACGGTCCGGGCTCGACCCGGCGGGCCTTGACGGCGAGGGCGGCGCGGTCGGTCTCGCGCTCGGAGACCCAGCTCCAGACCGTGCCGTTCTCGTCCGGGTGCATGGTGAGCCGGAACATGGTCCGCTGCCCCTCGCGCTCCAGGACCTCGACGGTGGCGTACTCGCTGAACAGCTGCGGCCAGCTCTCCAGGTCGTTGGTCATCTCCCAGACCAGGTCCACCGGGGCGTTGATGAGGATCTCGTTGTCGGTGTGGCCGGGCATGTCAGGCTCCTGTCTTCACGGACGAGTTGACGGCGTCGAGGAACTGCTGCGGGGTCTTGGACATCTCGGCACCGGGCGTGATCTGGGTGCCGTACCGGTTCTCCAGCTCGCCGACGATGCCGAGCAGGCCGAGCGAGTCGACCCCGAACTCGTCGAAGGTCGCGTCGGGGTGCTCGATCGCGTCGGCGGCGATCGTGATGCCGGCCCGGGTCTTGATCAGTTCGGCGAGTTCCTCGTGGGTCAGGTGGTGGTCCATCAGGGTGTTCTCCTTGTCGGGTCGGTCGGGCGGTTCCTGGCCGGGGTCACGGCCGGCGCAGCACCAGGGCCGCGTTGGAGCCCATCAGCCCCCGGCTCAGCACCAGGGCGGTGCGCAGCCCGGCCGTCCGCGGGTAGCCGGTCACCAGGTCGAGGTCGTGGCAGACGTCGGTGACGTTGGGGGTGGGCGGCACCAGGCCGTGTTCCATGGCGAGCACCGCGGCCGCGGCGTCGATCAGCGGTGCGCCGCAGTAGGCACGGCCGGTGCCGGCCTTGGGTGCGGTGACCGGGACGTGGGTGGCGTGCTCGCCGAGGGCGTCGGCGAGGGCCAGCGCCTCGGCCCGGTCGGCCTCCGGGACGCCGAGGGCGTCCGCGAAGACCACGTCGATCTCGTCGGGGGCGCAGCGCGCCTCCTCCAGTGCGCCGCGGATCGCACGGGCGAGGCCCTCCCGGGACTCGGCCCAGCGGGACGCGCCGGTGAAGGTGGCGGCGTGACCCGCGACGACGGCCCGGATCCGGGCGCCCCTGGCGCGGGCCGACTCCTCGTCCTCGACCACGAACATCGCACCGCCCTCGGCCGGCACGAAGCCGCGGGCGGCCGCGCTGAACGGCAGGTAGGCGAGGTCCGGGTCCGCGCCGAGGCTGAGCTCGCGGTAGCCGAGCTGGCAGACCATCGAGTACGGGGCGAGCGGCGCCTCGGCGGCGCCGACCACGACCCGGTCGGTGCCCCGCCGGATGGTCCGGACGGCGTGCGCCACCGCGTCCAGGCCGCCGGCCTCGTCGCTGGCCACCACCGCGCACGGCCCCTTGAAGCCGCCGCGGATGGAGATCTGGCCGGTGCTGGCGGCGTAGAACCAGGCGATGGACTGGTAGGGGCCGACGAAGTGCGGGCCCTGGCCCCAGAGGTTCTGCAGCTCCCGCTGGCCGAACTCGCCGCCGCCGGAGCCGGCCGCGGTCACCACGCCCACCCGGAACGGGTCCTCGGGGTCGGCGGTGAGCCGGGCGTCCTCCAGCGCGAGGTCGGCCGCGGCCATCGCGTAGTGCGTGAAGCGGTCGGTCTGGACGAGGTACCGGCCCTCGATGGCAGCCTGCGCGTCGAAGCCGTGCACCTCCCCGGCGACCCGCAGCGGCATCCGCTCGCAGCCCTCCCGGGTGATCGGGCCGAGCACGGAGGCGCCCTCGCGGGTCGCCTTCCAGAAGTCGTCGGCGCCGACGCCGTTGGGCGCGACGACGCCGATGCCGGTGACCACGGCGCGGCGGGGTGTCCGGGCGGCCGTCATGCCGTCACCCCCTCGCGCCGGAGCACCACGGCGGACTGGAAGCCGCCGAAGCCGCTGCCGACCGACAGGACGTTGCGCAGCGCGACCGAGCGGGCGGTCCTCGGCACGTAGTCGAGGTCGCACTCCGGGTCGGGCGTCTCGTAGTTGGCGGTCGGCGGGACCACGCCGTTGTCCAGGGCCAGGGCGCAGGCCACCAGCTCGATGGCGCCGATGGCGCCGAGCGAGTGGCCGACCATCGACTTGATCGAGCTCATCGGCGTCGCGTACGCGTGCGCGCCGAGCGAGCGCTTGACGGCGGCGGTCTCGTGCCGGTCGTTCTGCTTGGTGCCGGACCCGTGCGCGTTGACGTAGTCGATGTCGGAGCTGTTCACCCGGGCCTGGGCCAGGGCGCTGTCGATCGCCTCGGACATCTCCCGGCCCTCCTGGGTGAGTCCCGTCATGTGGTAGGCGTTGCCGAACGTCGCGAAGCCGCCGACCTCGCAGTACACCCGGGCGCCCCGGCGGCGGGCGTGCTCCAGCTCCTCCAGCACCAGGACGGCGCCGCCCTCGCCGAGCACGAAGCCGTCCCGGTTGGCGTCGAACGGCCGGGAGGCGTGCGCCGGGTCGTCGTTGCGCTCGGAGGTCGCGTGGATGGCGTCGAAGCAGGCCACGGTGATCGGGGAGATGGGCGAGTCGGAGGCGCCGGTGATGCAGACGTCCGCCCGCCCGTCCTGGATGGACTGGAAGGCGTAGCCGACCGCGTCGAGGCCGGAGGTGCAACCGGTCGAGACGGTCTGCACCGGGCCGTGCGCGCCGCTCTGCTCCGCGACGGCGGAGGCCAGCGTGCTGGGCGCGAAGGCCCGGTGCAGGTGCCGTTCGGCCTTGCGGTGGTCCACGTCCCAGCGCGCGCCGCCGGCGCTGACCAGGGCGTAGTCGTGCTCCAGCCGGGTGGTGCCGCCGACTGCGGTGCCGAGCGAGACCCCGATCCGCCAGGGGTCCTCGGCGGCGAGGTCGAGGCCCGAGTCGCCGACCGCCTCGGCGGCGGCGACCAGGGCGAACTGCACGTACCGGTCGGCACGGGCGATCTGCTCGGCGTCCAGGCCGTGGGCCGCCGGGTCGAAGTCGCACTCGGCGGCGATCCGGGAGCGGAAGCCCTCCGGGTTGAAGAGGGTGATGCCGCGGGTCGCCGTCCGGCCCGCGGTGAGCAGGTCCCAGAAGGCCCGGACACCGACGCCACCGGGGGCCACGATGCCGATCCCGGTGACCGCCACCCGCCTGGTCACGAGTTCACCCGGGCGTGTTCCGGGGGAACGGCCCGGGCCGACTGGTCGACGGGGGTCTCCTCGGTGTCCACGTGCCCGAGCTCGGGCCGGGGGGCCAGGGGGCCCAGGTGGAAGACCATCCGGGCCTCGGTGTCGCCGACGTTGCGGAAGCGGTGCCGCATGTTGAGCGGGATCATCAGGCCCTGCTGCGGGCGCAGCGGGTGGGCGACCCCGTCGAGGTCGACCTCCAGGTCGCCGCACACGACGAAGACGAACTCCTCGGAGTACGGGTGGTAGTGCTCACCGATCCGGTCTCCCGGCTGCACGATGGCCAGGCCCATGAACCCGCTGGTGGCGCCCACGGTGGTCGGTGTGAGCATCGCGCGCAGGTCACCGCCGCGTCGTCGGTTCGGCTCGGCCTCGTCGACGTGCACGATGTGTGGGAACTGCGTGGTCATGGTGCTACCTCCAAGATGACTGACGGGGAAGACCCCGGAGCGGGCGGGCCGCCGCCCCGGGACGGGGGGACGACGCGGGTTCAGGCGTCCTTCGAGCGGCGGTCGGTGACCAGGTCCATCCGGCACTCTGCGAGGAAGCGGCCGACCGCCGCGCCGTCGCTCAGCTCGTGCCCGTCGAGGTCGACCAGCCGGGCGAACACGCCCTCGGAGCGGTCGCCGACCACGCCGAGCACCACGTCGGGCGAGGTCTCCGGGGCGGCCGTCAGGTCGACGACGCGGACCACCACGTCCTCGCGCTGGAACAGCGTGGCGGCCGCGACCACCCCGCCCGGCTCGGCCACCGCGAGCTGGTCCTGGGCCGCCAGCAGGTCGGCCAGCGCCGCCCCGCAGCCGCTGCGGACCGGGTACAGCAGCGCGTACCGGGTGACCCTGCCGGGCGCCGCGGAGCGTGCCACGTGGTGCACCGCGGGCAGCGCGGCCCGCATGAAGAAGGACCGCGCGGACTCCGGGTTGTTCAGGTCCCGGGCCTCCTCCAGGTACGGGTTGATGGCCTCCTCGACCGCCCGCACCTCGGGCTGCTGCGCCACGTGGCGCAGGGCCGCGGCCAGGTCGCCGGCGACCTCGACGGCGCGCACCACCCGGTTGCCGCGCATGAACAGCGAGGTGCGCAGGAGCCGGGTGTGGTCGTCCACCCGGGCGGCCGGCGAGCTGTAGCCCGCGAGGATCTTCGCGACGGCCGCCTCGCTGCCGGGCTTCACCTTGAAGGTGAGGGCGTGCCGGACGGTGCCGTCGGTCACCGGCGCCGGGCCGTCGAAGGTCCGGTCGCCGGCGGTCTCGCGCATGATGTTGTACCGCAGCGAACGGGTGTCCCGGACGCAGCCGTGCAGCGGCTTGACCATCTCGCGGTGCGCCTCGCTGTCCACCCAGGCCAGGAACGGCTTGGCGCTCTCCCACTCGCTGGTGATCAGCCACTGCGAGGGGTCCTCGATCGACTGGCAGAGCTGGTCGCTGACGTGCCCGGGCACGGCCGCGACCTGGTGGCGGAGCTGCTCGTAGGCGTCGAGGAAGCGCTGCTGGGTGCCGTCCATGATGTCGCAGAACAGCACCACGCGCAGTCGCGAGGCGACGAGGGCCTGGGGCCGCGACACGGGTTCGGTCAGGGTCGTCATGTCTTCGGTCTCTCCTTGGGAGGGCGGGCAGTGCCGGGGGCCCGCGTCCGGCGTCCGGCGCCCGGTCGCGCGAGCTGACGGGACGTCGGATCCGGCGTCCGGCGGGGAGCGGGCGCCGCCGGGGTGCGGGCCACCGGGTCTGAGCTCGATCGTGAGGCGCCGTCACGGACGGCGCGAGGGCTGGAAGCCATCCGAGCGAAAACCCGGGACATGACATCCCCTCACCGGGCGTACGGGCCCTCTCCGCCGGAGTCTGTACGTGGGCTGTCCGAGGTCGGCGCAGGACCGCCGGAAGGCCCGCATCCCGCCGCACGTCCCGCAGAGACTGGAGTGATTCGATGAAGTCAGAGGTCAGCGACCGGGTACCGGTCCTCATCGTGGGTGGCTCCCTGGTGGGGCTGTCCGCCTCGCTCTTCCTGGGGCGGCTCGGGGTGAGACACCTCCTGGTCGAGAAGCATTCGGACACCTCGCACCACCCGCGCGGACGCGGCAACAACGTCCGGACGATGGAACTCTTCCGGGCCGCCGGCGTGGAAGAGGCGGTCCGCGAGGCCGCCTCGGTGCTGGCCGACAACCACGGCATCCTCCAGGCGGACACCCTCACCGGCGCGGACCAGGAGTGGCTGTTCCGGGAGATCGACCCCGGCGGCGCGCTCTCCCGGTTCAGCCCGACCGGGTGGTGCCTGTGCAGCCAGAACGACCTGGAGCCGGTCCTGCTGAAGCGGGCCCGCGAGCTCGGGGGCGACCTGCGCTTCAGCACCGAGCTGGTGGAGTTCGAGCAGGACGCCGACGGGGTGCGGGCCGTCCTGCGGAGCCGGGAGACCGGCACGCTGCGGACCGTCCACGCCGACTACCTGATCGCCGCCGACGGGCCGCGCAGCCCCGCCCGCGAGCGGCTGGGCATCGGGCAGGAGGGCCCGGGCGACCTGTTCCACAACGTCAGCATCACCTTCCGCGCCAAGCGGCTCGCCGACGTGGTCGGCGACCGCTACTTCATCGCCTGCTACCTGACGAATCCTCAGGGTCCGGGCGCACTGCTGCCGGTCGACAACCAGGAGCAGTGGGTCTTCCACGCCCCCTGGAACCCGGACGGCGGCGAGACCCTGGAGGACTTCACCGACGAGCGCTGCGCCGCCCACATCCGCGCCGCCGTCGGGGTGCCGGACCTGGAGGTCGAGATCACCGGGAAGGCCCCCTGGCACGCGGCCGAACGGGTGGCCGAGCGCTACCAATCCGGGCGGGTCTTCCTCGCCGGCGACTCCGCCCACGAGATGTCCCCCACCGGCGCGTTCGGCTCCAACACCGGGATCCAGGACGCCCACAACCTGGCCTGGAAGCTGGCCGCCGTGCTCGGCGGCTGGGCCGGGCCCGGCCTGCTGGAGACCTACGGTCAGGAGCGGCGGCCGGTCGCCCAGGCCACCGGAGCGCGGGCCTCCGCCCGCTCCGCCGAGCACCGGCACCCGGGCTACGACGCGGTGCCCGGCACCGGCCGCCAGAAGAACGTGCTGGCCGTCGCCCTCGGCTACCGCTACCCGGTGGGCGCGGTCGTGGGCACCGACCCGCAGGCGCCGCCGGTGCCGGACGGCTTCGCCGCGACCGGCGAGCCGGGCAGCCGCGCGCCGCACCTGTGGGTGCGCCGGGCGGGCGTGCGGATCTCCACCCTCGACCTGTTCGAGGACTCGATGGTGCTGCTCACCGGCCCCGACGGCGAGGCCTGGCGGGCCGCGGCACAGCGGCTCGCCCGGCAGCACGGCGTCCCGCTGGCCGCCTACCGGATCGGCGACGGGCCCGAGCACGAGCTCGCGCCGGAGCCCGGGCCCGGCTGGGCCGAGGCCTACGGGACGGGCGCCGACGGCGCCGTCCTGGTGCGCCCGGACGGGTTCGTGGCCTGGCGGGCCACCGGCGCCCCGGCGGCGGGCTCCGCGGCCGCGGAGCCGGTGCTGGCGCAGGCGCTGCGCGCGGTGCTGTGCCTCGACGCGTGAGCGCGGGCCCGTCCCGCGGCGCCTGACCGGTTCAGTGCCCGGCGCCGCTCCGGCTGCCGGCCCCCTCGGGGTCGGCAGCCGGAGCGTGTCCGCGTCGGGCCCGGCAGGCGACGGCGTCCGCGAGGGCCACCAGCAGGGCCAGCACGACGAAGCCGAGCGCCATCAGCAGGCCCAGCTGGAAGGCGCCGGGCCAGTCGGCCCGGTGGGTGCCCATCCAGGAGAAGAACACCGCGCCGACGGCGGCGATCCCGACCGCGGAGCCGATCCGCTGCGCGGTCTGCAGCACGCCGCTGGCGCTGCCCGACCGGGCGACCGGGACCTGGCTGAGCGTCAGCGTCTGGTTCGGCGAGACGACCAGGCCGCTGCCCACCCCGGCCACCAGCAGCGGCAGCGCCGTCGCCCAGCCGACGTACCGCCCCGACCAGATGTGCACGGTGACCGCCGCGGCGGCCAGCCCCAGGACCACCAGCACCAGCCCGGCGGTCACCAGCGGCCTGCCGTACCGGTGCACCACCCGGCCGCCGATCGCCGCGGAGGCGGCCGAGCCGAGCGCGAACGGGGTGATCGCCAGGCCCGCGAGCAGCGCGCTGTAGTGCTCGCCGTTCTGCAGGTAGAGGCTGAAGACGAAGAAGATCGCGGTGAATCCGGCGAAGTAGACCAGGGACAGCAGCACCCCCAGCGAGTACGAGCGGGCCCGGAACAGGCTCATCCGGACCACCGGCTCGCGGTCGCGGCCGTAGCGGAGCTCCCAGCCGACGAAGGCCGCGAGCAGCACCACCGACGCCGGGATCAGCAGCCACTTGGCCTCGTTGCGCCACTGCTGCTCCACGAAGGGCAGCAGCAGGAGCAGGGTGCCGGCGCCCAGCAGGAGCACCCCGACCGGGTCGAAGTCGCCCCGGCCGGCGGCGGGTCGCGGCGCACCGTCGGGGGAGGCCGGGGGGCCGGGGAGCAGGTGGTGGGCCAGCACGAGCGCGACCAGGCCGATCGGCAGGTTGACGAAGAAGACCCACCGCCAGCCCTCCTCGGCGCCGAAGGCCTCGATCAGGATCCCGCCGAGCAGCGGGCCGACGGCGGTGGAGATGCCGATGGTGGATCCGAGCATCCCGAAGGCGCGGCCGCGGTCCGGTCCGCGGAAGAGCTGCTGGATGAACCCGGAGATCTGCGGGACCAGCAGGCCGCCGGCGACGCCCTGGGCGAAGCGGGCGGTCACCAGCCAGGTCTCGTTCTGCGCGGCCCCGGCCACGGCGCTCGCCGCGGTGAACAGGGCGAGGCCGGTCATGAAGACGGCGCGGCGGCTGCGTGCGTCGCCGAGCCGACCGGCGGGGACGAGGACCAGGCCGAAGGCCAGCGCGTACCCGGAGAGCACCCACTGCACGCCGCTGTCGGAGAGCCGCAGGCCCGTCCGGACGGAGGGCAGGGCGACGTTGACGATGCTGATGTCCAGCAGGGACATGAAGCCGGCCAGCAGGCAGACGAACAGGGCCTGCCAGCGCCGCTCGTAGAGCTCCGCATCCCCGGGCCCGGCGCCCGGGGGCGGGCCGGCCGGGGCGGTGCCGGCGGCGGTGTGCGGGTGCTGCCCGGCGTCGTCGGCGGGGGCGCCGGCGGGGGGTGGTGTGGTCACGGGGGTGCCTTTCGCGACGCGGGCTGCCGACCAGCCCCTAACGATGGGTCGCGACGCCACTGCCGATGTCCTCGATCATCATGGCGGCGCGTCGACCGTCCCCCGTGCGCCACGCCGTAGCGGGCGCGTCCCTCCGTCCGCCGCGCGGCGGCGTCAGCCCTCGGGGCTGAGGTGCGGCAGCACCCGGTCGAGCCAGCGCGGCGTCCACCAAGCCCACTTGCCGAGCAGGGTCATCACCGCGGGCACCATCAGCAGGCGGACCACGGTGGCGTCGATCAGCACGCTGACCGCGAGGCCGAGCCCGAGCATCTTGACGACGATGTTGTCGCTGACGATGAAGGCCGCGAAGACGGAGAACATGATGAGCGCGGCGCAGGTGATCACGCGGGCGGTGATCTCCAGGGCGTGGGCGACGCTGGCCTTGCTGTCCGCCGTCCGGGTCCAGGCCTCGTGGACGCGGGAGAGCAGGAAGATCTCGTAGTCCATGCTCAGGCCGAAGACGATGGCGAACATCATCATCGGCACGTAACTCTCGATCGGCACCTTGCCGTTGACGCCCAGGGCGGGCCCGCCCCAGCCCCACTGGAAGACCGCGACCACCACGCCGTAGGAGGCGGAGATGGACAGCAGGTTGAGCACGGCGGCCTTGAGCGCGACCAGGGGCCCGCGGAAGACCAGCAGAATGATCAGGAAGGCCAGGCCGACCACCACCGCGATGATCACCGGGAGCCGGGCGGAGACGATGTCGAGGAAGTCGACCTGTCCGGCCGTGGAGCCGGTCACGTAGCCCTCGGCCGGGGTGCCCGCCAGTGCGGCCGGCAGGACGGTGTCCCGGAGCTGGTTGACCAGGTGGGTGGTGTTCTCGTCCTGCGGCACGGTCGAGGAGAAGACGGTGCCGAACAGCACCTCGCCGTCCGGGGTCGGCTGGAGCTGGGTGACGCTGGAGGAGCCGGGCAGGCCGGTGAGCGCCTGCTGGACGGCGGCGCCCTGCGCGGCGCGGTCGGCGGAGGCCACCGAGGTCTGGTCGACCACCACGGTCAGCGGCCCGTTGGAGCCGGGGCCGAAGGCGTCGCTCATCAGGTCGAAGGCCCGCCGGTCGGTGAAGGTGATCGGGTCGGCGCCGTCGTCGATGTGCCCGAGCTGGATGGAGAACAGCGGGATCGCCAGGATCGCGATCACCACCACGCCGCCGGCCAGGAAGGACCAGGGCCGGAACTCCACCCGCCGCGCGTAGCGGTGCCAGAAACCGGCGGCCTCCTCGCCCGGTCCGGTCGAGGACTCGGCGACGGGCCTTCGCACCCGGAAGCGGTCGATCCGCGGGCCGATCAGGCCGAGCAGGGCCGGCAGCAGGGTGAGCGCGCCGAGCACCGCGGAGACCACCGTCACGGCGGCCGCGACACCGAGCTTGGTGATGAAGGTGACGCCGGAGGCCGAGAGGCCGGTGAGCGCGACGATGACCGTGCAGCCGGAGACCAGGACGGCCCGGCCGCTGGTGGAGACCGCGCGGCCGGCCGAGGCGATCGGGTCCATGCCG
This sequence comes from Kitasatospora sp. NPDC088346, assembly GCF_044740765.1. Taxonomy (NCBI): domain Bacteria; kingdom Bacillati; phylum Actinomycetota; class Actinomycetes; order Kitasatosporales; family Streptomycetaceae; genus Kitasatospora; species Kitasatospora sp. NPDC088346. The sequence goes on from NZ_JBIURH010000035.1 coordinate 55,648, forward strand.
TCCATCAGGTCCTGGCGGTGACGCGTGATCAGGAAGAGGGCGTAGTCGATGCCCACGCCCAGGCCGATCATGGTCGCCAGGGTCGGCGAGACGGTGGCGAAGGTGGTCAGCGCGGCCAGCAGCCCGAGGCAGGCCAGTCCGACGATCACCCCGATCAGCGCGGTGACCAGGGGCAGGCCGGCGGCGATCACGCTGCCGAAGCCGATCAGCAGGACCAGGATCGCGACGGCGAAGCCGATCGCCTCGCTGCTCCGGTCGTCCGCCTTCGGCCGGGCCAGCTCGCCCAGCGACCCGCCGTACTCGACCTCGACGCCGGCCGCCCGCAGCGGGGCGACGGCGTCGTCGACCCCGGTCAGGTACGGGTCGCCGAGGGTGCTGGGGTTGGAGTCGAAGCGGACGGTGATGAAGCCCGTCTGCCCGTCGGCGGAGAGCGGGCCGGTGGGCAGGGAGGGCACCGTGAGCGGGTTCTGCACCGAGGTGACGTGCGGCAGCTGCTGCAGCGAGGTGACCACCTGGCCGATCTGGCCCTGGAAGGTGCTGAGCGGCTGGGCGTCGTTCAGCACCACCGGCGAGCTGTAGCCGCCGACCGTCGGGTCGTGCTCCTGGAGGACGTTCTGGCCGATGCTGGACTGCGAGCCGGGGAGCGCGAAGTCGTCCGAGTACTCGCCGCCGTGCAGCCGGTTGAGCGCCTGGAGGCCGCCCAGGGCCACCAGCCAGATCAGCAGGACGATCACCCAGTGACGGGCGCACCACGAACCGAGGCGCCAGAGCAGGCCGGGGTCGGCGGGGGCGGCGGGCGTGGCGGAGCTGTGGGACACGGGCATTCGCTCTCCCGGCTGGATCCGGGCGGTCGCCCGTGCGGTCGGCGCTCAGTGATGTGGCTTTTCTGACGATACGTACCATCGGGCCGGTGGGTGCCACCACGCACCGCCGGACGAGTGGTCGACCGGTCGTCAGATGCCGAGGCGCTCGGCCCGGGCGGCCGCGACGTCGAGCAGCCGGTGCACGTCGGCCTGGGTGGTGCCGGCGGCGTCGTTGTACGCGTCCGGGGAGCCGACGGGACGGCCGGTCGCGTGCAGCACCTCCATCACCTGGGCGCGGGCCCGGCGGGCGGTGTACGGCGTGCCGTAGCCGTGGGCCAGGACGGCGGCCTGGGCGCCGAGCAGGCAGACCCGGCCCTCGCAGTCCCACATCGCGCCCTGCAGCCAGCCGGCGTCGGCGAGGTATCGGGAGGTCAGCCGCAGGTGCCCGGCCACCGTGACGTCGACCGGGCGGGCCGGGCGGCGGACCAGCCGGTCCCACAGCGTCCGGCGGGGGAGGTCGTGGCCCGCGTTCCAGGACACCGCGACACTGCCGAGCTGGCAGACGTAGGGGGCCGGCAGGCGGGCCGGGGCCGGGAGGGAGGCCAGGTACGCCTCGACCTCGGCCACCAGGCCGCAGGCCTCGGCGGTGAGCACCGGGCGGTCGGGGGACCCGGGCGCGGCAGGGGCGGCGGGCAGGATGACGGGCATGCGGCGCTCCATTTGTCCGGGTTTGGCGGCATTCCTTGATAACCCGAACCCCGGCCGGGGGCGCGTCGGGCCAGGTCCGGCCGCGTGTCCGGCGGCGCGGGGGCGCACAGGTCGGCGCACGCCCCGGGCGCGAACGGCCCGTCCCGCGCGTTCCGCTACCCGCCGCCGATCGGGTTGGATGGGGGCCATGAGCGAGGAGACAAGCGCCGCACCGGCGTGGGAGCAGCGGTTCCGGGCAGCGCGGGTATCGCTGCCGGACTGGGCCGAGGACGCCCCCGAACGCGCGCTGTACGTGTCGAACGCGACCGGGACCTACGAGGTGTACACCTGGGACCGCACGACCGACCAGCACCGCCGGGCGACCGACCGGCCGACCGGCACCACCGACGCCGAGCTGAGCCCGGACGGCGAGTGGGTCTGGTGGTTCGACGACACCGACGGCGACGAGCTCGGCGTCTGGCGCCGGCAGCCGTTCGCCGGCGGGCCGGACGAGGAGGCCGTCCCCGGCGTGCCCGCCGCCTACTCCACCGGCCTCGCACTGGGCCGGGACGGCACCGTGGTGGTCGGCACCTCCGGCGAGGAGGACGGCACCGAGCTGTACCTGCGCCGCCCTGGGTCCGCGAAGGCCGAGGTGATCTACCGCCACGCCGAGTACGGCGGGCTCGGCGACCTCTCGTACGACAGCTCGCTGCTGGCCTTCGAGCACACCGAGCACGGCGACGCGATGCACGCCGCGATCCGGGTGATCAGGACGGCCGACGGTTCGGCCGTCGCCGAGCTGGACGAGGTGACCGGGCGTCCGGACCCGCGCGGGCTGGTCTGCCTCGGCTTCGCACCGGCCGACGGCGACACCCGGATGCTGCTCGCGCACCAGCGCCGCGGCCGCTGGGAACCGGTGGTCTACGACCTCGCCACCGGGACGGAGACCGCGCTGCCGCTCCACGACGAGCAGGGCCGGGACTTCCCCGGCGACCTCTCCGCGCAGTGGCGGCCCGGCGCGGCGGCCCTGCTGATCGAGCACGAGTACGAAGCCCGCAGCGAGCTCTTCTCGTACGAGCTCGCGACCGCCACGCTGACCAGGCTGGACACCCCGCGCGGCACCGTCGCCGGGGCGACCGCCCGGCCGGACGGCACGGTGGAGTTCCTCTGGTCCTCCGCGGCCGAGCCCTCGGCCGTCCGGTCCACCTCCGGCGCGGTGGTGCTCCGGGCGCCCGGGCCGGTGCCGCCCGGCTCGGTGCCGGTCGAGGACGTCTGGGTGGACGGGCCCGGCGGGCGGGTGCACGCGCTGGTCCAGCGGCCGGAGGGCACCGGCCCGTTCCCGACCGTCTTCGAGGTGCACGGCGGCCCGACCCACCACGACAGCGACTCCTTCGCCGCCGGCCCGGCCGCCTGGCTCGACCACGGCTTCGCCGTCGTCCGGGTCAACTACCGCGGCTCCACCGGCTACGGCCAGGCCTGGACGGACGCCCTGCGCGAGCGGGTCGGCCTGATCGAGCTGGAGGACATCGGCGCCGTCCGCACGTGGGCGATCTCCTCCGGCCTGGCCGACCCGGAGCGCCTGGTGCTCTCCGGCGGCTCCTGGGGCGGCTACCTGACCCTGCTGGGACTGGGCGTGCAGCCCGACCACTGGACGCTCGGCCTGGCCGCCGTCCCGGTGGCGGACTACCTCACCGCGTACGCCGACGAGATGGAGGCGCTCAAGTCCCTGGACCGCACGCTCTTCGGCGGCACCCCCGAGGAGGTCCCGGAGCGCTGGCACGCCTCCTCGCCGCTCAGCTACGTCGAGCAGGTCCGGGCACCGGTCTACATCAGCGCCGGCGTCAACGACCCCCGGTGCCCGATCCGGCAGATCGACAACTACGTGCGGCGCCTCGCCGAACTGGACAAGGTGCACGAGGTGTACCGGTTCGACGCCGGGCACGGCTCGCTCGTCGTGGAGGAGCGGATCAAGCAGCTCCGGCTGGAGATCGACTTCGTCCGCCGCCACCTCGGGGAGCACGGGTGAACCGGACCGGACGCGGCGGCCTCGCCGCCACCGTGGCCGTGGTGCTCACCCTGCTGCTGGCCGCGAGCGGCTGCGCCTCGGACGACGGCTACGACGACTGCTACCAGGCCCTCGCCGCGCCCGCGCAGGCGATCGACAAGAGCGGCAAGAGCGGAGGCGGCAGCAAGAGCAGTGGCAGCAAGAGCAGCAGCAAGGGCTCGAAGAGCTCCAAGAGCACCCGGACGGTGCACCACCACACCGACTCGCACAGTGACGGTGACGGCGACGGGTGCGGCCGGCCCGCGCCCAGCCCGACGCCGACCAGGGTGCCGCTGCCCGCGGTGAGCCCGGGCGTGAAGCGGTAACGCCGGCGGCTACAGGGCCGGGTCCAGTCCGAGGGCCCGGTCCTGCACCGCCTCCGCCTCGCGGCGGACCAGGCGGTACCACATGAAGACCACGAAGCCCGCGAAGACGAACCACTCCAGGGTGTAGCCGAGGTTCTGGAACGCGCGCAGGCTCAGCCCGTCACCGCCCTGCGGACGGACGGTCGGGACGGCGGTCAGGCCGGCCGGCGCCTCGTCGGCCGCCACCCAGCCGTCGAACACCGGGTACGGCAGCGCGTTCACCAGGGTCGCCGGGCTGATCGTGCCGAGCTGGCCGGTGGGCAGCCCGCCGGCCACCGCGCCGCCGCTGCCGCTGGTCTCCGGCGCCTGCAGCCGGCCGGTCACGCTGACCTCACCGGCCGGCACCTGCGGGGCGGCGCCCGGCTCGCCGGCCGCCCAGCCGCGGACCACCGCGACGGCGCGACCGTCCGGGGTGCGCAGCGGGGTGAGCACGTAGTAGCCCTCGTGACCGTCGACCGTGCGGTTGGGCACCAGCAGTTGGCGGGCCGCGTCGTAGTCGCCGGTGACGGTGACCGCCCGGCCGACGGTGTCGGTGCCGACCCGGGCCTGCTCGCCGGTCAGGACGGTGCCGAGCGGGACGGCCGGACCGGTGGCGGCGACCGCGGCCGCCAGATCGTGCTGGGTGCCGACCCGGTCCTCGAAGCGTCCCAGCTGCCAGGAGCCGAGCAGCAGGCAGACCACGATGGCGACCAGGCCGACGGCGGTGCCGCCCAGCCAGCGCGGGGTCAGGAGAAACCGGTACACACCCCCCACCGTAACCACTCCTCACCCCGGCCCCGCCGCCGGGTCCGCCGGGCCGGGGACGGGTGCGGCGACACCCGGGCCGCTGCCCGCCCGACGCCCCGACCGCCGCCCTGCCCGACGCCCGGGGGCCACCCGACCGCCGCCCGGGGGCTATCCGCCAGACGGTGCCGAGGGCTGGGGGCCGGCGCCGCCCGGCTCGGGAAGCGTCTGGTGGACCGTCCCGCCGCACGCCCCCTTCAGCACGGCGCTCGCCACCACCGGGGCGTCCGCCTGCGGCGCGTACGCCAGGGTGAGCGCCGGTACCGGAGCGGTCGGCGTGGGGGTGGGACTCGGTGCGGGCGTGACCGGATCGGACGGGCTGGGGCTCGCGCCGGCGCCGGCACCGGCCCCCTGCTGCTCCCCGCCCGGTGCGGCGGAGGCGGGGTCGATCAGCCCGGCGTGCACCGCGGCGGGCACCGCCTGGCTGCTCGGGGCGGTGCCCGCCGCCGTACAGCCGGTGCCCGGGACCCAGCCGAACCGGATCCGGTACCAGGAGCCCGGCGCCAGCAGCACCTCCTGCGGCTGGGCCGCCGGGGCGGGCAGTGCGGCGGCCGCGTCGCCGGCCCGGTGCGGCACCACCTTGACGCTGCCGGGATCGCTGCCGACGGCCGCACTGACCGTCAGCCGGCCGTCCTGCGGAACCCGACAGCCGCCGGCGGAGGTGTTGCGCAGCGCGATCCAGCCGTACACCTTGCCGGCGGCGTCCGGCGGCTCCAGGTGGGTCTGCGGCTCGCCCAGGTCCCCCGGGGCGCACCAGGGCGCCGGGGGCGGGGCGGAGGTACCCGTGGTGCCCGCGGCGGACGGTGCGCTCGGGGCCACCGTCCCCGGGTCGGCCGACGGGCTCACGCCGGCCGTGCCCTCGGCCGGACGGGCGGACGGCAGCGGGTGGGCGGCTCCCCGGGTGGGGTCGGTCGGGGACATGCCCGCGCGGACCGGGGTGCGCTCGGCGTCACCGGCGCCGCCCGAGAGGTCGAGCGGGCCGATGCCCCGGATCGCGGGCACGGCGGCGGCCGCCATCAGCACGGCGGCGGCGGCGCCCGTCCAGGTGTTGCGGTAACGGACCCTGCGGCGCGGCACCGCGATCCTGATCCGGGCCAGCGCCGCGGCGTCGGGCTCCAGGTCGGCGACCGACCGGTGCAGCAGGTCCCGCAGCTCCCGCTCCAGCGGAGTGCCCTCGCCGGGCTGACCGCTCGTCGGGTCGAGGCCGCCACGGCGGCTGTGACCGTCAGTCATCACTGGTGTCCATCACGGTCCGCAGGGCGCTCAGTCCGCGTGAGCCGTACGCCTTCACCGAACCGACGGAGATGCCGAGCACCTCGGCTGCCTGAGCCTCGGTCAGATCCGCGTAGTAGCGCAGCACCAGTACCTCCCGCTGACGGCGTTGCAACCCCCGGAGCGCCGCTCTGAGGCGGTCGCGCTCCAGCGCATCGTAGGCGCCCTCTTCTGCACTGGCCATGTCAGGCATGGGCTTGGGCAGCAGCCGCAGGCCGAGGATCCGTCGTCGCAGCGTGGACCGCGAGAGGTTGACCACGGTCTGCCGCAGGTAGGCGAGGGTCTTCTCCGGTTCGCGGACCCGGCGGCGGGCCGCGTGCACCCGGATGAAGGCCTCCTGGACCACGTCCTCGCAGGAGGACAGGTCGTCCAGCAGCAGCGCGGCCAGGCGCAGCAGGGACCGGTAGTGGGCCTGGTAGGTCTCGGTGAGCTGGTCGACGCTGGCCCCGGTCGCGTCCGATGCCGCCGAAGCAGCTGCCACGGCGCTATCGGCCGGCCGCCGGGCCGCCCCCGGCAGCGTCATCACCGGCAGTGCCGCCACGCCCACTGCCCCCATCGCATTCGCCACGCCTCTTGGACACTCGAACCCCTGTCATGGTTGCCCTGACCCCGGGGACATTCTTCCGTACCGTCGGAATCCGCCTCCAGGGTTATGGGAAGGGATTCTGACCCATCGTCCGGACGGGCGCCTCCCGGCGCCGGAAGCCACAGGTGGAGGCGGTGGGCGCGGCCGAACACGGCGACGGCCGGCCGCCCGAGGGCGACCGGCCGTTGTGCGGCTCTGCTTGTGCTGCTGTGCGGTCGTGCGCGGCTCCGCGGCCGTGCGGCCGTGCGGCTGGGCGCCTCAGCGCCCGGTGCCGCCGTAGACGACGGCCTCGTCCGTCTCGCTGTCCAGGCCGAACGCGCTGTGCACCGCGCGGACCGCCTCCGGGACGTCCTCGGAGCGGGTGACCACCGAGATCCGGATCTCCGAGGTGGAGATCAGCTCGATGTTGACGCCGGCCTCCGAGAGCGCCTCGAAGAACGTCGCGGTCACGCCCGGGTTGGAGCGCATTCCCGCGCCGACCAGGGAGAGCTTGCCGATCGCGTCGTCGTAGCGCAGCGACTCGTAGCCGATGCCCTCCTTGACCCGGGCCAGCGCGTCGATGGCCTTCTGGCCGTCGGTCTTGGGCAGGGTGAAGGAGATGTCGGTGAGGCCGGTCGACGCGGTGGAGACGTTCTGCACCACCATGTCGATGTTGACCTCGGCATCCGCGATGGCGCGGAAGATGCGGGCCGCCTCGCCCGGCTTGTCCGGTACGCCGACGACCGTGATCTTGGCCTCGGACGTGTCGTGGGCGACTCCGGAGATGATGGCCTGCTCCATCTCGCCCCCTTCGGGCTTGTTCGGGTTGGTGCCACTGACGATTGTCCCCGGCAGACCGGAGAAGGACGAGCGTACGTGAATCGGGATGTCGTAGCGCCGCGCGTACTCGACGCAGCGGTCGAGGAGCACCTTGGAGCCGGACGAGGCCAGCTCCAGCATGTCCTCGAAGCCGATCCAGTCGATCTTGCGGGCCTTCTTCACCACGCGCGGGTCGGCGGTGAAGACGCCGTCCACGTCGGTGTAGATCTCGCAGACCTCGGCGCCCAGGGCCGCCGCCAGCGCCACCGCCGTGGTGTCCGAACCACCGCGGCCGAGCGTGGTGATGTCCTTGCTGACCTGGGAGACGCCCTGGAACCCGGCCACGATCGCGATGTTGCCCTCGTCCAGGGCGTTGCGGATCCGGCCCGGCGTCACGTCGATGATCCGCGCGCGGTTGTGCGTGGAGTCGGTGATGACACCGGCCTGGCTGCCGGTGAAGGACTGGGCCTCGTGGCCCAGCGTTTTGATCGCCATGGCCAGCAGCGCCATGGAGATGCGCTCTCCAGCGGTCAGCAGCATGTCGAACTCACGGCCGGACGGAAGAGGGGTCACCTGTTCCGCGAGTTCGATGAGCTCGTCCGTCGTGTCGCCCATCGCGGACACCACGACGACGACCTCATGGCCGGCCTTCCTGGTGTCGACGATCCGACGGGCCACGCGCTTGATGCCCTCGGCATCCGCAACGGATGAGCCGCCGTACTTCTGCACGACAAGGCCCACGTGCGCTCCTCGACTTGAGTCGGTTTCGGGGGATTGGTGGCCCCCTCGGCCCCACGGAAACGGGGCTGTGCGGTCCGCGTCAGTCTATCGAGCGGGGCAGGCCGATCCGCCACATTCCATATGATGAGACGCTGGTATCGCCTGACGGACAGGAGGACGCCGTCCCGACCGGCAGGTCTCCGGGCGAACCGCCGGCCGCCCGGAGAATCGCCGGGCCCACCCGGCCGCGACCCCCGGGATTTCGACGCCCCGGAAATCGCTGACGACTGCGTCACATCCGCACCGAGCACCCGGCCGGCCCTCGCCGGGTGACCGGCCCGCACCGCGCGGGTGGCCCGCGGCGGGCTCAGAGCCCCAGCTCGGCCGCCATCAGGTCACCGGCCTGCTGCTCCAGCTGCTCGTCGGTGAGCCCGTCGTCGTCGGTGTCGGCCCCGTCCGCCGCCGCACCGATCGGGCTGTCCAGCCGGACGTGCGCGATCAGCGACTGCAGCGCCCGCAGCACGGCCGTGCAGGTGGAGCCCCAGTTCGACAGGTACGAGAACTGCCACCACCAGAGCGCCTCGCTGACCCGGCCCTCGCGGTAGTGCGTCAGCCCGTGCTGCAGCTCCGACACCACCCCGGCCAGGTCGTCCGAGATCCGGAACGCGCTCGGCTTCTCCGGCGGCCCGTACGGGTCGAAGACCTCGTGGTACACGTCGATCGGGGCCAGCAGCTCGGCCAGCCGCTCCCGGAGCTCGACGCCGTCCGGCTCCGGGCCGGTGTCGGGCTCGAAGCGGTCCTCGGGCAGGACGTCCTCGATCGCCCCCAGCCGTCCGCCGGTCAGCAGCAGCTGGGAGACCTCCAGCAGGAGCAGCGACACCGCGCTGCCCGGCTCGTCGCCCTTGGCGACCTCGGAGACCGCCAGCACGAAGCTCTCCACCGAGTCGGCGATCTGGACGGCGAAGTCGTCCGGCTCGTCGGTATGGGTGAGGCTGTGGGTTACGTCAGACATCGAGCAGTCGTCTCCCTTCGAAGGCCCGGCCGAGGGTGACCTCGTCGGCGTACTCCAAGTCCCCGCCGACGGGCAGGCCGCTCGCCAGCCGGGTCACCTTCAGGCCCATCGGCTTGCAGAGCCGGGCCAGGTAGGTGGCGGTCGCCTCCCCCTCCAGGTTGGGGTCGGTGGCCAGGATCAGCTCGGTGACCGTGCCGTCCGCGAGCCTCGTCATGAGTTCACGGATCCGCAGGTCGTCCGGACCGACACCCTCGATCGGGCTGATCGCGCCACCCAGCACGTGGTAGCGGCCCCGGAACTCCCGGGTGCGTTCGATCGCCACCACGTCCTTGGGCTCCTCGACCACGCAGATCACCGCGAGATCGCGGCGCGGGTCGAGGCAGACCCGGCACTGCTCGGCCTCCGCGACGTTGCCGCAGACCGCGCAGAACCGGACCTTCTCCTTGACCTGCTGCAACGCGAACGCGAGCCGGCGGACGTCGACCGGGTCGGCCTGCAGGATGTGGAAGGCGATCCGCTGTGCGCTCTTGGGCCCGACGCCGGGCAGCCTGCCCAGTTCGTCGATCAGGTCCTGAACCACGCCCTCGTACAACTCCGCGCCTTCCTTCGGCCGGGCACCGCTCCGGGGCCTGTTGCCCCGGTGCCGGGTGCTCCGGTGCCATCATCCAACGAATCGGGCGCCGGACACACCGTCCGACGCCCGACCACCGCATTAATCACACATCACCCGACCCGCCCGCACGACCGCCGGACGACCGGGGAACCCGGTGTCGCCCCAGGTCAGAACGGGTCGAGGGGTCAGAACCCGCGGCTCGGCCGTCAGCGGGTCAGAACGGGAGACCGGGGATCCCGCCGCCACCGAGGCCCTGGGTCAGCGGGCCCATCCGCTCCGCCTGGAGCTTCTGCGCCGCCGCACTGGCGTCCCGGACCGCGGCCAGCACCAGGTCGGCCAGGGTCTCGGTGTCCTCCGGGTCGACCGCCTCGGGCGCGATCGTCAGCGCCACCAGCTCACCCGAACCCGTCACCGTCGCCTCGACCAGACCGCCGCCCGCCGAACCGCTCACCTGCGCCTCGGCCAGCTCGCGCTGCGCCTTGCCCAGCTCCTCCTGCATCTTCTGCGCCTGCTTCAGCAGCTGCTGCATGTTGGGCTGGCCACCACCAGGGAACACGGCTCTCTCCTGCCTGTACACGGAAACGTCGCCGGTGCCGACGACACCCTTCCGAGCGTACGCGTCACCCGATCAGCCGTTGTGGTGGATCTCCTCCAGCACGGTGGCGCCCAGCTCGCGGATGATCAGCTCCTGACCGGAGAACACCTGCTCGTTCAGGTCCGGGTCGTCGTCCTCGGGGACGTCGTCCTCCGGCGCCACGTGCTGCGGCGCCGGCGGCCGGGACGGCCCGGCCTGCGAAGACGGCGGCCGAACGGCCGAGGGCTGCTGCGGCCCGGCCTGCGGAGCGGCCTGCACCGGCGGGGACGGCTGCTGCGCCGGGGCGGGCGCGGGGGGCGCGGCCGGCTGGAAACCGGACGGCTGACCCCCGGGCGGCTGACCGCCCGGCTGGGGGAACCCGGAGGCGGGGCGGGCGGCCGGCGCCGGGGCACCCCAACCGCCGCCTCCGCCCCCGCCGCCCGTGGCCGGCGGGGGCGTCCCGCCGGCGGAACCGCCGGACGGATCGACGATGCACTCCACCCGCCAGTCCACCCCGAGCGAGTCCGCGAGCGCCTGGCGCAGCACGTCGTCACTGTTGCTGGAGACGAAGCTGTCCCGGGCGCCCGCGTTGACGAAGGACACCTGGAGCACGCTGCCGTCGAACCCGGCCACCTGGCCGTTCTGGCTGAGCAGGATCCAGGTGAACCGGCGGCGGTTCTTCACCGCGTCCAGGATCTGCGGCCACATCTGCCGGATCTGCCCGGCGCCCTGCTGGGCGGCGGCGGACGGCTGGGCGGCGGCCGGGGCGGACGGGGCCTGCGGCTGGGGCTGGACCGGCTCCGGGATGGCGGCCGGGACGGGCGGGGCGGGCGGCGTGGCGGCCGCGGCCGGCTGGTCGGCGGGGGCCGGGGACCCCGCGGCCGGGAAGCTCCGCGGGATCGGCCAGGCACCCGGCGCGGGGCCGGCGGCCGGGGCGGGCGCAGCGGGGACGGGCGCGGGCGCCGCGGCGGGGGTGACCGGTGCCGGCGCGGCCGGGGCCACAGCGCTTTCGGCCATCGGCTGCACGACCGGCTGCACGGCGGACGGCGGGGCGAAGCCGCCGATCGGAGCCGCGAGCGCGCCCGCAGCGGCCCGCAGCTCCAGCTTGTCCAGCCGGGCCTGCAGCGACAGCTCGTCGCTGTACGCGCCCGGCAGCATCACCCGGGCGCAGATCAGCTCCAGCTGCAGTCGAGGCGCCGCGTTCCCGCGCATCTCGGTCAACCCGGTGTTGACGATGTCGGCGGCCCGGCTCAGCTCGGCCGCGCCGAACCCGTCCGCCTGCGCCTGCATGATCGCGACCCGGTCGGCGGGCGCGTCCAGCAGGCCCTTCTCCCCCGCGTCCGGCACGGTCGCGAGGATCACCAGGTCGCGCAGGCGCTCCAGCAGGTCCGTCACGAAACGGCGCGGGTCGTGGCCGCCCTCGACCACCCGGTCGATCACCTGGAAGACGGTCGCGCCGTCCTGCGCGGCGAAGGCGTCCACCACCTCGTCCAGCAGCGCGGAGTCGGTGTACCCGAGCAGCGAGGTCGCCATCCGGTACGTCACCCCGCCCTCGGCGGCGCCGGCCAGCAGCTGGTCCATCACCGACATCGAGTCCCGGACGGAACCGGCGCCGGCGCGCACGACCAACGGGAAGACCGGGTCCTCGACCTCGATCCCCTCCCGGCCGCAGACCTGTGCCAGGTAGTCGCGCAGGGTGCCCGGCGGCACCAGCCGGAACGGGTAGTGGTGGGTGCGGGAGCGGATCGTCCCGATCACCTTCTCCGGCTCCGTGGTGGCGAAGATGAACTTGAGGTGCTCCGGCGGCTCCTCCACCACCTTCAGCAGCGCGTTGAAGCCGGCCGAGGTCACCATGTGGGCCTCGTCCAGGATGAAGATCTTGTACCGGCTGTGCACCGGGGCGAAGAACGCCCGCTCCCGCAGCTCACGGGCGTCGTCCACACCACCGTGCGAGGCCGCGTCGATCTCGATCACGTCGATCGAGCCGGGGCCGCCGGTCGCCAGGTCCCGGCAGGACTGGCACGCGCCGCACGGCGTCGGGGTCGGGCCCTGCTCGCAGTTGAGGCAGCGGGCGAGGATCCGCGCGCTGGTCGTCTTGCCGCAACCGCGGGGACCGCTGAACAGGTAGGCGTGATTGACCCTGTTGTTGCGCAGGGCCTGCTGGAGCGGAGCAGTCACATGCTCCTGGCCGATGACCTCCGCAAAGGTCTCCGGGCGGTAGCGGCGGTACAGGGCTAGGGACACGCCACCGACGATATCGGGCGCGGCAGACAAACGCGTCGCCCCCGCGAGCCCCCGGGAACGCAAGGACCCCCCGTGCACCCGCCAGAGCCCTCCTACCCTTGCTGCCTTCCGGCCCTGGGGGGGTTCAGAGAGATAACGCCGCACGAGGGGCTGGCACCAGAGTAGCGGATCCCGGACCCCGTCCGTACCGCCGTCCCGCTTCCGCGATCCGCAGGCAGCCGCCCGCAGCCACCTGCGGATAGGTGGTCGCGAGCACCCCTGAACATGTACTAAGCTCTCCCACGGAGGATTCGCCTAGTGGCCTAGGGCGCACGCTTGGAAAGCGTGTTGGGGGCAACCCCTCACGAGTTCGAATCTCGTATCCTCCGCCAGCACCACACAGGGGCTGACCTGCGAAAGCGGGTCAGCCCCTTGTGCTTGCCCGGGAAAATTACAGCACCGGTGTCAGCACGGGTCGGCTAGGTTCGTCGCATGGCATCCATTCGCGTTCGCGAACGCAAAGACGGCGGCACCACGTACACGGTCACCTGGCGTGACGGCGGGGCCCGGGCAGGCAAGCAAGAGTCCGAGAAGTTCGACGAGATGGAACTCGCCGAGCGCTTCCGCGACCTGGTGAAGGGGTTCGGCGAGCAGTGGCCGCCCGGGTGGGTCCGGGGACGCGGTTTCGTCGAGGAAGCGCCGGCCGAGCCCGAGGTCGAGGTCGACCCCGAGACGATGTTCGAGGCGTACGCGCTCAAGTTCGTCGACCTGCTGACCGGCGTGCAGGGCGGCACCAAGGCGAAGTACCGGAAGATGATCGAGCACAGCATGGTTCCGTGGTTCCGCGACTGCTCGGTCGCCGACGGCGAGCTGTCCATCACGAGCGACGCGATCAAGTTGTGGGTCAACGACCTGGGAGCGGGGCGCTGGGGGCCGCACCCACCCGAGGGTGCGCGCAAGCGCCGCAAGCACCGGGCGAAGACCATCCGGGACGAGCACGGCCTGCTGTCGAGCATCATGAAGGCCGCCGTCGTGGCCGACCTGCGCGCGGCCAACCCGTGCGATGGCACCCGACTGCCGCGCACGGACGACACCGACGCCGATGAGATGTGCTTCTTGGAGCACTGGGAGTACGCCCTTATCCACAAGCACCTGAAGGCCGATGCCGCCGACATGGTCGAGCTTGCGGTCGGGACCGGCCTTCGGTGGGGCGAGCTGTCCGCCTTGCAGAAGCGTGACATCGTCCGGCGCAACGGGCGCCCGGCGCTGCGGATCCAGCGGACGTGGAAGCTCGACGAGAACGGAAAGCGGTACATGGGGCCGCCGAAGACGAAGAAGTCGCGGCGCACCATCGTCCTGACGGCACGTCAGAGTGAGATCGTCCAGCTCGCGGCCCGGGGCAAGGCGGCGGACGGCCTACTGTTCCTCGCGCCCCAGGGCGGTGCATGGCTGCCGGTGGGCTTCCGGCGCCAGCGGTGGTTGCCGGCCATCGCGACGGCCCAGGAGGAGGGGCTGACCAAGTCGCCCCGCATGGTGAGTCGGCCCGGGGTGCGGTGCCGGGATTGCTCCCGGTCCGTTTCCCCGGACCGCTCTCCGAACCCGCCGTGCCGATCTCTCGGCAACGGGCTCTCCACGGTTCCTGCCGTCAGGCGGGGTTCGCAGGAGGCCACGGGGACGGGATCTTGTTGCCCCGGTAGGTGTAGCGGGAGACCGTCACACCCTCGATCCGGAAGTACTCGACCCCGTCGGCCGCGATCCTCCACCGCCCGGAGGCGGCGAGGTGTCGGCGGACCTGTCCCCAGTTCCAGCCGTGACGTGCCCTCAGCATGTGGACCAGCCTCCACCAGGTGAAGTCGTCCAGTTTGCTGAAGGTGTGCTTGGCCACGGCGTACTTGAAGTAGTTGGCCCATCCGCGCATGATCTGACCGAGTCTGGTCAGAACCGACGCGAAGTCCTGCTGCGATGTCTTGTGCGTCAGGGCACGAATCTTCGCCTTCAGCGACCGGAGGGGCCTGACCGCGATGAAGGTGTAGACGTACCACTTGTCCGTCCCCCTCTTGCGCTTCCACCGGATGCGGAAGCCGAGGAAGTCGAACCCGTCGCCCAGGTGGACCACTTGGGTCTTGGCCGGTGACAGCCGCAACCCGAGCGGAGCCAGCGCGACGGCGACATCTTCGCGTAGCGCCTCGACGTGCTCGCGCGAGCCGTGCACCAAGATGACGAAGTCGTCCGCGTAGCGCACCAGCCGCCACGTCGGTCGCCCCTTGGCGCGCCGGTAGCCGCGTTTGCCGTGGGTCGACATTGCCCCGCCAGGCTTCCACGGCCCCATCACGTGCTCATCGAGCACGCTCAGGGCGATGTTGGCCAGCAGCGGAGACAGGATGCCGCCCTGCGGTGTGCCGGTCATGGTGTCCCGGTGTTCGCCGAGTTCCGTGAGGATCCCGGCCTTGAGGAACGCCTTGACCAGCGCCAGGACGCGCTTGTCCTTCACCCGCCGACGCACCCGGTCCATCAGGGCCGCGTGGTCGATCGAGTCGAAGCACGCCTCGATGTCCGCATCCAGCACCCAACGGTAGCCGCGGGAGCCGAAGTGGTGGATCTCGGCGATCGCGTCCTGGGCACGCCGCTTGGGCCGGAAACCGTACGAGCACGGAGCGAAGTCCGCCTCGAAGATCGGCTCCAGCACCAGTTTCAGCGCCGCCTGGACGACCCGGTCCGCAACCGTCGGAATCCCGAGCTTGCGGACCTTCCCCGACCCGCCCGGTTTCGGGATCTTGCGCTCCCGCACCGGCAACGGTCGGAATGAACCGTCCTTGAGACGAGCCCGCAGGTCGTCCAGGAACCCGGGCACACCCACCTGCTCCGCGACGTCGGCGACCGTCAAGCCGTCCACGCCAGCAGTGCGCGCACCCTGGTTCCCCGCGACCCGGTCGAACGCCACGATCAACGTCGCCGGGTCACACACGAAGTTGAACAATTCATCGAACCGGCGGCCAGGATCGGCCACCGCCCAACGGTGAAGCTTGGCCTGCATCTCCGATACCCTCGCCCCCGGCCCGGGCGGACCAGAACGAGGAGCATCGCCATTCGGCGACGCGTCTTCCGGCATTGCAGCGTCCTTCCCTTCTCGAAACCGCTGCCGCCCTTCCCCATGTGGCCGGCTTTCCCGACCTCGGAGTACTACGGCGGCTCCGCCCCGTCCCGGACCGATCGGCGGTCGACGCGCCCAACCCCACCATCGCCGCTGGACGCGACGCGCAGGGCAAGACCCGGGACGGTTCCCGTGTTCACTGTGGTTCGCTCAACGAAGTAGGAGCCCGACTATGCCCCTGCGGCATCGCTGCGAGTACGCCGCAGACCTTCCTCGCAGCCTCCCTGACAGCTCGTGCCCACTGCCCCGGAAGTTCCCCGCCCAACCCGCGACGGGTCCGCACCGCTTCCAGCCCAGATCCACCAGGTTCGAGCTGGCGTCGCATAAAGGGGGTGTCACACGCCGGTTCCTCGCGTACTCCTCTCCGTCCCGCTCGCCGGACCCGAACCATCTGGCAGTACTGGCCCGTCCCGGCTTTGTCAGGGCCGCTCCCACCCTCCCCGGCGTCACCCGGATCCGGCTGCCCTCAGCTCCACCGCCCTGCTGCGACAGGATCAGCGGCGAAGGTCTCTCACCTCCACTCGAACCACAGCGCCTCACGGCGCACGCACGACCTGCGGCACACGCACGCCTCGTGGATGATCGCGGGCAGGCTCCCGCTGCCGGCGCTCCAAGCGCGGTTGGGCCACGAGTCGATCCAGACGACGGTGGACGAGTACGGGCACCTGCTCTCCACCCTCGACGAGGAGGTGATCACCGCCGTCGACACGGCGTTCAGCCTCACCCAGGTCGGCCCTCCGGCCGACGTGGTGCCCGCCCGCGCGGACCTCGCCGAGGCCGCCTGACCCTGACCCCGGCAGCACAGTGCCCCCGGACCGCGATCGGTCCGGGGGCACTCGTACGTGCGTTTACCTAGCAGGCAGGGCGAGGGGCTCACCCTTGATCAGGCACTCGATCTGACCGGCCAGCACATCCGCCGCCCGGTTGGCGTCGACCCCACCAGCCATCCAAGCCCGGACGTCCGCCGCGTGTCGCGCAAAATGATCAGCCGACAGGACGCGCGGGTCTCCCACGAGCACAAGCCTGCCGCAAAGCACCACCAGCATGACCGGAACGCCCTCGTCGAGTTCCGCCAGCTCGTGGGTAACACTGTCCACACAACCCCCTCTTTCGAGCAGCCCCAGGTCGGCCCCCGTTGCTGCACCCACCTGAAGTTCCCCCACTGAGCTGGACAGCCTGATACTGGGACGGTTGAGTCCCGGAGGAAGCAGTCCAGGTAGTGAGTGGCAAGAGCAACATGAGCAAGCGGTACACGGCGGAGTTCAAGCGGGATGCGATCGCGCTCGTCCGGTCGTCGCCGCATCGGA